>CAZLNH010000064.1:0-22251 GCA_964560775.1 uncultured Woeseiaceae bacterium | reverse complement strand
TCGTCGTGACGAGCGGAAAGCCGGCGTTCAGGTCAAAACGCATCTGGTGGCCAAACACACTGAGCGTGCCGGTGCCGGTGCGGTCCTCCTTGCGGGTGCCGCGCTCGCGTACCTCCCGCATCAGCGCCAGGTACTGTTTCATGTCAGGCTGTCACCGGTTGCCCACGGCTGTCGCGCCAGGCAAGAAACAGCAGTACGAATCCAAGCAGGATCATCGGCAGGCTCAGGATCTGGCCCATTGTCACCCAGCCCAATGCCAGGTAATCGAGGTGTGCATCGGGCACGCGGTAGAACTCGATGAACGACCGGAACACGCCATAAAGAACAAGGAACAGCCCGGATACGGCGCGGTACGGCCGCGCTTTCGCCGAGTACAGCCACAGAATCACGAACAGCACGAAGCCCTCGAGCAGCGCCTCGTACAGCTGCGACGGGTGCAATGTCTGGCCGTTGACATTGAAACCCCACGGCACGTCGGTCGGCTTGCCCCACAATTCGCCGTTTATGAAATTGCCGATACGGCCGAATCCGAGACCCAGCGGTCCGATTGGCGCGACGAAATCAGTCATCTCCCAGAACCGCCGCCCGAGACGGCGGCCGTAAAGCCACAGCGCGACCATGACGCCGGCAAGGCCGCCGTGAAACGACATGCCGCCCTCGGTGATCTTGAACAGGTAAAGCGGGTCGGATATTAAATCGTTCCAGCCGTAGAACAGGCTGTAACCCAGCCGTCCACCCACTATGACTCCGATCATGCCGTAGAAAATCAGGTCGTCGACCTGTTGCGGACGAATCGGCGAGTGGCTTGCACTGGCGCGTCGCCGCGCGAGCCACCACGCCGCGGCGAAGCCGAAAACGTACATCAGCCCGTACCAGCGCACCTTGATGAAGCCGATCGAGAAAATGACCGGATCGATTTCGGGGTAGGTCAGCATCGGCGGAAGCTTGCCGAATATCAGGCCGTGAGTCCAGCACCCCACGCGTCGCCTGGTTACGTCCGGTATAGTGCCCGTATCCGCAGCAATCCGGCCTTATCACCGCATGGCACCCGCAAACCGACAGAATCGCCTGGCGGCCGAGTCCAGCCCTTACCTCCTGCAGCACGCCGACAACCCGGTTGACTGGCACCCTTGGGACGACGAAGCACTGGCACTCGCCCGCCGGGCGGATAAGCCCATCCTGCTGTCCGTTGGTTACTCGGCCTGCCACTGGTGCCATGTGATGGCGCACGAGTCATTCGAGGACGAGGCGACGGCAGAACTGATGAACCGGTTGTTCATCAACATCAAGGTTGATCGTGAGGAGCGTCCCGACCTCGACAAGATTTACCAGCTTGCGCACCAGTTGCTAACGCAGCGGCCAGGCGGCTGGCCGTTGACAATGTTCATCAATCCGTCGGACCAGCGGCCGTTCTTTGGCGGCACATATTTTCCAAAGGACGCGCGCTACGGCATGCCTGCGTTCGGCGAACTGCTGCAGAGGGTGGCTGAATACTACGCGGAACACCGTGACGAGGTTCAGCGCCAGGGCCAGCAGCTGCAGGACATCTTCACGCGCCTCGTCCCGCAGGGCAGTGATGCCGCCGTATTGAATGCCGCCCCGATTGCAGGCGGCCGGCAGCGAATCGGCGGGCAGTTTGACCGCGAATACGGCGGCGTCGGCGGTGCGCCCAAGTTCCCGCACCCGGCAACACTCGACCGCCTGCTGCGTCACTGGCGTGCCAGTGCCAGCGGGGATGATGTGGACGTCGAAGCCCTGTTCATGGTGTCGCTGACACTGACGCGCATGGCCGAGGGAGGGATTTATGACCATCTCGGCGGCGGTTTCTGCCGTTACGCTGTTGATCGCGGGTGGCAGATTCCGCACTTCGAGAAGATGCTCTACGACAATGGTCCGTTGCTCGCCCTGTATGCGCAGGCAGCACTTGCGACGGGCGAGCCGCTGTTCGAGCGGGTCGCGAATGAAACCGCGGACTGGTTGCTGTCGGACATGCGCGCGCCGGAGGGCGGTTTTTACGCCGCGCGTGATGCTGACTCGGAGGGCGAAGAAGGCCGCTACTATGTCTGGACGCCAGAGGATGTGCGCGCCGTGCTCGAACCGCGTCAATACGATGTCTTTGCACGCCGCTTTGGACTGCATACCGAAGCGAATTTCGAGCAACGCTGGCACCTGACGGTGCATGAGTCACTCGACGACATCGCACGCGATGTGCCGGCCAGCGTGGAAGACGTGCGTAACCTGGTAGACGGTGCACGCAATCGTCTGCTCACCGTTCGGCAAGCGCGCATAGCGCCCGCCCGTGACGAAAAACAGCTGACGGCGTGGAACGGACTGGCCATACGCGGGCTGGCAATCGCCGGACGCACGTTGCAACGACCTGACCTGGTCGATGCGGCGCATGGCGCGGCAGACTTCGTGCGCACGCACCTTGTGCAGGACGGGCGGCTGCGTGCCAGCTACAAGGATGGCAGTGCACGATTTCCGGCGTACCTGGATGATCACGCGTTCATGCTGGATGCATTGCTGGAGCTGTTGCAAAGCGGCTGGCGTGGCGATCATCTCGGCTTTGCCGTGTCACTTGCCGATCTGCTGCTCGAACATTTCCTCGACGAGGCCGATGGCGGCTTCTGGTTTACCGCTGATGACCATGAAACCCTGATGCATCGCCCCAAACCGCTGGCCGACGAAGCCGTGCCGTCCGGCGCCGGCATCGCCGCGTTCGGTTTGCAGCGGCTGGGCTTCCTGCTCGGCGAAACCCGCTACCTTGATGCCGCCGAACGCTCACTCGGCAACGCATGGCAGGCTATCGAGCAACATCCGCACGCCCACGTGTCGCTGCTGACGGCACTCGAGGAGTATGTCCATCATCCGGAGATCATCATCATTCGCGGCTCGTATGACGAGGCAAGTCGCTGGCGTGACGCAGCGTTGCGCCTTTACGCCCCACGCCGGCTGGTATTTGCGATACCGGCGGACGAGGCAGCGCTGCCCGGCGCACTGGCAGAGCGCGCGGCTCGACCCGGCCACACGATTGCCTACCGGTGCACGGGCAGCCAGTGTTCACTGCCGTTCGATACGTTCGACGACCTCGCGGCAGCCTTGAGTGAATTTGCGGAAAGCCGCTGACATGCGATTGCAGTCAGTCGTTCGTTACCAGGCGTACAGCCGCTCGCCGGTACGTGCCGATACCGCCGCGCCGTCGCGGCTGGCAAATTGCACCGGTACCGACTGCATTTCAAAACCGGCGTTGCGCATGACGGCAAAATGGAGATGCGGTCCGCTCGAATAGCCGGTATTGCCGGAATCCGCAATGTACTGGCCGCGTTCGACGCGTTCACCGGCGCGCACCCTGACCGAGCTGCGACTCAGGTGCGCGTAAATCGCGATCGTACCGTCGTCGTGCAGGATACGCACCCGGTTGGCGGTGCCGAGACCCGGGTCGAGTCCGGCGCTAAATTCGCTGCTCTCGACCTCGAAGACCAGGCCGCCCCGGGCCGCATGGATGTCGGTCCCGACCGGCATCGCGATGTCGATCGCATGCTGGCTTGCGAGGGTCGTGTGTGTATTCGTGTCCGGCCAGGCCTGTGTTACGGGGTGCCCCGACGCGACCGCGTAAGGTGCGCGGTAAAGCGTGTCCGGACGGTGTTCGGCTTCCGGGTCGCCGGGAAACCAGCGATAACGATAGTCGACACCGGGTGCGGCGATACCGGTGGACGCCTCGACCGACAGAATCTCGATGCTGTCCTGTGCGCCAATGACCCATTCGCGCGGAGCTTCGGGTGCGAGTAATGCCACGTAGTGCAATGCATCAATTTCGAGGCTGAACTGCACCGGCGTGCGCGTACCGTTGTGTGCGGTCAGCAATAACCGACCATCATCCAGGCGTCGCGACACGGTGACCTCACCCGCGTCCGTGGCACCGGGAAGCGACTGTGATTCTGCATCGGTATCCGCGGGCGGCACCCGGTCGGTAAAAACCCAGGCTCCCGAGTCGTCCTGGTACCTGTAAAGTGTCTGTGCGTTAGGCAGCGACAGCGGTACCAGCGTGAGCACTGCAGCAAGCAGCCTTGCCAGGGAGCGTGGTGATGGCATTGGGGAAGATCAGCCGATCACGGCTCGTTGCCACCCGTTTGCCGTGCGGCGTATCTCATAGGCCGGCCAGTAATGATTGTCGAGTTTGAGCGTGATCACCTCTACGGCGCCGTTCCAGGTCTCCGTCTTCAGCCGCACGGATTCCCGGTCTTTTTTGCCGGCAATCGCATCGATGAACGCCTGTAAATCGGGAGTATCTGTATCGTTGACGGCGACGATGCGCCGGCCGGCCCACAGGCCATAGCGTGTCGCCGGCGACCCGTAACTGAAAAACGCCACGTAGACGCCGGTTGGCTCGATGCCGCGCTGTGCCGCCATGGCCCGGTGTGGTTCCTGCAGCAATGCACCGGCCCAGGAGATCGCCCTGCCGATGCCTTCGCCGTCCAGTACCACGGTGTCCATTTCCAGGCTCATTTCGCGGCCGTCGCGCCAGAGAGTGACATTGACGCGCGGCTTGTCAGCTGCCCGCTCGAATTCCCGGAACGTCGAGACGATCTCGCCATCGATGGCAAGGATCATGTCGCCGTTGCGCAATGCTGCCGCGGCCGGCGTGCCGGCGACGATGCGGTCAACACCAAGTGCGCGCCGGCCCTTCGGGTCGTGCCGCTCCAGCTTCTTCAGCCAGTCCTCGTCGAGTCCGAGCTTGCGCGCGGCGAACAGCGGCGTATAGCCGAGCTCAATTTCCAGCGAGTACATCGGCGCATCCGAGCGCACCGTCTCGACCATCTCCTTCACGAGTTCGCTACTGATACCGCGGTTGAACTGGGTTGCGTCACCGCCGCCGGATACGGCAAAGCTTGACCACTTCGCCCTGACTTCGCCCTTGTCGTTGATCAGCACGCCGTCAAAATCCTCTGGCGCGTTCACCAGGGCGATGCCTTCGAGGTTGCTGTCACGGAAGCGCAGCGTGCGTGACAGCGGCAGGTTCAGCGGATCGACGGATGAGACTGTGCTGGCCTGGTAAGCAATCTGGTGATCGCCTTTCAGCCCGACAACCCAGACCTTGTCGCCGGAGGTCAAGCGGCGGGTGTCGTAACGAGCAGCGCGTACCGGCGTCTCGCCAATAAGCTCCGGATCGTAGGAGACGACGGCAAGGTTGTGCAGCGGATGAATGAATTCCACTTTGCCGGGGACTTCCAGTGAACCGGCAAAAGTAATACCAACATCACCCATGGCAACCGGCACGGTATTGCGGTCGACGACGACGAGACCGCGCTCGGTATCAACGATCAGCCCGGTACCGTAGTAGTGCCTGTCGGCAACGCCGGATACCGTGTACGGCAGGTCGAAATTGACCATGACCAATGACGGCGCGACTGCATCGACACGCGCATCCTCGTACTGGGGGAACCGCGTGGTGCCGGGTTCGAGCTTCGCCTCGTCCGGACCCGGCCCGAGGTCGCGGCATGGCCATAGCCCGGTATGGTCGTCGCGCATGCAGCGCCGCAGGGGAAACCAGGTGCGATCCATCTCGATCGCACGCACGATGCTGTTGCGCGGGTCGTCGATCGTAGTGAAGCGAACCGTGGTGCGCTCCCGGTCAGCCAGTGCGTCGAGTTCCGATTCGAGCTCCGAAATATTTGCGACTGGTTCGCCGCCCACTTCGGAGATGACTGCACCGCGCGGAATCGCGGCGCGAGAAAGAGTATAGCCGGGGTTGGCGACATAGACACCGCCAACTTTTTCGTTGTAGTGCCTTGCCTGCTGGTAGGACAGGTTGTTGACGATCGCGTCACCGAATTCGAGGTATTGATCCGGCGTAATGGCGTGCAGGTCTGTGACGGAAACCTCCTCGGAAATTTTGCGGCCTCCGCGCTCCAGTTCAATGCTTACCATCTCACCGACATTTGTATCGAGCACGCCGGCAAGCGGCACGAATTCGGTGACGAGTTCGCCGTTAATCCGGATGAGGATATCGCCGGGTTGCAGCTTGCCATCCGCCGGCGACTTCGGGATTACCTGCGATACTGTCAGCATGCCCGTCAGTGCCGGGTCCCGTTGCCGGACCAGCGCTTCGGTATCCGGTTGCAGGCCGAGCCGTGCCAGTTCATCGTAGGTCTGGCGCTGGAAAACTGTTTGCAGCGTGCCGCGCGAGACGGTCTCGCCCTTCTGTAACAGGTGCATCGCACGCTGGATGCGATCGAGCGGCAGAAAGAAACTGCTGGCAGCCGAATTGTTCGCGCCAGCGTTCAATGCGACCACCTGCCCATCGATATCGATCACCGGCGAGCCGGACGAGCCGCCGGAAGTACCCGATGCGGCCTGGTAGTAAAACGTATTGAAGTCGTTGTACTTGCCACGCCCGTATACCGGCGCATTGCGATCGAGACGCGCTATGGTGCCGGACAGGATCGACAGCTGCTCGCCGGCATCATTGCCCACGACACGAATCTCGCGGCCAATGCCCGCCGCACCCGGCACCAGCGGCAGCTCCGCCGGTACGATGTACTTGAGGTCATCCGGGTTGTAACGGAAGAAGCCGAAATCGTGCACCGGATCACGGTAGACCGGAGTCAGCGCGATTTCCTCGTTGTTCAGGAATACCGCCTCGGCAACTACCGGCCCCGGCGTTACAACGTGCCTGTTGGTCAGTATAAGCCCGCGCTCCGCATCGACGACGAAGCCCGTCGCCTGCGTCGAAGAGTTCCATTCGGTATCAAACGCGCGTGTGCTGTCGACACGAATTGAAACGACGCCGCTCGAGATACGTTCGAGCGTGCTTTTCCAGCCAGGTTCTTCGGCGGCAAGAGCCGGCATCAGCGGTGCAGCGAGCACCGCTATCCATACAATACGATTCAGCATAATTACCCAATTGTTGCCAATAATGATGACAGGCCGCGCGGCCATGTACTCTGGACTTGATACGGGCGATGCGGTTCCCCGGCATTCCGCCTAATTGGCAACCGGACAGACCGGCATCGTTGAAGCCCCGGGCGCCACAGCGGGCCATTATGCCGCAATTGGCAGCGGCCGCGGCGTAACAGGTCTCAGTCCGGGGTACCGCCCTGGGCCGGGCGCCACGCAAGATCGAGGCTGCGCGCGGCCTTGACGTCGTCCAGCCGGCGCACCGGCAATGTGAATGGTGCATCCTTGTGTTTGCCGGGTTCGGCCGTTGCCTCGTTGACAATGGCAATCATCGCATCGGCGAATCGATCAAGCGCTTCCTTGCTTTCTGTTTCGGTCGGTTCGATCAGCAGGCACTCGGGCACCAGCAACGGGAAATAAGTGGTCGGTGCATGAAAGCCATGGTCAAGCAATGCCTTGGCAATATCCATTGCCGTCAAATCCAGCGACTTCGCTTCCTTTTTGAGGGTCACAATGAATTCGTGGCTGGCGCGCCGCTCCGGAAATGCCAGCCGGAATCCAGCTGCCTTGAGACGGGCTTGCAGGTAATTGGCGTTGAGCGTGGCGAATTCACCGATGCGGCGCATGCCATCGCGGCCGACCATTCGCATATAGATATAGGCACGCAGCAGCACGCCGGCATTGCCCATGAAGCCGGACAATCGGCCTATACTTTGGGGCAGGTCCTTTTCAGTGAGCCAGTGGTAGCCGGCCTTATCGCCGCTCGTGCTCCGGCCAACCACCGGCAGCGGCATGAAAGGTTGCAGCCGCTTGCCGACACCCACAGCTCCCGATCCCGGGCCGCCGCCACCGTGCGGTGTAGAGAACGTCTTGTGCAGGTTCATGTGTATGACATCGAAGTTCATGTCGCCGGGCCGCACCTTGCCCAGTATCGCGTTCAGGTTTGCGCCGTCGTAATAGAGCAGTCCCCCGGCGTCGTGCACGATCCGGGCGACTTCCCTGATGCGACGTTCGAAGACACCGAGTGTCGACGGATTGGTCAGCATGATACCGGCTGTTTGCGGTCCCACCGCGTCCTTCAACGCGTCGATATCGATGTCGCCGTCAGCCGCGGTCTTTAACTCACGGACGGTATAACCGCACATTGTCGCGGTGGCCGGATTCGTGCCATGCGCGGCATCGGGCACGATCATCTCGGTGCGTGCCGAATCACCACGTGCGGCATGGTAGGCACGAATCATCGCCACACCGGCAAGCTCGCCCTGTGCACCCGCCATCGGTGTCAATGAGACGGCCTGCATGCCGGTTACGGCCCGCAACATCTCCTGCAGTTCGTACATGCACTCGAGAAAGCCCTGCCCGTGCGTTACCGGCCCGAGCGGATGTCGTCCTGTAAATCCCGGCAGCATTGCCAGCGAGTTGCACGCGCGCGGGTTGTATTTCATCGTGCACGAACCCAGCGGATAAAAGTGCGTGTCGATGGAGAAATTGAGTTGTGACAGCCGTGTGAAATGGCGCACGACCTGCAGCTCGGACACTTCCGGCAACGGCGGCTTGTCGTTGCGCAGGAACCTGTCAGGCAGCGTGTTGGCCACCGCTGCGGCGGGCGCCTGGGCGTAGGCGCGGCGGCCTGCGCGGGATTTCTCGAATATCAGCGGTTCAGTCATTTTATCTTCTTCGTCGAATTTACGTTACGGCGTCGATGTCGACCGCAATTCCCAGCGCCTGCCAGGCCTTGTCATAGTCCGGTTCATTGCCCAGGTCTTCCACCTGTTCGCGATGCACGACAGTATTGTTTTCGTCCAGCACGACGACCGCGCGCGCAAACATGCCGGCCAGCGGGCCATCGGCAATCAGTACACCGTAGTTATTGCCGAAGCCGGCGTGCCGTATCGCCGACAACCCGATGACCCGTTTCAACTGGCGCTCATCGGCATACCGCTTGTGGGCAAACGGCAGGTCGTAGGACACCATCAGCAGGGCCACGTCGTCATGGCCGGCACCCAGCTTGTCGAACACTTCGACGGAACGCGCGCAGACCGGCGTATCGATGCTCGGGAATATGTTCAGGATTTTGCGCTTGCCCATGAAATTCGCCAGCGACACGTCCGCAAGGTCGGTGTTAACCAGCGATACGTCCGGCGCGCGGCTGCCGACCGTGGGCAAATCGCCGACCGTCGCGTACGTGCCGCCATTGAATATGATTTTCTGCATGTTTGCGGTCTCCGCTGCCGCTACCCCTGGTCCAGCGCTTTTGCCAGAGCCGAGCACCAGGCATCGATGTCTGCCTCCGTTTTCGTCTCGGTGGCACAAACGAGCAGTGCATTGCCCATATCCGGGTGTGTCGCCGACAGGTCCAGTCCACCAAGGATGTCGTTCCCAGCCATGTGTTGGATGACCGGCAATACGGCCGTCGGCAGCCGCAACACTACTTCATGAAAATGCGGCCCGTCGAAGGCGGCGCTGACACCTGCGATTGCGCACGCCTTGTCGGCAAGACTCGCCGTACGCGCCTGTGATGTCAGCGCAACCTGCGACAGGCCTTCGTGGCCGAGTAATGACATGTAAATTGTTGCCGCGGTGACCATCAATCCCTGGTTCGTGCAGATGTTCGAGGTCGCCTTGGAGCGCCGGATGTGCTGTTCGCGCGCCTGCAGCGTCAGCGTGAAACCGGGCTTGCCGTCCCGATCGGTGGTGCGGCCGACGATGCGGCCCGGCATCTGCCGCAACAGCTTGTCGGTGCAGGCCATAAATCCGAAATACGGGCCGCCCGACGACAACGGCACGCCCAGTGGCTGCCCTTCACCACAGGCGATGTCTGCACCCGCCTCGCCCCACTGCGCCGGGGCCTTGAGGACGGCAAGCGACGTCGGATTTACGACAGCAATGACGAGCGCTCCGTGCGCATGCGCCCAGTCCGTCAGACGGTCGATGTCCTCTAGCGTGCCGAAATACGAAGGTTGCTGGATAACGACGGCGACGGGCGCTTCGTCCTGTTCATCAAGGCTTTTGAGCAAGCTGTTGCCGCTCGCCGCATCGATTGGCAGTACCGGGAATTCGAGGCCCTGCGTACCCGCTATCGCCTCGGCAACCTTGCGGTAGACCGGGTTGACGCCGGCGGCGAGCAGCACGCGCTTCGATTTCGGGCGGCGATTGCCGCGTACTGCCATCAGGGCCGCTTCGGCAAGCGCTGACGCCCCGTCGTAAAGTGATGCATTGCTGGCCGCGAGCCCGGTAAGCGCGCAGATCATCGACTGGAATTCGTAGATGGTCTGCAGCGTGCCCTGGCTGGCTTCCGCCTGGTATGGCGTGTAGGCGCTGTAGAACTCGCCGCGCGTCGCAATGTCCCAGACGACGCTCGGGATATGATGCTCGTACGCTCCCGCGCCGATGAAACACAGCGGGCCGACATCTTTCGCCGCGCGCGCGCGCATCAGCCGCGCGATTTCCATTTCGGACAGCGCGTCCGGCACGCCGTGCAGGTCGTCAATCAGCAGGTCATCCGGAATTTCGTCAAAGAGCGTATCGATACGGCTGACGCCGATCGTCTCGAGCATGTGCCGGACATCATCATCGGTATGCGGAATAAACGGCATGGCAATCGCGGGCCCCGTGTGGTCGTCAGTCGTCGAGATCGTCGAGAAATGCCTGGTACTCGCCCGGGCTCATCGTATCGACGCTGTCGTCGCCTGGCTGCACGCGCACTATCCAGCCGTCACCGTAAGGATCGTTATTGATCTTCTCCGGATCAATCGCCAGTGTTTCGTTGACAGCCAGCACGTTGCCGGACACCGGTGCGTAGACATCCGACGCGGCCTTGACAGACTCCACGACCGCCATTTCGCTACCGCTCTCGAGTTCCTGGCCCACTTCCGGCAGCTCGACATAGACGAGATCGCCGAGTGCATCCTGTGCATGCTCCGTGATGCCGATCGTGACACTTCCGTCCTCTTCCTGCCGCAGCCATTCGTGTTCGCTGGTATAACGCAGGTCACCGGGCAATTCACTCATTTACATTTCCTTTTCTCATCGTTGAGATTTTGATACTGCAACACTACAGGTCAATACAGGCCTTTCCATGACGCACGAACGGTGGCTTCACGATCCGCACGTCCAGCAATTTGCCGCGCACGTCCACCTGTGCGCGGACCTCGTTACCTGCGGGCAAGCGCGCCAGCGCGATCGACCGCTTCAGGGTCGGCGAGAAACCGCCGCTCGTGATTTCACCGTCGGCGCTGCCGTCGACGACTACGCGCTGGTGGCCGCGCAATACGCCACGCCCTTCGAGCAACAGACCGGTGAAGCGACGGCATGCCCGGTCGTTGCGGATGTGCATCAGAGCCTCGCGGCCGACAAATGCGCGTTCGGCTGGCTCCCATGCAATTGTCCAGCTGAGGCCGGATTCCAGCGGTGTTGTTGTCTCATCCATATCAGTGCCGTACAGGTTCAGGCCCGCCTCGAGGCGCAATGTATCCCGCGCCCCGAGTCCCGCCGGGCGCAGACCGGCATCGACAAAACGCTGCCACCAGTCGGGCGCGCTTGTCGCAGGCAGGATGATTTCATAGCCATCTTCGCCAGTGTATCCGGTGCGGGCAACAAACAGTTCTCCGCTGGCGCTGGCATGAAATGGCTTTAGCGCATCGGCTGCCGCCTGGACATCGCCCGGCAACACCTGTGCCGCCATCGAACGTGCTTCGGGGCCTTGCAGCGCAATTATCGCCAGGTCCGGGCGCTCGTCGAGCGTTACGTCGAAACCATTGGCCTGTGCATTGATCCAGGCGAGATCCTTGTCGCGCGTTGCCGCATTGACGACCAGCCGGTAATTGCCGTCACTCAGGTAGTAGACGATCAGGTCGTCGACAACGCCACCGTCGTTATTCAGCATGCAGCTGTATAACGCCTTGCCGGGATCGAGGAGGCGCGCGACATCGTTTGCCAGAAGGTGTCGCAGGAACTCACGTGCTGCCGTACCGGCAACGTCGACCACTGTCATGTGCGATACGTCGAACATACCGGCCGATGCACGCACGGCATTGTGTTCGTCGACCTGCGAGCCGTAATGCAGGGGCATATCCCAGCCGCCGAAATCGACAAGCCTTGCGCCAGCCGCGACGTGCTGTGCGTAAAGGGGCGTTCGCCGTGCCATGCTCTCTCCCTGCCGGCGCCGTTGGCACCGACTGCTGCTCCGGAAACAAAAAAAGGGGCCATCGATCGCCGCCGCTGGCAGGCGGATCGATGGCCCCTCTGTCCGATGACCTGAGAGATGGCGGCAAAGACCGCATACCCCTTCGGTGGACCGTTTCCGGCCGCTCTCCAGAGCTAATCAGAGCCCGCGGTCCCTTTGCCTGAGCGTTTCCGAGCTAGTTGCGCCTTCGGCGCCCCGGCCGTCGGGCCGGAGTCTCTTCCACGGTCTCTATCGATTAGTCGCCGCATCATATCCAACCGGGAAGCCGGTTGCCAGCGGCGCCGGCACCGGCAACAATGCGGCAACGTCGACTGTGGAGCATAACGATGCCGGCCTTACGAATTTTGCCAATGCTGATTCTCGCGTTCGGGCCGGTCACGGCCGCGGCGGACGCAAATGACGATTTCGCGGCGTTGCTCGATGACGCCTGGGAATGGCAACTCAGCGAGAACCCGGTAATGGCCTCGCATCTGGGCGATCAACGCTACAACGACCGCTGGAGCGACCTGAGCCTTGAGGCGATCGAGCGGCGCCAGGAGCAGCGCCTCGATTTCCAGCAGCGCCTGCGCGCTATCGACGACGCCGAGCTCAGCGCCGCGAATCAGCTCAACTACACCTTGTTCAGGCGCGAGCTGCAGGACGACATCGACAGCCATCGCTACCGCGACTACCTGATGCCGATCAACCAGCGCGGCGGCGTGCAATCACTGGAATCGGTCGCCGAAAGCCTGCGGCTCGATTCGGTCGCGGATTACGAGGACTGGCTTGCCCGCATGCGCGCCGTGCCTGCCCATATCGACCAGACCATGGCATTGCAGGAAGAAGGCCGCGAAGAGGGCTACATGCCGCCCAAAATCCTGATGGAGCGAATTCCCGCGCAATTGAGCCAGCAACTGGTCGAGAACTCCGCGGACAGCCCGTTTTACGGTGCCTTCCGCGAGCTGCCGGAATCGATACCGGAGGCTGAGCAACGCCGGTTGCGCGCAACGGCAGCGGCCATCATCGACGAGGAAATTGTCCCGGCCTACCGTCGCTTCGAGCGCTATTTCAATACGCGTTACCTGCCGGCCAGCCGCGACAGCATTGGAGCGTCCGAGTTGCCGAACGGCGAGGCGTACTATGAATTTCGCACACGTCATTTCACCACTACCGAAATGACGCCCGACGAAATCCATCGCCTCGGCCTCGACGAAGTCAGCCGGATTCGCGCCGAGATGCAGCTGATCATTGACGAGCTCGAGTTTGACGGTGACTTTGCCGCGTTCCTGCATTTCCTGCGTACCGACCCGCAGTTCTATTACGACGATCCCGACGAATTGTTCGAGGCCTATCTCGCAACCTCCAAACGCATCGATCCGGAACTCGTCAAACTGTTCGGCAAGCTACCGCGAATCCCGTACGGCCTGCGCGCGATTCCCGACAACATCGCACCGGATACGACGACCGCCTACTACAACCCCCCGGCAGCCGACGGCAGCCGCGCCGGCTACTATTACGTCAATCTCTACAAGCCGGAGGTGAGGCCGAAGTACGAAATAGAGGTTCTATCCGTGCACGAAGCGGTGCCCGGACATCATCTGCAGATCGCATTGCAGATGGAACTCGGCGACATGCCCGAGTTCCGCCGATATTCCGGCTTCACGGCATTTACCGAGGGCTGGGGCCTTTACAGCGAGAGCCTCGGCTACGATCTTGGGCTGTACGAAGATCCGTACTCGCGTTTCGGCGCGCTGACCTATGAAATGTGGCGGGCCGTGCGCCTCGTGGTCGATACCGGCATGCATTACAAGGGCTGGACGCGTCAGCAGGCGATCGACTTTTTCAAGGATAACGCGGCGAAGACCGAACTCGATATCATCAACGAGATCGACCGTTACATTGCATGGCCGGGGCAGGCGCTTGCGTACAAAATCGGGCAACTGAAGATACTTGAGATTCGTGCGAAGGCCGAGCGCACGCTGGGCGACCGCTTTGACATACGCGCGTTCCACGATGCCCTGCTCGGCGGCGGCGCGCTGCCACTGCTCGTGCTCGAAACACGCATGGATCACTGGCTGGCGGATCAGCTGGAAGAGCCAGCCGGCTGACTATTGCGGCGAGCCGGCGCAGCCTCGCCGTCAAACTTCGGTTGTACGGCCGGGTCTGCTTCGGCAGGCGGCAACGTTGCCGGCTGCTGGCCCGGAAACTGCTCGCGAGCGATTGCTGCCCGCCGCTCAGCATCGTCGTCCGAATTGTAGAGGCGGTCGATTGTTTCAATGCGATGCCAGATACCCGCCCGGTTGGCAATCTGGATGTTGAGGCCGGGCCGCGCATTCATTTCCAGGATCAGCGGACCCAGATGACGATCTATGACGATATCGACGCCGACATAGCCGAGACCCGTCACCTCCAGTGCGCGCGCCGATGACTGCAAAATAAAATCCCAGTCCGGAATCTGCAGGCCTCCGATCAGGGCGCCGGTGTCGGGGTGCTCGTCGACAACGCCGTTCTTCAGGACGCCGGCGAGTGTGCGGCCGGTCTGCATGTCGATGCCGGCACCAACGGCGCCCTGGTGAAGATTCGCCTTGCCATCGGATGAGCGCGTCGGCAGTCGCACCATCGCCATGATCGGGTAACCGCGGTAGACGATCACGCGTATATCCGGCACGCCCTGAAAGCTGACGTCATTGAACAGTGGGTCGAACTGCACGCAATACTCGATCATGGCGACGTCGGGATTGCCGCTCAGACTGTACTGGCCGCCAACGACATTGGACGTATGGTGCTTCAGGTCTTCATAACTGACCAGCAAGCCGCTCGCCAGGCGAAAGCTGTCGCGTTTGCGCTTGCTGCGCGCCGCGACGACTACGATGCCGTCGCCACCGCTGCCATGAGCGGGCTTGATAACAAAACTGTCGTGATCCGCCACGATCTGCGCAAGGTTTCGTACCTCGCCCTGGTTGTGCACGACGCCGTAGAGGTCCGGCACCGCCATGCCGGCTTCCATTGCGAGGCGTTTTGTCAACTCCTTGTTGTCGACAGTCGGATAAAAGCGCCGCGGATTAAACCGCATGATCAGTTCCGAGTTGCGCTTGTTTAGCCCCAGCACACCGGCCGCAGCCAACTTCCTGGCGGCGCCGAACACGTCAGTTGTCGCCAATCGCGCGGAAGCGGCTGATTTCGGTCAGCCGGTAACCCGTGTAGCGTCCGAGCACTATAACCGCCGCCAGCACCACCAGCAGCAACTCCGGAAAGGTAAAAATCAGGTGCTCCAGCAAGTTCAGGTCCATCGCGAGGTAGCACATCACCGCAACGATCGCGCTGCCCGTCGCTTCTTTCATCGCATCGCCCGGTCCGCGCTCTTCCCAGACGACCGACATGCGCTCGATCGTCATGGCAATGATAACCATCGGAAACAGCGCGACCGACAATCCCGTTTCGATGCCAAGCCGGTGTGCGACGATACTGACGACCAGCATCAGCAGAACCACGACGATCAGGACGGAACTGAGCCGCGGCACCAGCAGCAGCCTGAGCTTCTCCAGCATGAAACGGATGCTCAAGCCCAATGCCACGAGCAGTGTGAACAGCAGCAGACCGCCCAACAGTTGCGTCTCTCGAAATGACAGTGCGATCAGCACCGGCATGAAGGTGCCGAACGTGTCGACACCGATCACGTTGCGCATCAGCACGACGATAAAAGCGCCGATCGGGATCATCAGGAGCACACTGTAAACAGCCTGAGTCTTGATCGGCAGGCTGAACAGCGAAAAGTCGAGCATCGCCGAACCCTCGTCGGCCGCGCGTTGCTGGGCAATTCGCAAGGTATCGCGGAAGTAGCGCTGAACGGCAAAGTTGACGTCGAGATTATTGCCGCCCTCGAGCCGCACGAGTGGCTCACTGCCTCGCCACCAGATAAGGTAATTGTCCGGCAACATTTCCTCGCCGGTGGACGGGTTGAAATACCGCCAGCGGTCACCGTCGTGAATTTCCAGCCACGGCACGATATCCGCCTGCCGCTGCTGGTCCTGCAGCAGTATGCCGCGGAGCATGCGGGCCGGTATGCGTGCCGCGGCCAGCACCGTGGTCATCGTCTGCACGAAATCCGAGCGCGACTCTGCATTCGACAGCAGCAAGGTCAGGTTGGGGTCGAGCGACGGCGCGTTGGCCTGGCGCAACAGCTCTTCGGTGAATGTCGCGGCGTCGGCTGACAACTCGCGCACATTGGCAACGACTACGTCGACGGCCGTCTTTTCCGGCTCGCTGATAACGGGCGGTAACGGAAACGGCGGTGTAATGTCGGCCTGGTCTGCCTGCGGGTTCTCGAACAGAACGATCCGGTAGTACAGAGTCTGGGGCCCCGACGCGCGGCGCACGGTCCATTGCGCCTCGCGCCGTGTACCGACGTAGTTAACGCTGAATCCGTAATTCTTGGAGACGGCAAAATCGTCGAGGCGCTCGAATCCCGGTGTCAGGGTCGGCGTCTGCAGATTGACCTTGATCGATCCGGGCCCGCTGTTGAAGCGGATCGACGTCTCGACGGTCCATGTCGGCGTCTGCTGGCTGTCAGTCAACGGGAAACCCAGCGATTGCCACTTGTAGAGAAACATCGAGCCGCCGGCAACCGTCAGCACGACAGCAAGTATGATGACGTAGCGCCGCGTCACCTCGCGTTAAACCCTTGGCCCACTGAAGTCTCCCCCTGCCGGATGAACCGCCGTCCTGCCACCATGCTGTTGCCCCTCGGGCGCAGATGCGCGCCGTCGCAAGCGAAGCAGGCCGCCAATTCTAGCCCGCATCCGTCACCGATGTCGCGGGCTCTCTATATTCCGCTTTCGGCACAGGCTTTTCTGTCATTCGGCGTGGCTGGCGTCGGCAAGCCCCAGAGCGACGCGCATCGCATAGCGGCGTACCGGACCGCTTTGATTGAACAACTGCATGCCGCGGCCGCGTAGTCTGGCAACGAGTGGCCGGTCGACGGCATACAGGCGATTCAACGCGTCGATAAATTGCAGCATGGTCCGGTTGGCGCCCCGCTGCGCACGCTCATAGCGCCTGAGCACCGGCAGGTCACCGGGATACTCCCCCGCGGCCAGCGCCCCAGCGATGACCGACTGCAGGCAGGACGCATCCGCGAGGCCCAGGTTTGCACCCTGCCCGGCCAGCGGGTGCACTGTGTGGGCTGCGTCGCCGATCAGTGCAATACCACGGCCGACATAACGTTTTGCATGCTGTGCGCGGAGCGGGAATGATGCGCGCGGCGCCGACACGGACAACTCGCCGAGCACGTAGTCACTGGCCTCGGTCAATGCGCGTGAAAATGCCTCATCCGTACTATCGACGAGTGTTGCAGCATGTTCGACTGACGTCGACCAGACGACCGATACACGGCCGTCGGCAAGCGGCAGCAATGCCACCGGTCCGCCGGGCAGGAAGCGCTGCCAGGCTGTCTCGCGGTGCGGACGCGCAGGGACGGCATGGGTGACGACGGCAGCCTGTTGATAGTGCCAGCTATCAACACCGATCCCTGCCGCGTCCCTGACGCCGGATGCCGCGCCATCGGCACCGATCAGCAGGGCGGCGTGCAACGTGTCGCCATTATCGAGCGAAATGGCATAGCGGCCATCGTCCGCTGACTCAATACGGCGGATTGGGCTGTTGAAATGCAGGGTCGCGTGCGACGCCTGCAGCCGCGCCAGCAGACAATGCCTGATCAGGTTGTTTTCGACTATGAAGCCGAGTTCCGCGAGCGCCATGTCGGCCGCCTCGAAACGCAGGGCTCCAGGACCGTCGCAGCTGCCCCTGCTGTCCCATACGCGCATGTCACGATAAGCCCCGGCACGAGCGTTGAGCAGGGACTGACGAATACCGAGGGAGTCCAGCAGCCTCATGGACCCTGTCGAGATGGCCGACACGCGCAGTTCGACGTCGTCGGTCAGCGTGAATTCGGGCGGCGCGCCAATGTCGACCAGCGTAATGCGCAAGCGCTGCGATTGCGGTCGGCTGGCAAGCAGGGTCGCCATCGCCATGCCGGCGATACCGGCGCCCGCGATGACAATATCAAGCCGTGGTTTCATCGCAGCGGCACCCCGCGCGAGAGCCGCGGCAGGCGTCCCGCGAGTCCCATCGTGTGCTTCGCAAACAGGCTGCGGACACCGGGCACGAGATCGAAGCCGAGCATGCCGGCGTCGCGCAGCAACCGGACGGCCGGGCGCCGGCTGCCGAACAACCGCACCAGGCCGTCGGTAAATCCAACCAGTTTTTGCTGATCGCTGCGCCGCCAGTCCGCGTATCGCTCGAGCAGCGCGCCATGGCCGGGATCGCCATCGCCCTCCTCGATGCTGTCAGCGATGCACTCGGACAGAGCCGCGACGTCACGCAAACCGAGATTGAATCCCTGGGCGGCAACCGGGTGCAGGCCATGCGCCGCGTTACCGACGAGAACGCCGCGCGGTGCGGTCAGGCCGCGCGCCTTGCTGAGCACGAGTGGATAGCGCGCCCGCGTACCCACTCGTGAGAACCGGCCGAGGCGAAAGCCGAAAGCATCCTGCAGGCGAGCCGCGAACGCGTCGTCCGGCAATGCGATTACCGCCTCCGCCTGCGACGGTTCGAGCGTCCAGACGAATGCGGCGCGCCCGTCAGCGATGGGCAGTATCGCGAGCGGCCCGTCGTCAGTGAAACGCTCATACGCACGGTTGTAGAGCGGCCGTTCTGTTTGCAGGTTGCCGATAACGGCCTGTTGCCCATAGTCACTGTATTGCGAACTGATGCCAAGCATGTCGCGGATCGACGAACGCGCCCCGTCCGCCGCAACGAGAAGGCGGCAGTGCAGCGAGCGCGTGCTGCCCTGCTGCTCAACAGAGACGCCCAGCGTGTCTGCGCCGGGCCTGACGGTGGTGATGCGAGACGGACACAGGACGTCGATGCTGGCGACGGCGGCCAGCGCATCCTGCAACACACCACCGAGCACACGATTGATGACGACATAGCCGAGTGCCTCCACCTGCTGCTCGGCGGCATCGATATGCGAAAAGCCGAAGCGTCCACGGTCGGAGACATGAATGTGCGTTAGGGGCGTGGCGGCTGCCGAGATCGACGGCCACAGCCCGAGTGCGGAAAAAGTGCGCTGGCTGCTGCGCGACAGCGCCGTAGAGCGGTCGTCGAAGCTCGGCTGTCCGGCGGACTGGCGTGCGACCGCCTCGACGACGGCGATGCGCAGCCCAAGCGGCGCCAGCGCAAGCGCCAGGCAGCTGCCGATCATGCCGCCGCCGCCAATAATTATGTCGTAATCGCCGACGGAGTCCATTACGCCGCCATCAGCTTCTCGATGTCATCCGGTTCCTTCACCAGCGACTTGCTCAGCACATCCGGCCCGCGGCTGGTGACGACGACGTCATCCTCGATGCGAATGCCGATGTTGCGCCACCGTGCCGCCACATTGCGCGCCCCGGCGATATAGATGCCGGGTTCGACGGTTGTCACCATGCCGGATTCGAGCAGGCGCCATTCGTCGCCGACCTTGTAATCACCGACGTCGTGCACATCCATGCCGATCCAGTGGCCGGTACGGTGCATGAAAAACTCGCGGTAGGCCTGGTCCCGGATCAGGCGGGCAAGCGTGCCGGTGAGAAGGCCAAGTTTCTTCAACCCGCGAGTAATAACACGCACCGCCGCATCGTGCGGTTCGTTCCAGTGATTGCCGGCATGCAACTTGTCTATTGCTGCGTACTGGGCCTCAAGCACAATTTCATAGACAGCGCGTTGCTCGGGCGAGAATCGCCCGTTCACCGGAAATGTCCGGGTGACATCGGATGCGTAGTAGTCCAGTTCGCATCCGGCATCAATCAGCACGAGTTCATCGCTCCTGATGGGTGCTGTGTTCTCGACGTAATGGAGGATGCAGCCATTGGCGCCGGCGCCGACAATCGGGCTGTAGGAATAGCGCGCATCCTTGCGGCGGAACTCATGTATGAATTCCGCTTCCAACTCGTACTCGTACATGCCGGGCCGGGTCGCCAGCATCGCCCGCCGGTGCGCGTCGCACGCCACTTTCGCCGCCTGGCGCATCGCGGATATCTCGGCGCGGCTCTTATACAGGCGCATGTCATGCAGCAGGTGATCAAGCGCGACGAATTCCTGTGGTGTATGGATGCCGGACAGTCCGCGACCGCGCAGCGTCTTGACCCAGTCTGCCATGCGCAGGTCGAAATCCGAGTACGCGCCCATCGTGTAATAGACGCGGCTGCGCGACTCCATGATGCCCGGCAGGATATCGTCTATGTCATCGATCGGAAACGCGTCGTCGGCGCCGAAATCTGCAACGGCGCCGTCGGGTCCGGCTCTCAAGCCATCCCACATTTCACGGTCGGGATCGCGTTCACGGCAAAACAGCACGAACTCACCGCTCGGACGCCCCGGTGCGAGCACTGCCACGGAATCCGGTTCGGCAAACCCTGTCAGGTAATAGAAGTCACTGTCCTGGCGATAGCGGTACTCGACATCACGGCTGCGCGTCCGCACGGGCGCAGACGGCAGGATTGCGACGCCGTCGTCGCCAACCATGCGCATCAGCTGCCTGCGTCGCTTCGCAAATTCCCTGGGGTCCATTCCTAGTGCATTCCGGCTGGGTCCGCGTTTGGGGAGGCGGTCGGGGCGCGCAAGTCGGCAAGCTCCTCATACGCAAGTTGTGCGGCGACGCGCACGTATTCGACGAGTTCCGTGTAGGCCTGCTCGTTGGTCTCTGCATCGTCGTCCGTGTCAGCCGTCGCCTGTGTAATCTGCAGCAGGTCCCGGATCAGGTCCGACAGGGGCTCGGCCGCCAGGCGCTCCCGCAGACGCGCATCTGATTGGCCGGTGACCAGCCCATGGAGAAAGCCCTCGCACCACTGCGCCAGCGCGTCAGTACGCACGTCGGCCGGGTCGTCGTCCGGCAAGAGTAACGTAAATTCGGAGAGGCGCTGTGCCAGCTGTTGGTAGCTGCTCTGGCACAAGGTGTCGAGCATGGCCTCGCATTCCCGGCGCAAGGCATTGTCCGGTGCGACATCCTCCAGCACGATATCAATCCAGCCGGCACCGCTGCTGCCACCCGTGGCTGCGAGACGCCCGCACAGCAAGCCATGCGCCTGCGCAGCATCCCAGTTCGATCCCGCGCGGCGTAGTGCCTCGGCGAGTGCGATGTAGTCCATTGTATGTTCCATAATCGTCACGCATGATCCCATGTATGGCGTTGGCGAGCCATGCGAATCGGGGCTTGTTGCGGACCCCGATTGATTCTCTGTTCGACCGGCTCTATATTGCCGGAATGGGCGACGATACCAGGTCAATGTTCGAGAACGAGCTGAAGCGGCTGGAGAAGCGCGTTGATGCGCTGGTCAAGGTCTGCGACACGCTGCAGGACGAAAACCGGACGCTGAAGCAGCGACAGGATACGCTGACGGCGGAGCGGGCTACACTGCTGCAGAAAAACGAGCAGGTCCGCGCGCGCGTCGAAGCCATGATCGGCCGCCTGAAAGCCATGGAACAAGGCGGCTAACTGCAAGTCTTATCGTGCGTCCGTCCGGCGCGGCGGAGCAACAAGTGCCATCGAGCTGTCTCTGATCACTGACCCGCCCGCGGCAGAACCCGGGCGGCGCCGCCTCGCCGGCAGACGACCGACTGAAGCCAAAATGCTGGAGTACGCTGGATGACTGAAATGTATGCACACGTCACGGTGCGGATCCTGGAGAAAGATTACCAGGTAGCCTGCCCGGCGAACGAGCGCACGGATCTCCTCGATTCGGCCGAGATCCTGAATGCAAAAATGCGGGAGATCAGGGACAGCGGCAAGGTCGTCGGCCTCGACCGGATTGCCGTGATGGCAGCGCTGAACATGGCAAATGAGCTATTGCAGGCGCAGCAGCGCGACAAGCATCTCGAAGGCAACATCGGCACCCGTATCAAACTGATTGCCGATCGCGTCGAATCAGCCCTCGGTGATAATCAGCAGCTCGATCTTTGACCCCCGACGTCGTGACAATTGTTACAATCGGGACGTACAGAGAAGTACAGATTTGAATTGGCGCCTCCTGCAGTGTTCGATAACTGACCTGGAAACCTTTCGACCCTAAATATTTACCTCGGGGTCGTGCACTGTCGGCAGCATGTGTGCAAAACCACCGCGTGTGGATAGCCTGGTGCTGTCACGGCTGACC
>CAZLNH010000063.1:0-1781 GCA_964560775.1 uncultured Woeseiaceae bacterium | reverse complement strand
GTGGTGTATCCAAGCGATGAAGTCCGCGGCGTACTCGAACGCACGCTCGGCGTGCCAATCTTCCAGGAACAGGTCATGCAGCTGGCGGTTGTCGCCGCCGGTTTCACGCCGGGCGAGGCGGACCGGTTGCGGCGCGCGATGGCCGCATGGAAGCGTCGCGGCGGGCTCGGGCCGTTCGAGGACCGGCTGATCAACGGCATGCGCGAGCGCGGTTACGAGGAAACGTTCGCGCGGCAGATATTCCAGCAGATCCTGGGCTTCGGCGAGTACGGATTTCCCGAGTCCCACTCGGCCAGTTTTGCATTGCTGGTGTATGTATCGTGCTGGCTCAAATGCCACGAGCCGGCGGCATTCGTTTGTGCGCTTTTGAACAGCCAGCCGATGGGCTTTTACTCAGCGTCCCAACTCACCCAGGATGCGCGGCGTCACGGTGTCGACATACGCCCGGTCGATGTCAATGACAGCGGCTGGGACAGCAGTCTTGAACGCGCCGCGGATGGCCGTGCCGCATTGCGGCTCGGCTTGCGGCAGATTCGCGGACTGTCCAAGGCAGCCGCCGAGCGCTTGCTCGCTGCCCGTGCTACAGGTCGTTTCAATAGCGTGCAGCACCTTGCCGCGCAAAGCGGCCTGAATCGCGGTGACCTGGGTGCGTTGGCGGCCGCCGGTGCGATGCAGTCACTGGACGGTCATCGCCACCAGGTGCGCTGGGCCGTCGCCGGGGTCGAGGCGCCATTGCCCCTGATCAGTCGGGCGCCCGCCGAGGCGGCACCGATGCTAAGGCGACCGACCGAAGGCCAGGACATCGTGGCGGACTACCGGAGCCTGGGCCTGACACTCGGGCGGCATCCGGTTGCGTTGCTGCGTGAGCGCCTGTCCGCTGCCGGCTACTGCACAGCACAGGCGTTGCCGGACAGGTCAGGCGGCCGGCCCGTGCGTGTCGCAGGGCTCGTGATCACGAAGCAGCGGCCCGGCACGGCCAGCGGCGTCACGTTCGTAACGCTGGAAGACGAGACCGGACATGTGAACCTGATTGTGTGGAAAAAAACAGCAGAGTCACAGCGCCAGGCACTGCTGAATGCGCAATTGATGGGGGTTGCCGGTGAATTGCAAATCGAGGGCCGCGTGATTCACGTCATCGCGCGCAGGCTCATCGATCTCAGTGCGTGGCTCGGGGACCTGCGCGTGCACTCACGGGACTTTCACTGACCCGGACTGCCGCGGGATCAATCGTCGCTGTTCAGATCAAAGGAATAGGTGTCTTCCAGGCTGCGCTCTTCCTGGATTTCCTCGAGACGGCGGCGAATTTCCTTTTTCCGCGCGATATCGTCGGACTTCGTTCGCTCGAGTTGCGCGAGCAATTCTTCGACGTTCAGCTCTGCGGACAGGTCGCCGTCATCATCCGCATCATCGTCATCGTCATCGTCGCCAGACAGGCGAATGTTGAGCGTGTCGTCTTCCGGCTGCTCATCATCATCCTCGTCGATCTCGTCGCCGACCGGCAATTCCTCGCGGTTATTGCGTTCGTTCCGCTCACTCTGCTTCGTGGGCATCGTCGCGTTCCTCGGGTTCCTGTTTGCAAAAACTCCTGTATCGCAACGGGTCTTCCTGACCGCGCTTTTGCCTGTATACCCTTAATGCCCTGCCCACGCAAGATCGTGTTCGGCAGTTCTGAAAACGTACAGGAATGAAGAAAAACCCGCGCGCAGCAACGGGTTTAGCTTCACTGGTGATTACCCAAAAATGTTGCAGTCACCAAGGAGCCCCGGTACCCCCTGCCGGGA
>CAZLNH010000062.1:0-7130 GCA_964560775.1 uncultured Woeseiaceae bacterium | reverse complement strand
CAACGCGAGCACCCACACAAATTATCTGATTGTATTTTTAAAGAGCGGTCGTCAATTCGCTGGATCGCGAATTAAAGCAGACCCACAAGTATACAGGCGAAAGGGTGTCAAACAACAGCCCTCGGGCGCCTGATGGTCTTTGTCGGGATCTGTCCGAGGGACAGTATTCCCTCAGCGAGCGGGGCATTATAGCGACCGATCGGCAGCGGTCAACCACTATTTGAATTTCTTTTCCCCGACGCGGATCCGACCTGATCCCGATGCCCGCGACGAGCGTCGGTGCCGGCATCAACGCCCGATATTATGCTGGAAATACAGCGTTTTCCCGTCGCCGGCCGGTACCGGCGAACGGTCTGGCCTCGTGCCAGGCGATCCCTGCCCGCCGCCCCGCCGACGGCACGTCGGCCGCAATCTGCGCCCTTCCGGCGATCCCGGACCTGAATCGCAGTGCCTGCCGCGCCCGGGATGCAAAAAATTCACCGGCCGCGGCGAGTCCCGGCACAATAACCGCCGTTCCGCGCAGGGCGCGCCAACGGCGTCAGGTCAGGCGCACCCGTGCAAAACGGCGTTTGCCCACCTGGTAAACATGCGTGCTGCCGGCCGGGATTTCGAGGCTGCGGTCCTCGACCCGCTCCCCGTCGATCCGGACCGCGCCCTGCTTGAGCATCCGCATCGCGTCGGATGTGCTGGAAACCAGCCCGGCCTCCTTCAGGAGGTGGGCAATGCCCAGTGCCCCGTCACGACTGGCCAGCGACACCTCTTCTATATCGTCCGGCATCGCACCCTGCTGGAAGCGGGCGACAAATGCCGCCTGTTCGCGTTCGGCGTCGGCCTCAGAGTGGAAGCGGGCCACAATCTCCCGCGCCAGCCCGAACTTGATGTCCCGCGGATTCGCGCCCTCGTCGACCGTCCGTCGCAAGCCCTCGATCTCGTCCAACGGCCGGAAGCTTAGCAACTCGAAATAACGCCACATCAAATCGTCGGAGACCGACATGATCTTGCCAAACATGTCGCCCGGCGTGTCTGTAATGCCGATGTAGTTGCCCAGCGACTTCGACATTTTCTGGCCGCCATCGAGACCTTCGAGCAGTGGCGTCGTCATGACGACCTGCGGCGCCTGTCCGTAAACCTGCTGCAACTGGCGGCCAACCAGCAGGTTGAACTTCTGGTCGGTGCCGCCGAGTTCAACATCGGCCTTCAGCGCGACCGAATCGTACGCCTGCACCAGCGGGTACAGGAACTCGTGGATCGCAATCGGTTGCCCGCTGTTGTAGCGCTTGCTGAAATCGTCACGCTCGAGCATGCGCGCTACGGTGTGCTGCGCCGCCAGCCGGATCAGGCCCGCGGCATCCATGCCGGACATCCACGTCGAATTGAATGCAACCCGGGTTCGCTCCGGATCCAGGATCTTGAAGATCTGCGCTTCGTACGTCCGTGCATTCGCCTTGACGTCTTCCGGCGACAGGGGCGGTCGCGTCGCATTCTTGCCGCTCGGGTCGCCGATCATGCCGGTGAAATCACCGATCAGGAACACCACGTCGTGCCCGAGCACCTGGAACTGCCGCATCTTGTTAATCAGCACTGTGTGCCCTACGTGCAGATCCGGCGCCGTCGGGTCAAAACCGGCCTTGACGACCAGCGGTTTGCCTGACTCGAGCTTCGCCGCCAGTCCGCCCGCCGGCAATATCTCGTCGCAGCCGCGTTCGAGTTCCTTTAATTGTTCAGCAATGTCATTCATAGGTCGCGTGTCTTTCCCAGTCAGGCGCGGAACTTTAGCATTGTCTGCGATCCGGCCAAGCGTTTGGCGGTGATCAAACATGTGACGGGGTACATTGCAGGAGCGGTCTTTCGCCAGTAGCCTTGTCGGACGCTGGCCTGGATTACTCACGAACCGGCGGCTCTTACTGTAAGTATTCATCGGACCGCCGGGTAGCACCGGTAAGCCCTGCGGGGGGGCCTTTGGAGGAAATAAAGCGCACCGAAGGGAGCCATTCCTCCAAAGGGCTTCCCGCAGGGCTTACCGGTGCGGAGCTGCAAGAAGTGTCACTGATTCGTGAATAATCCAGGCCCGGACACGGGCATTAACCGCCCTGTCCGCCATGACCAGAATCTGGTTTACCTGGGCTCTTTAAGATAATGATTTTGAGAGCTTTTCCTTTTGACGTTTCACATAACTGGCTGTAGAGTACGGCCATACAACACCCCGGGGAGAAAAGAACGTGCATCGACCGGTGAGTCCGCTGCTCCACGACTACAAGCCGTCCGCCGGGACCCCGGCCCGAAAATCCAATCCGTTACGCTGGTTTGCACTTGGCCTGGGCTTGCCGCTGCTCGTACTGGCCGGTGTGCTGTCGCTGCGCAATGCCGTAGGCAGCATTGCCACTGTGGCCGTGGAACAGAGTCAGGATATCGGCGCCGTGCCGCCGGCCGTCGAAGAGTCGATCGCGAGTCTCTACCGGATGACCGAACCTTACGGGATGGTCGTCCCCCCGGCGAAGGCCGCCGCAATACCGACCCTGCCGGCAGCAGGCTTTCACCCGCCGCTGGTCTACAATGAACCGCAATATGACGTGCTGGTGCACACGATCCGCTCAGGCGATACGCTGGATCGACTGTTTCGGCGCAATCACTTAAGCCTCGGTGACCTTGCGCAGATTGTGCGACTCGACGGCGCTGCCGAGCAGCTGCGTATGCTGCGTCCCGGCGACAGGCTCGAAATCCGGCATCATGAAGGTAAGCTTTTGAGTCTCAGCCGCGACCTCGGCCTGACCAGGACGCTGCGGGTCGCTCGGAATGACGACGGCTTTGCCGCCGAGTTCATCGAACGCCCGGTCGAGTTGCGCCGCAACTCGGCATACGGTCGCATCGAGTCTTCGCTGTTCGAAAGCGCGGCGGCCGCCGGGCTCAGCGACAAATTGATCATGAACCTTGCCGGCATATTTGCATGGGACGTCGATTTTGTACTCGATATTCGCCGCAAGGATGATTACTACATCATCTACGAAGAAATCTGGCAGGACGGCAAGTTCGTATCGACCGGTGAAATCATCGCCGCTGAATTCAATAATAATGGCAGAACGTTCCAGGCCATACGATATATCGATGCTGACGGACGCGCTGACTATTTCACGCCGGAAGGACGCAGCGTTCGCAAGGCATTCGTACGTGCACCGGTCGATTTCTCGCGCATCAGCTCGAATTTCAATCCGACGCGGCGGCATCCGATACTGAACACCATTCGCGCTCACAAAGGCGTTGACTACGCAGCTCCCGGCGGCACACCGATAAAGGCCGCCGGAGACGGCAAAGTCATTTTTCGCGGCCGCAAGGGCGGCTACGGTAATACAGTAATCCTGCAGCACGGTGGCAACATCACTACGCTTTACGCGCACATGTCTGGTTTTGCCAAAAACGCGCGTATTGGCGGCCGCGTCAAGCAAGGCCAGACCATCGGTTTCGTCGGCAGCACCGGACTGGCAACGGCAGCGCATCTGCACTACGAATACCGGCTGAACGGCGTGCATCGCAACCCGCGTACCGTCCAGCTGCCGCAGGCGGACCCGATCAAGGACGTCTATCGCAATGACTTCATGGCGACGGCCGCTCCTATCCTTGACGAACTGAAATCCTACAAGCGTACGCAGATCGCCACCGCGACTTACGAGTAACCTGTCGTGGGCCCGGCCCGGAAAGTACTTCATGTCGGTCTTATTTCCGGTACCAGCATGGACGGTATAGATGCCGCACTGGTGCATTTCGGCAAACGAAGCTGCGAGGTTTTGGCGTCGCAGACACGGCCGTATGACGATGACCTGCGGCAACACCTCCTGACCGCCAGCCGCAATCCAGCGCAGTGCACCGTGGACGACATCGGCATGCTTGACCGGCGGGTCGGCGTAGCGTTTCGCGATGCCGCCGTAGAGTTGCTCGACAAATCCGGCGTTCAGCCAGCACAAGTTGCCGCTATCGGCAGCCTCGGGCAGACACTGCGACACCAGCCCAGGGTCAAATATCCGTTCACCCTGCAAATCGGCGACCCGAACGTCATCGCCGCAGGCACCGGCATCACGACTGTGGCCGATTTCAGGCGGCGGGATCTCGCCATCGGTGGTGAGGGCGCGCCGCTCGCACCGGCTTTTCACTACTGGCTGTGGGGCGACAGTGCGGAAAGCCGTGCGGTACTCAATATCGGCGGGTTTGCCAACCTGACGGTACTGGCAAAGGAGCCCGACAACGTCCATGGTTTTGATACCGGTCCGGGCAACTCACTGATGGATGCCTGGTGCCAGCGGCATCTCGGCCAGCCGTTCGACTCAGACGGTGCCTGGTCGGCGACGGGCACAGTCTGCGAATCATTGCTCGACCGGTTGCTGGCCGATCCGTACTTCAGGCAGCCGCCGCCGAAGAGCACCGGGTTCGAGTACTTCAATACGTCGTGGCTCGATGCGCACCTTTCAGGCGCTGGCGCGGTTTCGGCCGCCGACGTGCAGGCGACGCTGTGCGAACTGACAGCGCGAACAATATCCGACGCGGTAAGCGGACATGCAGGTGGCACACTGGAAGTCATGGTCTGCGGCGGCGGCGCGCACAACCGCGCATTACTTGATCGCGTTGCGGCACACCTGCCCGGTGTCACGCTATCGTCCACTGAAGCCGCCGGCGTCGGTCCGGACTGGGTAGAGGCGGTGCTTTGCGCGTGGCTCGCGGCTCGTTGCATTGAAGGGTTGCCCGGTAACCTGCCGTCAGTTACCGGCGCCGACAAGCCTGCCGTACTGGGCTGCATCTATCCGTCGTAACGCATCGGCAACACGCCGCTGCTATACTCCACCGCCGCGTTCCCAGCCCGGACTTTTCATGAACGAACCTGTGTATCCGGCCGCAGGCCACTACATCAACCGCGACCTCAGCCTGCTCGAGTTCAACCGGCGTGTCCTTGCGCAGGCGGCTGATGAAGATGTGCCCCTGCTCGAACGTTTGCGGTTCCTTTGCATTTCGTGCACCAATCTCGATGAATTCTTTGAGATCCGGGTTGCCGGTCTCAAGCAACGTCTTGAGATCGGAGCACCGGCCGCGGGACCGGACGACCTGACGCCACAGCAACTGCTGGCTGCCATCCGGGATATTTCGGTCGAGTTGATAAGCCAGCAATACCAGCTCCTGAACGACGTGCTTTTGCCGCAGTTGGCCGCGGCCGGCATACGATTCCTGCCGCGCGGTGAATGGAACAGCAAGCAGCGGAAGTGGCTCGCGCGCTATTTTCACAGCGAAATAGTACCGGTACTGACGCCGCTGACGCTGGATCCTTCGCGGCCGTTTCCCCGCATTCTCAACAAGAGCCTGAATTTCATAGTCCGCATTAAAGGCCGCGACGCTTTCGGGCGCCGGAGGCACAGGGCCATTGTGCAGGCACCGCGCTCTCTGCCGCGCATCATCATGCTCTCTGCCGAGCTCGGCGGGAATGGTGCCGAAGATTATGTGTTCCTGTCATCGATCATTCACGCGCACGTGACAGACCTGTTTCCCGGCATGGAAGTCGAGGGCTGCTACCAGTTTCGGGTCACCCGAAACAGCAACCTGTACGTCGACGACGAAGAAGTCGAGGATCTCGTGCGAGCGCTCGAGGGTGAGCTTGCCGCAAGCCGCTACGGTGCTGCCGTTCGTCTCGAGATCAGCCAACATTGCCCCGGCGACCTGTGTGACTTTCTGCTCGATCATTTCTCACTGGACACGGCCGACCTGTTTACCGTTGATGGCCCCGTCAACCTGAACCGTCTCGCTACCGTCTGTGACATGACACACCGGCCAGAGCTCTGTTATCCGCAGTTCGCGCCCGGACTTCCGGAGGAATTGCGCAGTGACGACAGCATCTTTGCCGTCCTCCGGAAACAGAACATACTGCTGCACCACCCGTACCAGTCGTTTTCGCCGGTCGTCGATTTTATTGCGGCGGCCGCCGCTGATCCGAAAGTCCTGGCGATCAAGCAGACACTGTATCGTTCCGGTGCGGACTCTCCAATTGTTGACAGGCTCGTCGATGCCGCGCGCGCCGGCAAGGAAGTAACGGTCATTGTCGAGCTGATGGCGCGCTTCGATGAGGCCGCCAATATCTCGCTCGCAAACCGCTTGCAGGAAGCCGGTGCGCACGTCGTCTATGGCCTGGTCGGCTTCAAGACTCATGCAAAGATGGCGATGGTCGTACGCCGCGAGCCGGATGGCATCCGCCGTTACGTGCATCTTGGCACCGGCAACTATCACCCGGGGACGTCACGCGCTTACACGGACTATGGCTACCTGAGCAGCAACCAGGCGCTGGGCGAAGATGTACACCGTATTTTCATGCAACTGACCAGCCTTACGCGCGGGGAGAACCTCGAACGGCTGATCACCGCGCCGTTCTCGCTCTTCGAGTCACTGAAGTTGCGAATCGAGCGCGAGATAGAGAATGCAACGAATGGCAAGGACGCGCGCATCATCGTCAAGATCAACTCCCTGATCGAACCGCAGATCATTAATCTGCTTTATGTCGCATCGCAAGCCGGTGTGCGGATCGACCTGGTTGTCCGTGGCATGTGCTCACTGCGGCCCGGCATTGCCGGATTGTCAGAGAATATCCGCGTGCGTTCGATCGTCGGCCGATTCCTGGAACACTCACGCGTCTATTGGTTCCTGAATGGCGGTAATGAGGAATACTTCTGCTCGAGCGCGGACTGGATGGAGCGCAATTTCTTTCATCGCGCCGAAGTGTGCTTCCCGATCCGGCAGCGGCCGCTGAAGGATCGCCTTTGGCGCGACCTCGAGTTGCTGCTGGCCGACAACAGCCAGGCGTGGGAGCTACGGCCTGACGGTCGTTATGAACGCCTTACGCCCGGCGACAATCCCCGCCTGTCAGCGCAACAGGCGCTGCTCGAAGAACTGTCACAGACTCCTGGCGTGGATTATTCATGAACGGCACGGAGATCGGGGCGGAGGCGTGCCCCGGGCTTATGCCGGGTCGGAAAGGTGCTCGACGCGGAGTTCGTAGTCGATCTGCCGGCAATAGCCCTGCTCGCGGTCGAGGTCCGCAACCGTCAGTGGATTGGTCTCGAGCCAGGATCCGGGAAACTGCATGGTCATTGTATTCTCGCGAACCG
>CAZLNH010000061.1:0-5453 GCA_964560775.1 uncultured Woeseiaceae bacterium | reverse complement strand
AATATCGTCACCGGCGCCGGCGACACCGGAGCCGCGATCGTCAATCACGAGGATGTCGACAAGATCGCGTTCACCGGCTCGACGGGCGTTGGCCGGATGATCATGAAAGCGGTCGCCGGCACCGGCAAGCACTACACGCTGGAGCTGGGTGGCAAGGCGGCCAATATCATTTTCGAGGACGCGGCGCTTGATGAAGCGGTCGAGGGAATCGTCAATGGTATCTTCTTCAATCAGGGCCACGTCTGCTGCGCGGGCTCGCGGCTGCTGGTACAGGAGTCGGTGGCCGACGACGTCATCCGCAAGCTCCGTGATCGCATGGAGACGCTGATCGTCGGCGACCCGCTGGACAAAAATACGGATGTCGGCGCGATCAACTCAAAAGAGCAGCTCGGCCGCATCGAGTCGTACCTGAAACTCGGCGCCGACGAAGGCGCACAGATGTACCAGAGTTCGTGCAGCGTGCCGAAGAAGGGCTACTGGTGCCGGCCGACCCTTTTCACCGGCGTGTCGCAATCGAACCGCATCGTGCAGGAAGAGATCTTTGGCCCGGTGCTGGCCGTGCAAACATTCCGCACGATGGAAGAAGGCTTGAGCAAAGCTAACAACACGCCGTATGGATTGTCAGGCGGTATCTGGACCGACAAGGGCGCAAAGATCTTCAAGATGACCCAGGGTGTGCGCGCCGGCGTGATCTGGGCGAACACGTTCAACAAGTTTGATCCGACGTCACCGTTCGGCGGCTACAAGGAATCGGGCGTAGGCCGCGAAGGCGGCCTGCACGGGCTCGGTGCCTACCTGAGACTGGAGGCCTGACATGGCTACGTCAGCAGCGGCACGCGTACCGGTCGCCAAGACCTACAAGATCTACATCGGCGGCAAATTTCCGCGCACGGAATCCGGCCGCTATTACGCGCTGAAGGATTCGACGGGTAACGTCATCGCAAACATCTGCCGCTCGAGCCGCAAGGATTTTCGCAACGCGGTCGTTGCGGCACGCGGCGCGGTGGCCGGGTGGTCGTCGGCGAACGCGTACCTGCGCGGACAGATCCTGTACCGCATCGCCGAGATGCTCGAGGGCCGGCGCGAACAATTCGTGGCCGAACAGATGCTGCAAGGCGTCGCAAAACGCAGTGCACAGAAAGACGTGGATGGAGCGATCGACCGCCTGGTGTATTACGCCGGCTGGGCCGACAAGTACCAGCAGATCTTCAGCGCCGTCAATCCGGTCGCATCGAGCCATTTCAACTTCTCGGTGCTGGAACCAACCGGCGTCGTGGCCATCATGGCACCGGAAACGAGCGGCCTGCTGGGCCTCGTCTCGAACATCGCACCCGCGATAGTCGGCGGCAATACCTGCATCGTGCTGGCGTCCGAGTCGCAGCCACTGAACGCAGTAAGCTTCGCCGAAGTGCTGCATGCATCGGATGTGCCGGGCGGCGTCGTCAACCTGCTGACCGGCCACCGCAGTGAACTCGCCATGCAGTTCGCCTCGCACATGGACGTCAACGCGGTGGTCTTCTGCGATGCGGACGAGGACACGGCGCGCGACATCCAGCAGCAGGCCGCGGAGAACATCAAGCGGGTCATCGCGCGCACGGATATCAAATGGTCGAAAGATGCCGCCGCCAGTCCCTACCTGATCCAGGACACGCAGGAGACCAAGACGACGTGGCACCCGATCGGCGGATGAACCACCGCTTGCAGATGGAGGCCCTGCCGCATTAAGGTGAACGCACAGTGCGCCCGTAGCTCAGCTGGATAGAGTACCTGGCTTCGAACCAGGTGGTCGGGAGTTCGAATCTCTCCGGGCGCGCCAATTTTTGCAGGGTCCTAACCGGTCACATGGTTTACACCTTGTTCCGGACACATGGTTAACACGTTGTCCGGCGTGAACGGATTGGGGCCGGGTTCCACCCGGCCCCTCTCATTATCGAAGTATCCCAGGTCATAGTCGAGGAAGCTCACCAGCCAGATCTGGTCCTCGACCTCTCTGACGCCCACGGTTTGGCCGGCGAACGCGGTCGAGAGGTTGATCTTTCGGCGTCCGATGCAGATGCGTCCGCAGCTGGTGACGCGGATGGCGCGATCGTGGAACGGGTAATCGGGCGGTTCCGGCGGCTCAAAGATACGCGCTGAAGGTGTATACAGCTCACCGGGGCAGGCGCCGTCAAGGGCCTGATGCGGCCGTTCATTGTTGTAAACCTCGATGAAGTCATCAAAGCGCTCCTGCTGCTGCAGGAAGTTGAAGGCGGCAGGATTGGTAGCTTCCTGCTTGAGGGTTAGGTGCATGCGCTCGTGGCGGCCGTTTTGTTGCGGATGGCCGGGCTTGATGCGCTGCAGGCTTATTCCTAAGCGCAGCCACCAGACCGAGAGCCGAGTGAGGCCGAAGAGCGCGTTGCCGGAAGCGAACGGCACCCCATTGTCGGTGCGGATGGCGCTGGGCAGCCCGAAGCTCCTGAAGGCGCTTTCAAAAACGGTAAACGCGATGTCTGCCTTGGTGGACTTCACGCCTTCGCAGCCGATCAGGTAGCGGGTGCTGTAATCGGAAATCGTCAGCGGGTAACAGTACTGCTTGTTGCCGAGCATAAACTCGCCCTTGTAGTCGGCGCACCAGAGCTCGTTCGGCCGATGTGCCGCGACCAGCGGCGTTCCTTCAGCCTTGTAGCGGCGGCGTTTCTTGCGCTTGACAAGGCCTTGGCGGTCCAGCACGGCGTGGATGGTGCTGATGGCAGGCGTCGGCACTATCGGGAACTGCTTGATCAGCTTGTCGCGAATCTTTCGGGCGCCCCAGGTCACATGCTCCTTCCTGATCCCGAGGATCGTACGTTCGACCTGGTAGGGAAGGCGGTTGGCCTGTCGATAAGGGGCGCGGCTGCGGTCGTTCAGGCCTTGAAGGCCGCAGTCTTTGTACCGGTTGAAATCTTGTAGCCAGTCGGCCGCGAAATGCCGAACTCCCGGCACAGGGCAGCCATCTTCTCGCCTTCAAGGAGCCTGGCAACAAAGCGAAGTCTTTCATCCATCGGTTTACACTCTTTCCAGGGCATCCGGGATCTCCCCCAAATGCCGTAATGTGTAAACCATGTGCCCGGAACATTCTGTAAGCTATCTGCCGATAACCACACAAGGGTTTGCCGGTTTCGGTGAGCCCTTTGTTTTTCTCAACGTAGCGAAAACGTAGCTTTGGAAGTTACGATTTCCATATCCCGTTCGATTCGAGACGCCGCATCCGATAAATGTTCCGGCGCCAGGTGCGCGTACCGGAGCACCATCTCGTACGACTTCCAACCACAGTCTGTCGTCTCTCGCCATATTCGCACCGCTTTTAAGGAGGGCGAGCTGGAACGGGTGAGCACTATGCAAAAAATGCATATTGCAAATTCGGACAAACCTGTCGAATTCTATAATCTTGATGTCATCATTTTGGTCGGTTACCGGATAAAATCGCACCAAGGCACCCGTTTCCGCCAGTGGGCCACCCGCACCCTGCGCGAGCACCTTACCTGCGGTCGGACTCTGCGTGAATGCGCTCCGCAAATTCCCTCACTTGACCGCTAAAAACACTCATGGTTATATCCGGCCGGTGTTTGCTGCTTTGGGTGGCACCGCCGCCGTCGAGAGGCGCTGCAACGGATTCGCATCCGTCACGCTCGACGCCGGAACTTTGATGCAAGGGCGCCTCCGAGGAGGCGTCTAATGGTCGCAAATCAAGAATTCACAACCGCAGGCCGCGTCGTGGGGCTGTGGCGTTACCCGGTCAAATCGATGGCCGGCGAGCCGCTCGTGAAGGCCGATGTATCCTGGCATGGCATTGCCGGGGACCGGCGTTGGGCATTTGTCCGCAACGATGCGCCGAAACCGGGATTTCCCTGGCTGACCCTGCGCGAGTGCGGGGAAATGAGCCAGTACCGACCGTCGTTCTCTGCTCCGGATGAGCCGGACCGATCGCCGACGCTGGTGCAGACGCCGTCCGGCGCAGAGCTGGATGTCGCAGACCCGGCACTCGCGATGGAACTCCATCCGCAAGCGACCGCGATCAAGCACAACGGCGGAATTTTCGATACCTTTCCCATTTCCCTGATCAGTACGCAGACGATTGCCGGACTCGGCGAATTGGTCGGTGCCGAGCTCGATATACGGCGCTTCCGGCCAAATATCGTCGTGGAGGCAGCCGGCGAGATACCGTTTGTCGAAGATGACTGGGTCGGGCGCGAGCTGCAGCTCGGCGGCCTGCGGATGCGTATCGACAAGCGCGATGGACGTTGCGTGGTTATCAACATCGATCCGCGGACCACGCGGCGCAACTCCGCCGTCCTCCGCGCGGTCACCCGCAGTCGTGAGGGTTGCCTCGGCGTGTATGGCTCGACGGTGCAGCCGGGCCGCGTAACGGTGGGTGACGCGATGCTGATCGGTCCGCCTTGATGACGTGGCTCGCAAGCGTTTCCATTCGGCCATGAGCCGCGATCCTCGCAATGAGGACCGCCGTGAGCACAGCGCGGTTGGGGACGACCTGTCCTTCCTGAAGATTCATCTGCATTTCAACGTCGCCGCACATCCGACAGCCGCGTGGACTGGCGGCAGCTTTTGGAAGCCGGCAGACTCGAAGAGACCTCCATCATCAGTATCTGCGCGTGGTTGCTTGAGGCTCAAAGGCAGAGGCCCTCGTCGGTCACTCCGCGACCGCACAGGGTCGTCACTTCGACGGACTTCAGCCCGAACGTCTCGTCTTCCGGCTGACCGAAGACGTGCACCCGGAAGCCGCGAACGGCGTCGTCGCCGATCCCGATGACGTCGTAGGTCACTTCGCCGAGGTCTCCCACCGTCGGGGCGACGGTGAGGACGATTTCGGACTCGGGCTCATCGGAGGCGAAGGTCGCTGCGACCGCGGCACCGATGTCGACCATCGCCTCGGCCACCGGAGTCTTGCCCAACTGGTCGATCACCGTCGACGTCATGTCGTCGGTCACCCCCGGATAGCCGATGAATCCGTAGTGGACCCATCCAGTCCTACCGTCGTACTCGACCTCGATCCAGAACGAGTCACCGGTGTCCCGGGTGTGCCCCAGCGCAGTGAGCCCGTCGGCGAGATTGGGGATCCCGGCGAGAATCGCCTGATTCGCACCGGGCGCCACACGAAGGTTCAGCACGTCGTCGTGGGCGACACCGATGACCGCGACCGTATCTCCCTCGGCCGGGCCGAAATCGATTGGCTTACCGGGCAGCTCGGCGGTGGTCGTCTCGGGGACGGCGGTGGTCGTCGTCTCCGGCCGGGTCGTCGTGGCCTCCGACGTGGTGGTCGTGGGCTTCGGCTCGGTGGTCGTCGTGGTCGTCGAATCGGCCGCGTCGCCGCCGCCGCCGCATGCCGCCACGACGAGCGCGAGGGCGAGCGCGGAGAAAGTGAGCTTCTTCATGGGTTCCTTCCCTACGAACGTTGTGCTGTTCTGACGGCCGGTATA
>CAZLNH010000060.1:0-6062 GCA_964560775.1 uncultured Woeseiaceae bacterium | reverse complement strand
TCCGATACCCATGATGCGCAGGGCACTGGTGCCGTAATGCAGCACGTCCGGATCGTCAGACAGCAATCGCACAATGTCCGGAGCGAAAATCAGCATCAGTATGCCGATCAGCGTCAGGAGCGCACCATTGAATCGTGCTGCCGCCCATACCGACCGCTCGGCCCGGTGAGGTTTGCGCGCACCGAGATTCTGGCCAACCAGTGTCGCCGCCGCATTGCCGAGGCCCCACGCGGGCAGTATCGCAAACTCCAGCATTCTCAGGGCGATTGTGTAAGCGGCGACCGGCGCGCTGCCATATATCGCGACGATACGCATGATGACGATCCAGCTGGCAGTTGCGATCAGGAACTGGCCAATGCCTCCGATCGAAATGCGCAGCATGCGCTTCATAAGCACCGGCACTGGTTTAAGATGACGCAGTTCGAACTTGAGCCGTCCTTTGCCACCCAGTAGGTACCAGGCGAGATACACGACACCCGAACCCCTGCCGATCGTTGTCGCGACAGCGGCGCCTGTCACGCCGGCTTCCGGAAACGGGCCGAGCCCGAATATCAGGCACGGATCGAGAACGATATTGAGCCCGTTGGCGAGTACCAGCGCTCGCAGCGCCACGGGGGCGTCTCCTGCACCACGCAATGCGGCGTTCAGCAGGAACAGAAAAAGTATGGTGACCGATCCACCGAGCAGCACCGTTGTGTACCTGCCACCTTCCGCGATCACGTCATCGCTGGCGCCCATCAGCCGCAATAAGTCCGCGGCAAAAGTGACACCGAGCGTGCCGATCGCGACAGACACGGCAACGCCGATCCAGAATGCCTGGCCGGTTACGCGGGCGGCATCGTTGATGTCCCCGGCACCGATACGCCGGGCAACCATCGCCGTAACGCCCATGCCGAGACCAATAGCGACTGCGTACAACACGGTGACGAGTGCTTCTGTGATCCCGACAACGGCCACCGCATTGATGCCGAGGCGCGATACAAAGACAATGTCGACGACTGCGAAAATCGCTTCCATCGACATTTCGAGCATCATCGGGATGGCAAGCAGGCCAAGCGCCCGGTTAATCGAGCCACTCGTAAAGTTGGCCTGGTTGTCGCGCAGCGCATCGCGAAAAAAGCCGCGCACGCGACGCCACAACGGTGGAATTGGCAGGTTGGTGTTGTAAGTCATGTCGACGTTCTTTTTATCTGGGTGCCGCATCATGCGATTCTGTTGACGCGGATCACCGGTTCCGGGAGCGGCGTGCCCCGGCGGACCTGGTATGAAGTCGACGATCGGGGTTATGCAGCGTTTGGCGGCGGCCAGTCTGCGATGCGCGGGCGCCGCGGCGGCAATATCGGCCGGGCGGAGCGGACCATGCAGCGCATAAGGTGCGGAAAAGTGATGCGCGTGAATTTCATGGCCGGCTCGATTAAGGCGGGTGCCCCTTTTGACTTACAGCACTATGCTAACCCGATCGGCGCTTCCGGCCAAGTCCCGGACGCATGGCCCACGGTCGGTCTGCCCCGGGCATGGTCGGGCGGGCGTTGCTACCTGCGCCTGATATCCCGTCCGCGCTCGAGGTCAGCGCGTAACAGCATCTCCAGCTCCCTTGCCGTGTCCTTCGCCGATTGTATGAGCTGGCTTTCGTCGTGTTGCAGCGCATGTTGTTCCCGCATCAGGCGTGCATCACGATCGCGGAACGTATCGATGAGCCGGCGTACATCCTCCTGCACAAAATCGAGATGCACGAATACCTGTTCCGCCAATGCCAGGCTCGACAACAAAGTCTCCCGAAAAATATGGCGCACACCAATATCCATGAGGCGGTGCTCGTGCCGTCGATTGCGAGCCCGCGCGATGATGGTGACATTCGGGAAGTGCCGCCGCACGATCTCGGCAGTGCGTGTCGATGCATCCATATCGTCAATTGCCAGCACAAATACTTTTGCATTGGCTACGCCCGCCGCGCGCAGCAGTTCAAGCTTGGAGGCATCGCCGAAATACACCCTGTTACCGTAGCGCCTGACGACATCCACCTGGCTCGAGTTAATTTCGAGCGCCGTGTACGGGACACCGGCTATGCCCAGCAACCTGCCCGCGATCTGTCCGACGCGCCCGAAGCCGGCAATGACGACGCTGTTGTGGTCATCGTCCATCGGGTCATAGTCTGCGACGGGCGGCACCTTTTTCCTGATCAACGCTTCACTGCTGACATAGATAACCGGTGTCAACAGCATTGACACAGCCACGGCCAGGACCAGCTGGTCAACGAGTACCGTGTCGAGTATTCCTTCGCGCAATACCAGCGCAAAAAGCACAAAAGCAAACTCACCGCCCTGGGACATCGCCACGGCAAGTCTTGTGGGTCCGAAGTTCTCGCGAATGCCAAATACGTGAGCGAGCGGCAGCAGGACAGCTGCCTTGGCGCCCATCAGCCCGACAACCATGGTGAGAATGGTTAACGGCGCCTCGAGCAGCAGTTGCGTGTTGACGGTCATGCCAACGGCCATGAAAAACAGGCCAAGCAACAGTCCCTTGAATGGCTCAATGTCGGCCTCGAGCTGGTGACGATACTCCGAGTCGGCCAGCAACACCCCGGCGATAAAGGCGCCAAGTACCATCGACATGTTGGCGAGTTGCATCAGCAGCGCTGCACCGATGACGACGAGCAACGCGGTCGCGGTGAATATTTCCGCGATATTCGTGCCGGCAACGAATCGCAATACGGGTCGCAGCAGGTACCGCCCGCCGACGATCAACGTAATAATGGTGCCGGCAACAACCAGCGCATCGCCGAGTCTGAATCCGCTATCCGCCGCGGTGTTGTCGGCGAACAGCGGTATCGCGGCAATCAGCGGAATCACGTACAGATCCTGCATCAGCAGGATTGCAAACGCACCACGACCATATGCCGTCGTCAACTGCTTTTTCTCCGCGAGCAGCTGTAGTACGAATGGCGTTGAGGAGGGAGCCAGAATCAACCCGACCAATACCGCCGGGACCGGTTCAAAGCCAACGACCCATGCCAGGCTGCCGATCGCAAGTGCCGTTAACAAAACCTGGCTGCCGCCGAGACCGAACATCAGGTGGCGCATGACCCATAGCCGGGACGGTTGCAGCTCAAGCCCGATGATAAAAAGCAGAAAGACGACACCCAACTCCGCAAAGTGCAGGATAGTTTCCGCATCGCCGACCAGCCCGAATCCGAAAGGCCCGATGATGATTCCGGCGGCGAGATAACCGAGCACCGAACCAAAGCCGAGGCGCTTGCTGATCGGAACGCTTACGATTGCCGCGGCAAGGAATATGACGGCTTCCTGCAGCAGCGTCACAGGCAATTATCCGCGCGGGCCATACACCCGATACAGGAATCGCGGCCGGAACCCGGCCCGGGCGTGCGACATTCGGTCATTTTCGATTACACTGGCGGGAAGACAGGATGAGTATGCCATGGGCAGGTAATTTTCCGCCCGGTCCCCTGGATTTTCAATGCAAAGCGCAGGCGCAACGTTTACGATTTCGCCCCGCGCATGCGCACCCGGCGATCGTCCGGAAACACGGAGGTACTGATGGAAAGGATTGGCAGGCACCGGCGCATGCAACCGATGATCGCAGCCCTTGCCGTGATGCTCGGCGCCTGCAGCGGTGGTGGCGAGGACGGCAACGGGGCATCGGGGGATGCGTCGCGCGACAACGTGGATGCGATGAGCCGGGAGCACGCGGACGATACGGCAACGCCCAATGCCGCGGCGAGTGTCGAACCAGCCCGGGAAGTGGTAACAGAAACGCTGCCGTATGCGGAAGTTGACGAACAACTCGTCTATGGCTACTTCGTCTTTCCCGCTGACATGGTCGAACCCTTGCCGGCCGTCATCGTGATTCACGAATGGTGGGGATTGAACGAAGGCGTGCGCCAGATGGCGGACCGCATCGCGGGAGAGGGCTATATCGTACTTGCGGTCGACCTTTTTGGCGGTGACGTTGCCGAAACGCCCAGCGAGGCGCGTGAGTTGATGCTGGAAGTAGTTGAGAACCCGGAGCCCGCGAACGAGAACCTTCGCCAGGCGTACGAGTTTGTGAATACGACGGCTGGTGCGCCCGCCGTGTCGAGTCTCGGTTGGTGCTTTGGCGGGGGCTGGTCGCTGAACATGGCATTGTTGTTCCCCAACGAACTGGACGCGGCAGTGATCTACTACGGCCAGGTGACTGACGACGAAGAACGGCTGCAGCCGCTGGATGTGCCGTTACTGGGGATATTTGCCGGGGACGATCGCGGCATTCCGCTCGAGGGCGTGCACGCGTTCGAGGCGGCACTCGAGAATCTCGACAAGGAGCACGAAATCCGGATTTTTCCCGGTGTCGGCCACGCGTTCGCCAACCCCACGGGCAGGAACTACGATGAAACGTCAGCCACTGAAGCGTGGAACCTGACGATCGACTTCCTGCGGCGACACCTGGTCGTTAACGGAACCTGACTTCCGGTACTCGTTGTCCGCTGTCGGATTCGCGACAGACCAGTAACAGGTCAAGGGAAGATGCCGCATAGGTCATCGCTTGCCGTGAGTCGCTGACGCACAGCAGGGATGCGTGCGCGGACAGCGCGCCGGGGACGGGAAGCTCTGAATCGCGACTGTCGGCATGGTCATCAGTGTCGTCGCCCGGTCCCGGCACATCCGGCGGTAATTCGCAGAACGCGTTGATTGCAACCGGTGCGAGCTGGTTCGCGGGAATCACGAGCTTGAGTTGCTGCCCTGTGACTGCCGCATGCCCGTCGAGTTCGGCGGCGTCCAGTGTGATTCGCGTGTCGGCAACATTGAGCGCGAATGACGCGGGTGAAGTATCGCCGGCACATCGTGCTTCAAGCCGAAAACTGTACTGCAGGGTCGGCAGCTGGACAAAGCTGCGGCCGGCCTGGCGTGGTGCAATCTCCACAACCGGGATGTCGGCCGTGAGCGAGAGGTGGTGCCCGTTAGCCGACTCGGCAAACACGTGGCCGGGCCCAATGACGGCAAGCAGTCCGGCGACAGTAATGAACAATTGGCGTTTCATGAGTCCAAGGCTACGATACACGTACAAAATTACAAGCCCAATCACGGTCGCGGTCGACCCGGACCGCAGCCAGACATTTTTGCAGCAACAACCTGGTCGGCACATGTCATGAGATCCGCAGTCAATATCACATATCGTTTCGCAAAGCGCATTGTGATCGGCGTCATCGGCGGCACGGTGTTGCTGGTCGGCGTTATTATGCTAGTGACGCCGGGACCCGCATTTGTCGTTATTCCTGTTGGCCTTGGAATCCTGGCCGTTGAGTTCGCCTGGGCTCGACGCTGGCTCCACACCATTCGCAAACGCATCAGCGAATCAACCGCCAATGGCCGTGCCAGGCTGGCGGAAGCGCGTCGCAACCGTGCCAATCCTGTGGAATAGAAATAAGGACCGGAAAAAAAGAAGGGAGCCAGAGACACCGGCTATAGATAGCGCGACGGTTCGACCCGGTTCGGATCGGTCTCCGGCTCCCCAGTGAGCGGCAAATCGGGGGGAGAATGCCGCCGGGCCATCCTGGCCCGCTTCAGCCGGTCTTGCGACCAACTGTCAATCGGGGCTTGCACCGGCCGGCCAAGGGGGGGAGAGGCCGGGCCACTGCGTTGCCGCCGAAATCTGTAGTTAACGGTATTGATCAGTTGCGGGCAGCCAATACCGACGTGCGATCTGTCAGGCCGATGTCAAAGTCCACTTTGGCGGAAGCCTTGATCCGTCCCGCAGCGTCCAGGGCTGCCTCGTGATGCGCATCGTCAGCGCTCTGGCGCGCTTCAACGCGACTCTCGGCTCGTGTGTCGACGTGGTCATCGGCCAGCACCGATACCGACCACAGCGTAATGCCGACGAGTATCAGTACCGTTGTCAAAAATGTTCCAAATTTGCTGTTCATTGCTGCGTCCCTTGCGGTGCCCCGCGATGCAAGTGCACTGCGCGGGCTGTCCTGTGTGTGAGTTCACTTCACTCTATTGCACAAGCCGTGCCAACTCCGTATTTATCTTAAAAACAACGACATACAAGAAAATTTTGGCTTACGA
>CAZLNH010000059.1:0-9706 GCA_964560775.1 uncultured Woeseiaceae bacterium | reverse complement strand
TTTGCAATCAGCAGGCTGAGATTGGAGTCGTCCGAGGGTGATTCGGCAGCAAGCACTTGCTTGGGCATTAGCGGCGTGTACGGAACCATCTTCATCACCTGATATACCACGGCCAGCACCAACAGGCCGAGGACAACGGTTTCGTAGGTACGTTTCGCATCCCAGAAATAAACATAGACGGCAAGAAGTACGATGCCGGCGATGGTGATCTGTGCTCTTGGAAAATCGAAAACCCGAATCCACCATTGGTCGACGCGCAGGAGCGGCAGAGCCGTAGCAAGCACAAGGATGAGGGCCAATATGACCAGAGCAATTTTCATGGGAGCGGAACGGGCTTCTCGGATGAGCAGGACATTACGTAACAGGAAGACTTCTGCCGGCTCAACTATCCGCACGCGTTCGGCCGGCCAGTCTTCGCTTCGAACTCGGGCTTGTGCGGCGTCACCGGACCACCAAGTTTGTTCGATCCTGACAGCAGGACGCGGAACACTCTGTGCGCCAGCGTACACACCGCCAGGTCAGCTGGCGCTATTGAGCGCACGAGTACGTTGAGCCGTGATGACGGCATCACGCCATCCGTTCGGGGAATCGCTGCCAATACCCTGGCGACGCACTGCTATGTGGGCTACTGCACCGACCCTGCAGCGCCACGCTCCCTATCATCAGAAGCTCAATTGACTGGCAGCTGCCGGACCCAACCAGTGACACAGTCCGCCCGCCGGCGTGCCACCTACCGATATTCAGGAGGAATCCATGAAAAAGAAGCCGTACAGGAAGAAACAACTGCACGAATTATTGTACCAGGCCCTCGAGACGGAACGCGGAGGCATCAAGATCTACGAAACCGCGCTGACCTGTGCGCAGAACAAGGATCTTAAAGAGGAATGGGAGGAGTACCTTGAGCAGACTCGTACCCACGAACAGATACTGCTGAAGGTGTTCAAGGCGCTCGAACTGGATCCGGACACCGCAAGCCCTGGTCGGGAAGTAGTTGGCCACATCGGGGAATCGCTGGTCTCGGCAATGGAAATGGCGAAGGCGCGCGGCAGTGCCTCGGCTGCTCAGCTAGTGGCCGGTGAGTGCGTTGTCCTGGCGGAAACCAAGGACCACCTGAACTGGGAATTGATCGGTCACCTGGTAAAGCACGGCCAGGGAGAGGAAACCGGCGCACTCAAGACCGCGTTTGAGGCAGTTGAGCAGGAAGAGGATCATCACCTCTACCACACAACGGGATTCACCCGCGAATTGTGGATCGAGTCGCTTGGATTGCCGGCAGTCCTGCCACCTCCCGAGGAAAGGAAGAAGGTCGAAACCGCGATCGGTGCCTCGCGGGCAGAGCACCAGCGGGACGACATGCTGGACTCGAGGCACTGACGGATGCCGCGTGCTGGCTCCGGATAATGCGTGTGGAGTATGCCGGCCGAATATGAAAACGGCAGAGGCTGTCGCCCCTGCCGTCTATTCATTCCATCATAAACGCTGGAAATTAATCCCTGTCTTCAAACTCCGGCGCAGAGGTCAGATCTTCACGGGTCAGGTCAATCCGCAGGTCCAACTCATCGGAACCGAGAATATCATCTTCAGAATCAGGATCATGCCCTGAAGAAGCAGGATCATGCTCTGCAGAAGCAGGATCAGGCGTTTTGGAAGCAGAAGTACCGCCTGAAATCGTTACTTCATCCCAACCAATGGCTACGTTTTTCTCACCAATGCCCAGGAATCCGCCGACGCCGACTACGACAGCCACGACCTGACCGCTCTCGTCAATAAGCAGCTCTTCGACCGGACCGACATCCTCATCATCAGTGGTTTTGACTTCAGCACCGATAAGTTCGCTCGCCGGCATGCCTTTAGCCGCAGCTGAGTGCATATCGTTCCGGTTCCGCTCGCCATACTGGTTGCTCTCCCTTTCGCGATCTGCTGCCGTTGGCGCGTCCGACAGACTGGGGTACGGTCCGCTTTGGTCACTTTGCGTGGATTGTGCCGCACCCTGGTCAACCTGGGTGCTCTGCTGCTCACGATCCATATCCTGGTCAGTAGATTGAGCCAGCAGAGAGCCTGCACCAAACGTCAAAACCGGTGTGACCAATGCATAAAAGGCAAATGCATGTAGCTTTTTCATACGAATCTCCTTTGAATTGAGTGCGTTAGGCGGACAAAATGTTCCAGTCCAGCCACTTCATCCAACTCCCCGTCCGGTATCGGCACCATGAAGGAGACTGAATCGCCAAGCGAAATGGAATTCAGGATGAAGTGCGAAACTACGCTGAGGAAGCTGGTCAGTCAGTTCGCTACCGCACAAAGGGAGTAGAGGAAAGCTTGAAAGGATCTCCGATTCGCAAACTCATGATTTTCGAATAACGCCACAGCCTACCCGGTCGCCGGAGTCGCCCGCAGGCTGGCTCTCCAGGTCATCGGCGTTTCGGTGAATCACGACCGCCTTTTGCAGTATTGATGCAGGCCCGGAAAAGGTAAGATCCCGGAAGCTAAGCTCGTCGGATACTTTGCCGTCGTGATCGGCTTCAATATTGCCCATGTCCCCGCGATGGTGCCTGGCCGCATCCGGTGAGCCGTGCATGTTGTCGTCGGGACTGAAATGTCCGCCCGCAGACGAGGCGTCATCGGCCGAGCAATCACCCACCTCGTGAACGTGAAGGCCGTGGGGGCCGGGCTCCAGGCCCTTGAGATCGACGATGACCCGCATTTCCCCGTCATTCTCTGCCGCCGAAAATGTCACGGTACCCTCTGCGCTGCCGGCAGTCGTGGGTTTGATCTGCGCTACGGCCAACTCTACCTGCGAGTCTTGCGCATGGGTCGCGGACTCCCCGGATATCCCGGTGACTCCCTGCTCGCGATCAGCGGCACGCGTCGGGTTGGGTATGCCGTTAGCAACGTCGCCGGGCCGGGCATCTGCCGCCGCGCCCTCTGTCGCAGTAGGATCCAACGGAGGTTCTACGTTGTCATCCCGGTCCTGGCAACCCATGATCGCTACAATGATGACGAGCATCGCTGTGCCGGATAGCAAACAGCGTGTAGCCAGTGGTCGGTCATCATGCATAGGAATCTCCAATTGTCTTCTATCGCCGAAATTGCGGTGTGATGCGCACGACGAACCCTCCGGCTCGCGGGTATCGTAGAGATCCGCAAGCACGACCTTGCCTTTGGTCAGAATCTAGCTCCCTTCGCCCCACCAGACTGTGCGATAGCGTACTAACAGGACCGTATTTGCCAGTCACTCCCATTCGATCGTCGCGGGCGGCTTCCCTGATATGTCGTAGGTGACGCGCGAGATGCCGTCGACTTCGTTGATGATGCGCAGGCTGACGAGTTCGAGAAAATCGTACGGCAGTCGTGCCCAGCGTGCCGTCATGAAGTCGATCGTTTCGACAGCGCGTAATGCGACAACCCAGTCATAGCGGCGGCCATCACCCATAACGCCGACCGAACGCACCGGCAAAAAGACAGCGAACGCCTGGCTGGTCTTGTCGTACAGGTCGTGGCGGCGCAGTTCCTCGATAAAGATGTTGTCCGCGAGCTGCAGGCACGTAACGTATTCCGGCCGCACTTCACCAAGCACGCGCACGCCGAGGCCGGGGCCGGGAAACGGGTGGCGGTAAACCATTTCGGACGGCAAGCCGAGTTCGACGCCTATGCGGCGCACTTCGTCCTTGAACAGCTCGCGCAGCGGCTCAACAAGTTTCATGCGCATGTGCTCGGGCAGGCCGCCGACGTTATGGTGCGACTTGATGACGTGCGCCTTGCCGGTCGATGCACCGGCGGATTCGATGACGTCCGGATAAATCGTGCCCTGCGCCAGCCAGTCCGTGTCTTCGAGCTTGCCCGCCTCCTCATCAAAGATATCGATGAACAGGCCACCGATGATCTTGCGTTTCAGTTCCGGGTCGTTGATGCCGGCGAGCGCGTCGAAAAAGCGCTCGGCTGCATTGACGCGAATGACGTTGACACCAAGGTGGCGTGCGAACGTCTCCATGACCTGGTCGCCTTCCTGATAGCGCAGCAGGCCGTGATCGACGAACACGCAGGTCAGCTGGTCACCTATCGCCTCATGCAAAAGCGCTGCGACGACCGACGAGTCGACGCCTCCGGACAAACCGAGCAGCACCTTCCCGTCCCCGACGTCGGCACGAACACGCGCGATCGCATCCGCGACGATATTGCCCGGCGTCCAGTCGCCCGCACAACCGCATACCTCGCGAACGAAGCGCTCGAGTATCAGCTGGCCCTGCGGTGTGTGCGTCACTTCCGGATGAAATTGCACGCCGTAATAGCGGCGCACCGGATCCTCCATCGCGGCCAGCGGTGAGTTGCGACTGGTGCCGGTGGCATGGAATCCCGCAGGCAGTGCCTCGACGCGGTCGCCGTGGCTCATCCAGACTTTCAGCATCGGCGGGCTGCCGGCCGGCGCATCGCTCAAGCCGTTGAATAGCCCGGACTCGCGTGGTGTGATTTCCGCGTATCCGAACTCACGATGCGCCGAGGCGACAACGGCACCACCGAGCGCCGCGGCTATGGCCTGCATGCCGTAGCAAATACCGAGCACTGGTACGTCCAGCTCAAATACTGCCTGTGACACGCGCGGCGGATCGTCGAGGTTGACCGATTCCGGACCGCCCGACAGGATGATGCCGTCAGGCCGGAATGCGCGCAGTGCCTCGTCGTCTGTGTCCCACGGATGAATTTCGGAATATACGCCACACTCGCGCACGCGGCGTGCGATCAGCTGCGTGTACTGGCTGCCAAAGTCGAGTATCAGTATGCGGTGCGCATGAATGTCGGCCGGTGCGGCAACCGTGGTCCGGGTCATCGGCACGAATCAGGTATTGGTACGATAATTGGGCGCTTCCTTGGTGATCGTCACATCGTGCACATGGCTTTCACGCATGCCCGCACCGGTGATACGGACGAACTTCGGCCGTGTGCGCATTTCGTCAATATTGTGACTGCCGGTATAGCCCATCGCCGCGCGCAGGCCGCCCATCAGCTGGTGGACGATGGCAATAACACTGCCCTTGTAAGCGACGCGTCCCTCGATGCCTTCCGGCACCAGTTTTTCGAGCTGTTCCGTTGCATCCTGGAAGTAGCGGTCGCGCGAGCCGTGCTTGCCGCTCATCGCGCCCACCGAACCCATGCCGCGATAGGCCTTGTAGGACCGGCCCTGGTAGAGCTCGACTTCGCCGGGGGATTCCTCAGTGCCTGCGAACAGTCCGCCAATCATTACCGAATGCCCGCCGGCAACGATGGCCTTTGCGATATCACCCGAATAGCGGATGCCTCCGTCGGATATCAGCGGTACTCCTCTTTTCGCCAATGCCGCCGCCACTTCCGACACGGCCGAGACCTGCGGCACGCCGACGCCGGCAACGACGCGAGTCGTGCAGATGGAGCCCGGCCCGATGCCGACCTTGACGCCGTCGGCGCCCGCCTCGACCAATGCCTCTGCCGCATCACCGGTGACGACATTGCCGGCGATCACCTGCAGCTCCGGGTACTGTTTCTTGATGCGACGTATGCGTTCCAGCACACCTTTGGAGAAACCGTGCGACGTATCGACGACGATCAGATCCGTGCCCGCCCGGACCAGTGCGGCCACGCGCTCATCGGTGTCGTAGCCCGTGCCCACGGCGGCACCGACGCGCAATGCGCCGTTAGTATCCTTGCTGGCACGCGGAAAATCCGAAGCCTTCTGGAAATCCTTGGCCGTGATCATGCCGCGCAGTTCAAAGTTCTCGTTGACAACCAGCACCTTCTCGATGCGGTGCCGGTGCAATAGGCCCATCACCTCGTCGGCATCGGCGCCCTCGCCCACCGTGACCAGGCGCTCTTTCGGCGTCATGACCGACGACACCGGCGCGTCGAGCTGCGTTTCAAACCGCAGGTCGCGGTGCGTCACGATACCAATCGTCTCGCGGTCCTCGACCACCGGCACGCCCGAAATGCCCATCGTCCGCGTCAGGTCGATGACCTCTTGAATCGTCATGTCGGGCGGCACGGTAATCGGGTCGCGCACGATGCCGCTTTCATATTTCTTGACGAGCTGCACTTCGCGAGCCTGGTCCTCCGGCGGCATATTCTTGTGAATGATGCCCATGCCGCCTTCCTGGGCCAGCGCGATCGCAAGGCGCGCCTCGGTCACCGTGTCCATCGCCGCCGACAACAACGGGATGTTGAGCCGGATCTCCCGCGTCAGGCTGGTGCTGAGATCGACTTCGCGCGGCAGTACATCCGAGTAACCGGGCTGCAACAGGACATCGTCAAAGGTGAGTGCTTCGCTCGCTATGCGCATGAGGCTCCGGATCGCAGGTAGCCCGGTGACTGCCGGCGCCGGCTGTATCGCCTGCCGGGTGGCGCGGGCGATGCGCGGCGACTGCAGTGGTCGGGTCAGTCGGGTTAAACGGTCCATTCTACGCGGGGCGTATTTGACCGTAAACGGCTCTGAGGAAATAAATGACGCCGGCGCAGCCGGCGTCATCGCGAGGCGCAGAGCGCCGTGGCGATCTCGTGCAGCCAGCGTCATCGCGAGGCGCGAAGCGCCGCGGCGATCTCGTGCAGCAGCGTCATCGCGAGGCGCGAAGCGCCGCGGCGATCTCGTTCTGCTGATGTCTCTGCCAAGCGGTGCGAGGTCGCCACGGCTGCCTTTGGCAGCCTCGCGATGACGTCGGTGCTTCGCGCCTCGCGCTGGCGGGTATACTGGTTCGATGGACGACAGATTTGCAAATGGGGGTGCGGTCGGGGCACTGACGGTATCCGAGCTCAATCGGCAGGCGCGGCAGTTGCTGGAGCGCGGCTTTGCGACGGTGCAGGTCGAGGGCGAGCTGTCGAACCTCGCGCGGCCGGCGTCCGGGCATTTGTACTTCACGCTGAAAGATTCTTCATCGCAGATACGATGCGCGTATTTCCGGCAGCGGCAGCGCGGCCCGACAATAGGACTGGCGGACGGCGACCAGGTGCTGGCGACCGGACGGGTCAGCATTTACGAGGCACGCGGCGACTACCAGTTGATCGTCGAGCAGCTCGAACCCGCCGGCGAAGGAGAGCTGCGCCGGCGTTTCGAGGCACTGAAAAAAAAGCTGGCAGCCGAAGGCCTGTTCGATGAGGCGAACAAGCAGCCATTGCCTCCCCTGCCGCGTTGCATCGGTGTTATTACTTCGCCGGCCGGTGCCGCCATTCGCGACATCCTGTCGATACTGAAGCGCCGCTTTCCCGCCATTCCCGTCATCATTTACCCGGCCGCCGTGCAGGGCGCGGCTGCCGTGCCGGAACTGCTTGCCGCGCTCGAATCCGCTGTCCGGCGGAACGAATGTAATGTACTGATAATCGGCCGCGGCGGGGGCTCGCTGGAAGACCTGTGGGCGTTCAATGATGAAGGACTTGCGCGGGCGCTGCACGCGTGCCCAATTCCCGTTGTCAGCGCCGTGGGTCACGAAGTCGATTTCACGATTGCCGATTTCGTCGCCGACTTGCGCGCACCGACGCCATCCGGCGCAGCCGAACAGGTCGTGCCGGACCAGGCCGCATGGCAACGCAGCCTGCGGGTCATGGCGGAGCGGCTCAATTCGCACATCGGGCGGCGGCTCGAGGCGCGGCACCAGCAACTCGACTGGCTCGCAAAACGGCTGGCGCAAAGCAGCCCGGCAGCAACAGTCACCCGCCAGTCCGAACGGCTTGCCCACCTGCATTTGCGCCTCGCCGCCGGCATGCGACACAGCCTGACGACTCGCCGGCAGCAAAGCGAACGACTGCAGGCCAGGCTGTGGCGCCAGGCGCCGGCCGCCCGCGTCGAGCGAGCGCGCTACCGCTGCACCGCACTGGCCGCGCAGCTTGAGCGCGCGGCCGGCCGACGCATCGAGATGCTCGAGCACCGGTTGGCGGTGGTTGCGCGCGCTTTGCACTCGGTCAGCCCGCTTGCCACGCTTGAACGCGGTTACGCGATCGTCAGCACTGGCGACGACGGCCGCGTGCTGCGCGACGCAACAATGGTCAAGCCCGGTCATGATGTGCGTGCCCGCCTTGCGCGGGGCACGATACTGGCGACCGTGACCGGCCTCGAGCCAGGCACCAAGGCCAGAGATCCGGGAGGCGACGATGCGTAACTTGCTGGTACTGCTCGCCGGACTGCCGGCACTGGCGCTTGCGATGCCGGAACACGCACCGAGGCCCGGCGGCATTGCGGTACTGGAAATTCCGGGCTCGAACGACGCGACACCGCCCGTAGTTCAATTCGACGGGCGGCGCACGCTGGTCGTCAGGCATGACGGTAACTGGCTGGCAGTAATCGGCATCCCGCTCGATCGCGAGCCCGGGCCGGCAACAGCCACCATCAACAACGTGGACGACAGCGAACCACGGTCATTGGTATTTGACATCGGGACGCACGCCTATCGCGAGCAACACCTGACCGTCAAACCCGGGTACGTCAATCCCGCACCGGCACAACTCGAACGCATCATTGCCGAGCGCGAACACATTGATGCCGCGCTTGCCAGCTGGAGCGACAGAGCGGTTGATACGGTCACCTTGCGCGCGCCAGTCGGCGGTGCCCGCAGTTCGAGTTTTGGCTCACGGCGTTTTTTCAACGACGAGCCGCGTGCGCCGCATCGCGGCATGGATATCGCCGCGGGTGCTGGCACTGAGATAAGCGCGCCACTTGACGGTTCCGTACTGCTGGCGGGTGATTACTATTTCACCGGCAATACCGTCATTGTCGATCACGGACAGGGCTTGCTGACGTTGTATGCGCATTTGCAGGAACTGGCTGTTGAGGACGGGCAGATTATCGAGCGCGGTGAGCGTCTCGGCACGGTCGGCGCAACCGGTCGTGTTACCGGCCCGCACCTGCACTTCGCCGTATACCTGAACGGCACACCGGTAGACCCGGCCCTGCTCCTCGACGCACCCTGACCACGACGCGGTGCGCGGGCATACCCGCCGGTCCTGTCAGCTGTCGTAGCCGAGCGGATGCTCCGAGCGCGTGTAGGTGCCGTCCTGCTGGCGCTCAAACACGTTGCAACACTTCATTTCACCACCGTAGATGTGCACGGATATAGCCGTTGTCTTGTCACAGGGATTGCTGATGCTGTGGTACTCGAACGGCGGAATCAGGCAACCTGCGCTGCCAACACCGGCTTCGTAGGAGTTGCGCGGTTCAAAGCTGTAGTGACCGTTGGTCTTTTCCGTCAGTTCGTATTGCTGCACATCAATGCTCCCGCCCCAGACGCCTTCGACGCACCACATTCCGGAATGGTCGTGTATCGGCGTTTTCTGGCCCGGTCCCCAGGTCATGACGACGATCGAATAACCCTTGTCATCATCCTTGTACAACAGGCGGCGCGCGTAGTGACCTTCAGCAGGTGTCGTAAATTCGGGCGGCAAATCGATCAGGGATGAACGAATCAGGCGGCACAGCTCGCCCTTGATGGTCTCTACCGTATCGGTGACGCGGTCCTTATCAACGGCTGCGTCTACCAGGCGCACCAGTTCATCCGTACCGGGGACAGTTGTCATCAGACAAACTCCATGAATAGCTATTACGCCATGGTAACGTGGAAGCGGCCCGGGCGAAAACGACTGCATCACGCACTGTCGGTTCGCACGGGTATCCCACCTTTAGAAAGCCTGTCTACCAACTGACCGCCACCGCCGCACCGGTGCCCCCTGCCGGGGGCCCTTTGAAGGAATGGCCCCCTTC
>CAZLNH010000058.1:0-16496 GCA_964560775.1 uncultured Woeseiaceae bacterium | reverse complement strand
TAGTACATGTTCGGAATGAGGATATTTTTCACGCGCTGGTAGGCCTGCGCCTGTGCCTGTTTGACCGAAGCACCGAAGCCCGTGACGATCAGCACGACACCGGTATGGCCGGTTATCAGCCATTCACCGTTGACGAGCTTGACGTCCTCGATGTGTATACCTTCGTAATTGGGCTTGCGGAAGATGACTACGCGGCCACGCGAGTTTGCCTCGAACGTCTTCGGGTCGTGGTACGGGAACGGCGGCACGACAACGCGCAAGCCGATCTGGAATCCTTTCTTGTACTTGAAATTCACCAGCGTGCCGGTTGCCATACCGTGCAGGAACTCGGCCACCGGCATCGACAGTCCGTCGACCTGGATGCTGATCGTCGGGTAGCCGAATCGCGCCGTGAACTCGAGCGGGTATATGCCCTGTCCGTTGACGATGCAGTTGATGTCGATGTAACCGACATAACCTTCCTCCGCCAGCCGTGACTCCAGCTTGGCCAGCGTCGACCGGTAGATCTTGTTCGGGCCGCTCCAGTACATGCAGGTGCCCATTTCACCGGTGGCCGGGCCGATGTCACCCGGGAACAGCAGCTTGTGCTCGAAATTGACGTTGATCGGGTGCATGAACTGCTTGCCATTGAAAAAAGCACCGACGGCTACTTCGACGCCGCGCACTCGCTTTTGCAACTGGAACTGCTTGACCGTATCCGAATAGACGGCCTTGTACGATTGCAGGACGTGAATGACGTCCTTGCCATCATCTTCCTGGCCGACGAACAGCAGGCGCTTGATGTTCTGCGCTTCACCACTCGGCTTTATAACGTAGGGACCCGGGTTCTTTTCGACATGGGCGATAGCCGAGTCGAAATCGGTAAAGTCCTGGAAAGGGATGATCGACACGCCGTGCTTTTTCAGCTCTTCCTGGCCGTATGAGCGATCATCCTCGAGCCGGTCGGTGTACGTAGTGCCGCCGATGACCGCATGGCCTTCGGCGCGAAGCTTCTGCGAGATATCGCCCTGACCCAGCACATCGTCGAATACGATGACGTCCGCCCAGTCAACATGCGGCTCCCACTTGTCGACCTTGGGCACAAAGCCATCGCCGATACTCTGTTCCGATTCGTTGCCGATGTAGTAACGAACCTCGTGGCCCTCTTTCGCGACCTGCCAGGCGATGTCGCTGATCAGGGCATCGATCGATACGAACAGGAAACGTAATTTAGTGTCGGCCACGCTGCACCTCGGTCGGAAACGACTCCGCCGTGGACCGGCAAGACCATATAGGGACAGAATGCCCGCCGGAAATCCGCGCTGTCGGAGTTAAATTAGCGATAGAAAACAACCTCTTACTATACCGATTTTGCCGTCCCGGCGAATCCTTGGACTGTGCACTCCTGCATGGCCCGCCATTGTCCGATCATCGGCTCATGCCGGATTGAACAGCAAGCCCGGCACGGGCATGCAGGGAAGCTTACACGATGACAGAACGGTTGCGAGCGCGGGCCAGCGGGGTGTGGCTCTGATGCTGTTTTCATTTACGGGCCGCCAATTCAGGCGACTGGCCGGCAGGCCGGATGCCGAGCATATCCAGATTGCCATCCGACTGGCAATCGTCATTTCTGCGACGGCGTACTTCTGTTCAAGCTGGTTTTCCGACGGTGCCGCAAGCGCCGGGTATGTCTATTTGGCGCGCATTGCGGCCGCGGTTTCGATGCTCGTGGCAATGGCGCTGGCGGCCGCGTTGCTGCTCGACCCCGGTATATCGATACCCCGCCGCATTGTCGGCCTGACCCACGACATTGTTGCCATTTCAGTCGCGCTGTTTCTCGGCGAGGGTGCGGCGGCCGGTCTTGCTGTGGTGTACCTGTGGGTAACGCTCGGCAACGGGTTTCGCTACGGGAATGCCTGGCTGTACGGCAGCGCGCTGCTGTCAATTGCCTCGTTCTCGACCGTCATCTGGTTCAGTGAATTCTGGCGCACACAAGCCACGCTCAGTTTTACCATGCTTGTTGTTATCGCTTTGATACCACCGTACGTCGGTGCCCTGCTCAGTTCGCTGCGCAAGGCGAAGGCGCTGCTTCGCCAGCAGGCGACAATCGACGTCCTGACCGGGCTGCTCAACCGCATCGAAACGGAAATGACGATCGAGCGCCAGCTCGAGTCACAGCATGATGGTCATGCACTGCTGTTTTGCGACCTCGACCTGTTCAAGGACGTAAATGACAAGGCGGGGCACGCCGCTGGCGACAAGTTGCTCGCTGATATTGCGGGCATTATTGCCGACTGCACCAAACCGGGTGACGTTACAGGCCGGTTGGGCGGTGACGAGTTTTGCGTCCTGTTGCCGCACGCCAGCATGGAGCGCGCACGCCAGGTGGCTGAAGAGATTCGCAACCGGGTGTCCGGCTACCGGCTCGCCTGGGGCAGGGAGTACTACTCGGTTGGCATCAGCATCGGAGTTGCCCCGACCAGTGCCGTACAGGACATGGCATCATTGTTCCGGCTGGCCGATGCTGCCTGCTACGCAGCGAAGCATGCCGGCCGCAACCAGGTGCACATCGTTGATCCATGGAGCCGCATCGTCGATACGCAGCGCATTCGCCAGCTGTTCTCGGCGACGGCGGAGGCCGCCTCGTCCCGCATCGCGCAGAAAGTGTCCAACGATTAATGGACCGGGCCGGCTGTGCGCCGCGCCAGTCGCGAAACCACCCGCCTGTACCCATTGCCCGATGCCTGCACCGGTAGCGTAGTATACGCAGCATCGTCTGGCCGGATCTGTCACCGATTTGCGGATCAGTCGTGTCGACCCCTACAAGAAACCGAGCCAGGAGCTAACCATGCTGTTTCGTGCCCTGTTGATTGCATCGCTGTTGCCGGCTGCCGCCGGGGCCATGCCGGCCGTGCTGAGCAATACCGACATATTCGAACTGGAAATCGCGGCAGACGCACAGATAGTACCCGACGGGCAGCGCATTGCCTACGTACGCCAGTCAATGGACATCATGACCGATCGCGCACGTGCCAATATCTGGGTGGTATCCGCCGACGGTTCCGAACATCGCCCGCTGCTGTCCGGCGCGGACAGCTACCAGGGTCCGCGCTGGTCGCCGGATGGCGAGCGCCTGGTGTACGTATCGTCGGCTGAAGGCCGAGGGCCGGAACTTTACGTCCGCTGGATGGATAGCGGGCAGGCGGCCCTTTTGACCAACCTGCCCGAGAGCCCGTCGTCTGTTGCATGGTCTCCGGACGGTTCGCAAATCGCATTTTCAATGCGGGTGCCGGACTCGCCAGAACCGCTGGCCAAGCCGCCCGCCAAGCCGGAAGGCGCCGAGTGGGCACCGCCCGTGACGGTGATCGAAGACGTTTTCTACCGATCCGACGGCGGCGGCTACCTCAAGCCGGGCAATAACCACCTGTTTGTCGTGCCGGCCGACGGAGGGACACCGCGGCAACTGACCAGTGGCCCGTTCCAGCACGGCGGCCCGCTGTCATGGTCACGTGACGGACAGCGCATCTATTTCTCGGCCAATCGTGTCGATGAATGGCAATACGATCCGGTCGAATCCGAAATCTGGTACGTCGACGTTGCGTCCGGCGAGCTCGATGTATTGACGGACCGTGATGGCCCGGATTTCGCGCCGGCAGTGTCGCCGGATGGACGGCGCATCGCCTGGCTCGGGTTCGATGACCGCAAGATGGGCTATCACAACACGCGCGTGTATGTCATGGACGCTGATGGCAGCAACAAGCGTGTCGTCAATGCGGACCTCGACCGTTCTATCGGCGCAGTGCAGTGGGCGGGCAATTCCAACCGCTTGCTCGTGCGTTATGACGATCATGGAAAGACGCTGGTTGCCCGCATGGACCTGAACGGATCGATGCAGACGCTCGTCAGCGATGTCAGTGGTGCGTCAATCGGCCGGCCGTACACCAGCGGCGGGTTTACCGTCGCCGTCGACGGCAGTTTTGCCTACAGTCGTGGCAGCGCGCTACGGCCAGCCGACGTCGGCACGGGTGACCTGCGCGGCAATTCACGGCAGCTGACGGCGCTGAACGAAGACGTTCTCGCGCACCGCACGCTCGGTGATGTAGAAGCGTTTCGCTGGACGTCGTCTGCCGATGGTTTGGAGATCGAAGGGTGGCTGGTAACGCCGCCGAATTTCGATCCGGAACAGGAATACCCGCTGATCCTCGAGATACATGGTGGGCCTTTCGCCGCCTACGGGCCGCACTTCAGCGCTGAAGTCCAGCTATTTGCCGCGGCAGGCTATGTCGTCCTGTACACGAATCCTCGCGGGTCCACGAGCTACGGCTATGACTTTGCCAATGAGATACACCACAACTACCCGGGGCAGGATTACGATGACCTGATATCCGGCGTTGATGCGGTCATCGAGCGCGGTTTCATCGATAGCGATCAATTGTTCGTCACCGGCGGTTCCGGCGGCGGCGTGCTGACCGCATGGATCGTCGGCAAGACGGACCGTTTTGCCGCGGCCGTGTCGGCCAAGCCGGTCATCAACTGGACCAGCATGACGCTGACTACCGACATCGGCACGTTCATGCCGGGTTACTGGTTTGCCAGCCCGCCGTGGGAGGATCCGGATGCGTACTGGAAGCGCTCCCCGCTGTCGCTGGTCGGCAATGTATCGACACCGACCATGCTGCTGACCGGCGAGCAGGATTACCGCACGCCGATCTCGGAGTCCGAGCAGTACTACCAGGCGCTCAAACTGCGGCGGGTTGATACGGCGCTGGTGCGAGTTCCCGAAGCGTCGCACGGTATCGCGGCGCGGCCATCGCACCTGATCGCCAAGGTCGACAATATCCTGGCGTGGTTCGAGCGCTACCGCGACAGCGAATAACCGGCCGCAACGCGCGACCCTGCTGGCGAATACGACCGGGTGGGTCGCTATCGGCCACCGGTTGGCCGACGAGCGGCTAGCCCCTTCGCAGGGCGTCCCGGATTTCAGTCAGCAGCAAGACTTCCTCCGATTGCGCGGCCGGCTCGGGCGGCGTCTCTTTTTCCCTCCGCACCAGCGTGTTCATCGCCTTGACAACCATGAAAATCGCAAAGGCAACGATCATGAAATTGATCACTGAATTGATGAACATGCCGTAGTTGATTGTGGCCGCACCCGCGTCCTGCGCCGCCTTAAGAGTCGGGTAGTCCGATCCGGTCAGGTCGAAGTAAAGTTGGCTGAAATCCACCCTGCCCAACGCGAGGCCGATCGGCGGCATGATGACGTCCTGAACCAGTGATGTGACGATTTTGGTGAATGCGGTGCCGATAACAATGCCGACCGCCATGTCGACAACATTTCCCCGCATGGCAAACTTTCTGAATTCATTGAACATATCGGATTTCCTTTTTGGTTATTGATATCGCCTCATTCCGCTGGCGGTTGTGACGGGGTGCCATTTTCCCTGATTACTGCGCGGGGTAAAGAACTTCGTTGCAACGTGATCTCTGGTACGCGCATGGGCTGTACCGTATCCTGATCATTGGTGAGGAATGGGTTACACGTCATGAGCAACGGCATCAATAAGCGCAGTGGTTTCGCATCACCACCGTGCGCATTGCCCGATGTCGACGGGATCGCCGGCGATGCCGTGGACGATATCAAGGGGTGGCGTAGTAACGAGCGGCAACGCCTGATCGGCTTGCGCCGGTCCATCGAAACCACGGAGCGGCGTCTGCTGGATGCCAGTATCGCGTCTGGGCTGGACGCCGTGCTGCCGAAATCCGGCGGCACGGTCGTGGCTGTCTACTGGCCGATTCGCGGCGAACCGGACCTGCGCAACTGGTACGTGGATGCCGCGGCCCGGGGTTTTACGCTGGCGCTCCCGGTGGTAACGGGCAAGGACCAGCCGCTGGCCTTCCTGCCCTGGCGCCCGGGCGACGCGCTGGTGCCGGGCGCGCTGAAGATTCCGGTGCCGCCACACGGTGAGCCGGTGCAGCCCGACGTCGTTGTGTCGCCACTTGTAGGCTTCGACGAGAACCGGCACCGGCTGGGCAATGGCGGCGGATACTACGACCGGACGCTGGCGTCATACGACATCAAGCCGTTGACGATCGGCGTGGGCTACCAGCGCTGTGCGCTGCGTACGATTTATCCGCAATCATTCGACGTACCGATGGACTGCATAATCACCGAGGTTGCGATAACACCGGAACATTGTGGCCGCGACCGCGTCTGACGTGTAACAGCATTCAATTCGCCATCAGACGGCGCACAACAACGGGACAACGGACCATGCGTGCAATAGCAACACTTACACTTGTCATCCTCTTTCTCGCTGCAGCCGCCGCCGACAGCAAGGAGCGGGTTGCGCACCTGACCGGCAGCGGAAGTTCAACGACACAGGAGTTCGAGGTCCAGGCACCATGGATCCTCGACTGGCGCGTCAATTCCGATTTCCCGCAGTCCATGGCGATCGAAATCACCCTGCTCGACGGCACCACCGGATTTCACAAGGGCCAGGTAGTGGAGACCAAGCAGCAAGGCAATGGTGTGCGCATGTTCCGCGAAAGCGGGCGGTTCCGCCTGCGCATCAGCGCAACGTTGGCCGACTGGGACCTGCGCGTCGAAGAGCTGACCGAGGAAGAAGCCGAAGCCTACACACCTGCGGGCGGCTAGACAGTTCTCCGGCCTATAGTTCCCGCAGTGCCTGTGCGACGGGGAGGCGCGCCGCGCGTATCGCTGGAAACAGGCCGCCGATCACGCCGATGATCAGTGCTGCGACCAGGCCCTGCGACAGCAGGTCCGGGGTGACGGCGAAATCGAAGACGACCTGGCTGAAGCTGGCGCCATTCAACGTAGATACCCGCATGCCGTTGAAGACGAGGTAGGCGGCGGCACCGCCGATCAACCCGCCGGCGATGGCCAGTAATGTCGATTCGACGACCGTCGAGATCAAAACCGGCATCGGCCCGAAGCCGAGCGCGCGCAGCGTTGCGATTTCCTTGCCACGCACGGAGACGGACGAATACATCGAGTTCAATGCGCCGAATATGGCGCCGATCGCCATCAGTATCGTCAACGGGTAACCGACTGCCTTGATGAAGGTGCTGAGAGGCGCGGCCTGGCTGGAGTAATACTCTTTCTCGCTGTAGACGTCGGCATCGATGCGCGGGTCTGCTTCGAGCGCGGCCTTGAGTGTGGCCAGATCATCGACGCTCTCGAGGCGCACGCGGACGGACTGAAAGCTGTTGCCGCGCCGGTAAAGGTCCTGCAGCACGCGGACGTCGGTCCAGAGTTCGGATTCAGACACACTGCCGTTTGCTTCGAAGACTCCGACCACTCGCCACTCGGCCTGTCCGAAACGAATTGCCGCGCCCACATCGAGGCCGGCAAATTCCTGCTGCGCCGCGTGGCCCACGACCAGCTCGTTCCTGCCGGTTTCAAACATGCGGCCTTCTGTGATTTCAATGTCGTTTCGAACCTCGAACGCGGCGGGCTGCACGCCCCGCAACGGCACATTGGCCTCATCGCCGGCCACGCGCGTCGGAATGTCAACGACGACGTAAAGTTCAAACGAGCTGATGGGCGTATCGCCGTCACGCGCGACGCCCGGTGCGTTGGCTACGAGCAACGCCTGTTCGTTGGACAGGCCGCTGTTCAATTCGGCCGTCGAACCGCTGCGGAGCACTATTGCCGTATCGTCCGATCCGGCGGCAACCATCGTGCGCTCGAAGCCCGCGGCCATTGACAGCACAGCCGCGAAAACCAGCACGACTGCCGCAACACCGACGACGGCAACCATCGATGAAGCGAGCCGTTGCGGGATATTACGGACGTTGAGCGCCGTAATTGCCAGGATTTGCCGTATCGACTTCATGTCATCAGCCTCGCGCCAGCGCTTCGACGATCGAGAGCCGCATCGCTTTCAGGGCAGGGAAAATGCCGGCAATAATGCCGGCCACGACAATCAGCAAAATTCCAAGTGCGATCGCTTCCGGTGACAGATAGATGCCCGGCAGCATCGCGCCCATTTCATTGACCATGCCCTCAACGGCCAACCAGCCCAGGCCAAGCCCCAGCAGGCCACCGATCGCGATGATCATGACGGATTCCGACAGCACCAGCGCCAGTACCGAACCGTCCCGGAAACCGAGCGTTTTCATGACGGCCAGCTCCGGTATGCGTTCGCGCACGGATTGCGACATCGTGTTGCCCGCGACGAGCAACAGCGTGAAAAAAACGGCACCGAGTATCAATGTCACGATCAGCGCGATGTTGCCGAACTGCTTGGCAAACGATGCCGCAAACGCCGCTTCAGTGCTGGTTTGTGTTTCGCTCGACGAATTGGCGAATTGCGCGTCGATGGCATCAGCCACCTCGACCGGATTCGCCCCCGGCTCGAGACGCAGGATATACCAGCCGACGGTACCCTTGCCAAAAGCGCGCGCCTCCTCGAAGTAGTCATACTGAAACAGCATGAATGCCGTCGCGCCGCGTGGATCGGTTGACGAAAAGATGCCTTCGATGTCGAACTCCCACGTGCGGCCGCCGTCGGCCTTCGTCCAGATCGTCGCCTGGATGGGGACACGATCACCGACTTTCCAGCCAAACTGTTCGGCCAGTGCGTTACCAACCACGGCGCCAGTGCGATTGTTGATCCAGGCCTCAAGCTCCCCGTCAGGCAGCACCAGTTCAGGGTACATGTCGAAATAGCTCCGCGGGTCGGTCGGAAACTGGGGAAACTGGTTCTGCGGGTCCTGGTAGTAGCCGCCGAACCAGGATGCGTGCGCGACGGACTGGACGCCTGGCGTGGACGCGATGCGGTTCTGATAACTGATGGGCAGGGGATTGATAAGCGAGATCTTGTGTATGACGACGAGTCTTTCAGCGGCCGCCATATCCTCGCCGGCGCGAAACGCGTAGCCGATCGCATTCAGCAGCGAGAACAGCAGAAATGCCACCAGCACGGACAGTATCGTCAGCGACGTGCGAATCTTTTTGCGCCACGCATTGCGCCAGACGAGGCCCAGATACTTCACGCGGCCGACCTTGCTTCGAGGCTGCCCTTGTCGACATGCAGAGTGCGTTTGGCGAAGCCGGCCGCCTGCGCGTCGTGGGTGACCATGATAATAGTCTTGCCGTGCTCGCGATTGAGCGTCTGCAGCAGCGTCAGGATTTCGTCCGCGGTTTCACGGTCCAGATCGCCAGTGGGTTCGTCGCACAGTAGGAGTCCGGGGTCAGACACGATCGCGCGCGCTATAGCAACGCGCTGCTCCTGTCCGCCGGAAAGTTCGCGGGGGTAATGCTTCGCGCGGTCGGAAAGGCCAACTATCTCGAGCGCGATATCGGCACGACGCGCACGTTCGGAACCACTCATACTCGTCAGCAGTAAAGGCAGTTCGACATTCTTTCTGGCGGTCAGCACCGGCAGCAGGTTGTAGAACTGGAATATGAAGCCGACGTGCGTGGCACGCCAGTCCGACAACTTGCTGTTTGACATGGACGACAGCTCGGAACCGTCAACGGTAACCGTGCCGGCCGTGGGTTTGTCGAGTCCGCCAAGCAGATTGAGCAATGTCGTCTTGCCCGAGCCCGACGGCCCCATCAGAGCCAGGAACTCGCCACGGGGTATCTCGAGATCGAGATCGTGTAATACCTCGACGCGTTCCTTGCCCTTCAGGTAGGTGCGGCTGACGCCACGAAGGTGCGCAAGTATGTCTGACATCGGACAATCCTTTTATTATTGTGTCCGGATACGCTGCCCCGCAGTCAGCGGCGCCTCCGACGAGCGGACGATTGTATCGCCTGGCGACAGTCCGTTCACTATCAGCACGCGATCCCGGTCCGCTGGCCCCCCAAGCGCTACTGCGCGGCGTTCAACAAGGTCTCCGCTGACGCGCCATACGTAATTGCCGCGCTCATCGGCGTGCAGGGCATTACCGGAAATCTGCACGTCCTCGTCACCGCCGCCGGCGTCGACCGGCGGTGCCTCGTCGTTCAGGAAAGCGACCTTGGCGCCCATGTCGCGAAGGATGCGCTCGTCCCGCTCAAGAAATCCAATGCGTACGCGCACTGTGGCTTTTTGCCGGTCGGCCGTTGGTACAATTGCGATGACTTCAGCGGGGATTTGCCAGTCAGGGTAGGCGTCCAGCGTTGCGATCACGCGCTGCCCGGCGCGGACGCGTTGAATATAGGCTTCGTTGACATCGACCTCGATCTCCAGGGAATCCATATCGACGATCGTGCAAATGCCGGTTCGGGTAAAGCCCCCGCCCGCGGAGATCGGCGAGATCATCTCGCCGGGTTGTGCATTCTTTGAGACCACCACGCCGCCGAAGGGTGCCCGAATCGTCATACGGTCCAGTGCGTCACGGGCCAGGGCCACATTGCGCTCGGCTACCTTGACGTTTTCATGGCCGGTCGCAAGGCGCGCGGCGAGTGCGTCATAGTTCGCCTCGGTCGCATCAACGCTGGCTGTGCTCGTGAGCTGGCGTTCGGCTAGTTCGCGCAGGCGGTCGCGCTCGAGCCGAGCCGCGCGCAATTGAGCCTCGGTTTCGACCAGCGATGCGCGCGACGAACCGAGCTGCGCACGAATCAGGTCAAGTTGTGCGCGCTGCGTTGTATCGTCGAGCAGTGCCACGACCTGGTCTTTTTCGACGCGCATGCCTTCCTCGACAAGCACTTCGGCCACTTTGCCAGTAATTTCCGACGACACTGTCGCCTCCCGCCGGGCAGTAACGTACCCGGAGGCATCCAGGACGCTGCCGGCAGCAGCGGCGCTCGGCGGGCGCCGCGCCGTTTCCGTTTCAACCAGTGTTGCGCCGTCTGCCGTGCCGACGAGAAACCACGTCGCGCCGGCAGCGAGAACAGTAACAAGCGCTGCGGCTGGCCAGAGCCATCGACGACCGTCGGGTGCCGCAGCACCACGGTCGATCTTCAGTTCGGCGAGCCGGTCCCTTGTATCAGTCATGGCGGTTTTCTCGCCAGTATCGCTTGGCAATCATGCGAACGAATTATTGTCGGCGTGTCGCATTGGCTGACGGCGCCAGTACGTCAGCGAACGCCACAGCCATTCAGCCGGCCCGAAGCGAAAACGCGCAAGCCACAATGGGCTTGCGTATAACTGCAGTCCTATCACTGCAACCACGAAAAGCATCTGGGCCAGGCGGGGAACATCGCCGTAGAGGCCAAGGCCGTAGCCGTAAAATACGGAGGTCAGTATCAGCGAATGCAGCAGGTAGTGCGTAAAGGCCATGCGACCGACGGCTGAGAATCGCCGCATCAGGCGCGACAGCGCGCCAGACTGCACAAGACGCATGACAAGAGCAATGTGCCCGAACGCGACCAGTACACTGCCGATGTAGTTCGCAACGCCACCCTGTTTCATGGCGTACAGGCTGTCGAAGCCGTGCACATACAGGTCGACGCAGGAGTAAAGCATGATCGGCAATCCAAGCCCATAACCCGCCATCATCATGCGACGGTAGTAGGCCGGGCTTCGTTTCCCTGAAAGAATGCCAAGCTTCATGAGCGCCATGCCCAGAAGCATCAGGCCGCCGACGCGCCACAGCCCGAAGGCAATCAATCCCTGGACCTGCATCATTACGACGAGTGGCACGCGGTGTTCGAGTATGTCGGCATAGCTGCCCCGGTGCGCTTCGACGTCATCGCGTATGGAAGCCTCGGTCGGGACCAGGAAGAGGGCAATTTCCTGCCACTCATCGAGCGTCTCCTGCTGTTCGCTGCTCAATGTTTCGCCCGCATCGCGCAATTCGGCAATATCCTGGCCGCGCTCCTTCAGGTCGCTCATGTAGTAATACGCGCCGTGGTTGATCAGCAGCGCGACCGGCAACAGCAGGCAGGCAATGATGATCAGTGCGCGGGGTGAACGCCTGCGCAATGGATAAATGAGCATGCCAAGCGCCGCATAAATGAAAAGAATGTCGCCAAACCAGATGAAATAAGCGTGCAGCGCACCGATTACCAGCAGCCAGAACATGCGGCGGTAATAAACACGGGCCAACGGTGTGCCGCGAGCTTCGGATCGTTGCCACATCAGCACGAGTCCGCCGCCGAACAGCATCGAGAACAGGCTCATGAACTTCTGGTCGAACAGGATGTGGGTCACGAACCACGTGCCGAGGTTGTACCACTCCTGTCCGCCCATCACGAGCGGATTCGTGTAAGCCGCGAACGGCATCGCAAACCCATAGATGTTCATGACGAGAATGCCGAGGACGGCAACTCCGCGCAAAGTGTCAATTGCGTCAATTCGTTCGCCCGCCGATACGGGGGCCGGGTCATCCGGCGTGACCGGATTACTGGTTGTCATTCTTTCTTATGAGTCCAGTTCGATGTATACGCGTCGATTACGCGCCCCTTTTTTCTCAACTTTGCATACTTGTACCTTACCGACTTCACCGGTCGACTTCAGGTGCGTTCCGCCGCACGGCTGTAAGTCTACACCGTCGATGTCGAGCAGGCGCACCTTGCCGGCCCCTTTGGGCGGTTGTACGGACATCGTGCGGACGAGATCCGGGTTTGCGGCCAGTTCGGCGTCGGTAATCCAGCGGCACGTGACTGCATGGTTGGCCTCGACAAGTGTCCGAAGCTGCTCGTTGACGTCATCCCGATCGACACCATCCTGCATGTCGAAGTCGAGGCGGCTGCGCTCGGCGCTGATATTGCCGCCAGTGACGCCGTATTTCAGGACGACACCAAGCAGATGCAGCGCCGTGTGCATGCGCATGTGGCGGTAACGCCGCTGCCAGTCGATTGTCGCCCTTATGTTCGCACCTTCCGGCGGCGGCTCGGCATTGTCCGCGAGGACGTGCCGTATGGCACCGCGATCGCCGTAACGAGTGTCTATTACCTGCGCGGATCCGCCGTCCCAACTCAGGGAGCCGGTATCCCCCGGTTGCCCGCCGCCCATCGGATAAAACACGGTACGGTCAAGAATCACGGCGCCGTCGATCGTGTCGATGACCGTTGCCTCACACTCCGCAAGGTATGCGTCATCGCGAAAAAGTGTCTCCGTAGTACTCATTAATGACTTCCGCGTGCTTGTTCTGACTCTGGAATTTACTCTGTCAAGGCGTGGTGAAGCAATTCATGCTGAAATTCTGCGAGCTTCCTGACATCATGCGCACCCATGAATACAGCTGAATCACTACGTCACGCGCTGCATGCGGCGCCGGAACTTTCCGGGAGCGAAACGGCCACGGCGGCAAAAATCATCGCCTGGTTCGAGGCGCTTGCGCCGGACGGGATCGTAGCCGGTCTCGGCGGCACCGGCGTCGCCATCATCTTTGGTGAGTCCGGCAGCGGTCCGACGATCATGCTGCGCAGCGAGCTCGATGCGCTGCCGATCCTCGAGTCGAACGACATGCCGCACCGGTCGATGACGGACGGCGTCTCCCACCAGTGCGGCCACGACGGCCATATGGCGATTCTCGCCGCCGTTGGTGCAGCGCTCGCAAAGAAGCGGCCGCGCAATGGGCGTGTTGTCCTGCTGTTCCAACCCGCGGAGGAAACCGGGAATGGCGCGAATGCGGTTGCCGACGATTCCGAATTTGCCGCCATACGGCCCGATCGCGTATTCGCATTGCACAATCTGCCAGGTTATCCGCTGGGACAGATCGTGATCCGAGACGGCACATTCACCTGTGCATCGCGCGGCATCGACATCCGGCTCAGGGGCTGCACGGCGCATGCGGCCCAGCCGGAAACGGGGCGCAGCCCGTCGCGGGCCATGCGCGAGATCATCGCGCTGCTCGAAGGCCTGGCCGACGATTTCGATTCTGGCGATGAACTTGCGTTTGCCACGGTAGTTGGAGCCAGGCTCGGTGACCGTGCTTTTGGCGTGTCACCTGGCGAGGCTGCGGTCTGGGCGACACTGCGCACGGAATCGGACGCACTGATGCAGACGCTGGTGCGCCATTGCGAGGCGCGCGTCCGTGATATCGCAAAAGCGGAAAATCTCGGCGTCGACATCCGGTACGAGGACGTATTTGCCGCTACGGTCAATGCACCTCGCGCCGTAGAAACGATCCGGCTGGCTTGCCAGGGGTTGCCACTGGTTGAGGCCGCGAGGCCGTTTCGCTGGTCCGAGGACTTTGGCCGTTTTACCCGGGAGTCGGAAGGCGCCTTTTTTGCACTTGGTGCAGGCGAGGACATGCCGGCGCTGCACAACGAAGACTACGATTTTCCCGACGCACTGATTGACAGGGGCGCCGCGATATTCCTGCGCATCATCGATGCCTGCCTGGATGAGGCCGCATGAAAGCGCCCGTGCGCGGCCGTCCGTTCATCAAGATGAACGGCCTGCGCAATCATTTCGTTATCGTCGATGCACGTGAAGATCCTTTTGATCCGGACACGCCCGAGGTCGTGCACATCTGCGACCAGCAGGTTGGTGTCGGTGCCGACCAGCTGATAATCCTCGAACGGGTGCGCACGGTAACCGGTGCCGATGCGTTCATGCGCATCGTCAACATGGACGGGCGCGAGGCGGAAGCCTGCGGTAATGCGACGCGCTGCGTGGCCTGGCTGCTGCTCGAGGAACGGCAGGGTGATGCAGTCACCATCGAGACGCTGGCGGGTGCACTGCGTTGCGAGCGTATCGGCAAACAGCTGGTGCGGTGCGAAATGGGGCGGGTCAGCATGGACTGGCGCCGAATTCCGTTGCGTGAAGAGCGCGATACGCTGCACCTCGACATCCGCAATGGTCCGCTGTCGGATGCAGCCGCCGCGAGCGTCGGTAATCCGCACGCCGTATTCTTCGTCGATGACCTCGACGCGATTGACATGGCCAGGCTCGCGCCGCCGTTGCAGGAAAATCCGTTGTTCCCCGAGCAGGCCAATATAGGTGTTGCGCAAATGCTCGACGGCGCACGCATGCGGTTGTCCGTCTACGAGCGAGGCGCCGGCCTGACAATGGCCTGCGGCAGCGGCGCCTGTGCGGCGGTATTCGTTGCCAATGCGCGAGGTTTGCTTGACGCGCCGCGGGCCAGCGTCGAGCTGCCCGGCGGCAAGGTCGATATTGAAATTCGTGCTGACGATGTTGCGCTGATGAGCGGGCCGGTGGATTTCAACTTCGAAGGGTTTTTGTAACGATGTGCCGTGCCAATGACAGTCGGTTCCCGGCCGCAGCCCGCCGCAAGGAGTCAGCGTGATCAAGCCATCGTCGCTGCTTTTGGTAATAGGCCTGTTGACAAGCGCGGCGTGCGCTGACCGCGGGGAGCAACAAATGGACGACCTGTTCGCTGCATACCAGGGCAGGGAAGTGCCCGGCGCCTCGGTCATGGTCATCAGGGACGGCAAGCCGCCGGTAATTCGCAGCTACGGAATGGCCGACCTGGCCAACGGCGTGCCGGTGCGGCCGGAGACGAATTTCAGGCTTGCATCGTTGACCAAGCAATTCACGGCCACAGCCATCATGATGCTCGTCGAGCAAGGCGAGCTCGCGCTCGATGACACGTTGGTCGAATTATTTGACGGATTCCCCGAATACGGCCGCCGCATCACGCTGCGTCACCTCCTGCAACACAATTCCGGGTTGATCGACTACGAATCACTGATCCCCGATGACTACGAAGGCCAGGTATCGGACCAGTACGCGCTGCAGAAGATGTACGAGGTCGACAGTACGTACTTCGAACCGGGAACCGAGTACCGCTACAGCAATACTGCTTACGCGATGCTTGCGGTGTTGATCGAAAACCGGACGGGCATGACATTCCCGGCGTTTCTCGAACAAAACATTTTCACACCGCTCGGCATGGACAATACGGTTGCCTACCAGAAAGGTGTATCCGAGGTACCGCACCGGGCGTTCGGTTATACCGTCGAAGACGGCAACGTGATACTTAGTGACCAGAGCACGACCAGTGCCGTGCTGGGTGATGGCGGCATCTATACGTCCGTGCTCGACTACTTCAAATGGGACCAGGCGCTGTATACCGCATCATTGCTGCCGCGTGAGACTCTCGAACAGATGTGGACCGGCAACTTCGGGGACTACGGGCTCGGCTGGCGCGTCGACGAAGTGGGCGGCCACCGCCGCCTGCACCACGACGGCAGCACCAGCGGTTTCCGAAACTACGTCATTCGCTACCCCGACGAGCGCATGACCATACTCGTACTGACCAACCGGCGCGGGCCGGACGCCATGCCGCTCGCAGAAGCGGTGGCCGAGTTGTACCTTCCGTAGCTCGATCGCTTCTTTTTAACTAGGGACCGCGTCCGCCCCACCGATACCCCCTGCGGGGAGGTCTTTGGGGGAATGGCTCCCTTCGGTCCGCTTTATTTCCCCCAAACACCTCCCCGCAGGGGGTACCGGTGCTACCCAGTGCCGCTGGATCCTTCGGTGAGTGCCAATGGCACGATCGAGGATTATTCATGAACGGCACATTGGTCGGGGCGGAGGTGTGCCACGGGGAGGGCTTTTCAGGGCTGTGCCGGACAGGGACGTCCGGCACAGAGCGTACAGGGACGTATTCACAGCGTCCCTGAAAAGCCCTCCCCGTGGTGCGCCTTCGCC
>CAZLNH010000057.1:0-16874 GCA_964560775.1 uncultured Woeseiaceae bacterium | reverse complement strand
CGGCAACTGGGTTGCATACACGGTGGAATCCACGTACGCCGAGGATGACGAGTCACGCACCGCAATATTCATGCACTCGACACGGGATGACGCCGTCGTGCAAATGACGAGCCTCGATGAGTCCGCGTATGGCCCGCGCTGGAGCCCCGATGGCCGCTACCTCGCGTTCCTGTCAGCCCGCGGCGAAGAGGAAGACGCAGCCAAAACACAGGTCTGGACGCTGGATCTCCGCGGCGGCGAGGCGCAGCAATATACGGATGTGTCGCAGGGTGTCAGCGACTACCGGTGGTCGCCGGATGGCGCGCGCATGCTGTTGATGATAAAGGACCAGAGCGCCGAGGAGCGGGCGAAGCTCAAAGCCGAAGAAGCCGGTGAAGAGCCGCAGCCGGTCCCGTGGGTGATCGACAGGTTGCAGTTCAAGGAAGACGGTACGACTTACCTGGATCGCAGCCGCACGCACCTGTACACCGTATCAGAGCCAATGGACGAGCCCCGCCAGCTGACGGGCGGCGACTTCGATGACGCCGAGCCTGCGTTCAGCCCCGACGGCAAGCACATTGCATTTGTCAGCAACCGGACCGAAGAACCGGATGCCAACCAGAACACCGACATCTGGGTCGTCGCAGTGGACGGCGGCACCGGCATCCCCGAACCACGACGCATTACGACAAACCCTGGCTCTGATTACTCGCCAGCGTGGAGCAATGACGGCGCACACCTCGCCTATGTGACGTCAGTGGAACCGGACCTGATCTGGTACGCGACGAATCACCTGGCTATCGTGCCGGTGAACGGCGGTGCACCGCGTATTCTGACCGATACGCTTGACAGGAATGTCGCGTCGCCCGGTTTCTCCCCGGACGACAGCCGTATTTTCTTCCTGCTCGAAGACAGTGCGGAACGCCATCTGGCCGCCTACGACCGGGATGACGGTGCCGTAGACCGGCCTGTTCACGGCGGGCTGAGTGCCGGCAGCTACGACCTGCATCCATCAGGCGACATCGCAATTCTGATCAGCACGCCGAATCTGCCGCGGGAGGTCTTCGTGCTGCGTGACGATAACCTGGAGCAAGTGACCGCAACCAACGCCGAAGTGCTGGACGGGCTCGAGCTTGGCGAAGTCCGCAACGTGACGTTCCCGAGCAAGGATGGCACCGAAATCGAGGGCTTTATCACGACACCGCCGGGCTATTCCTCCAATCGGCGCTACCCGACACTGCTCCGCATCCATGGTGGACCCGTATCGCAATACGACTTTTCATTCAGCGCCGAAGCGCAATTATTCGCCGCGCACGGTTATGTTGTCGTCATGGCGAACCCGCGCGGATCCAGTGGCTACGGCCAGGATTTCTCTGCTGCCCTGTTCGGCAAATGGGGCGTCAAGGATTTTGAGGATGTAATGGCCGGTGTCGACTACGCCATCGAAGAAGGCTATGCGGACCCTGACCGGCTGGGTGTTGGTGGCTGGTCGTACGGTGGCATCCTGACGAACTACGTTATTACGAAATCGGATCGTTTCGAAGGTGCCATCACAGGCGCAAGCGAAGTCCTTTATACCGCGAATTACGGACACGACCACTACCAGTATCACTGGGAAAAGGAACTGGGCTTGCCGTGGGAAAACCAGGAAGCCTGGGACGCTATATCGCCGTTTTACAGTGTCGGCAATGTTACGACACCGACTTTGATCATGGGCGGCAAGGAAGACTGGAACGTCCCGATCAACAACTCCGAGCAACTTTACCAGGCCCTGAAACGCCGCGGCATAGACACGCAACTGGTCGTCTACCCCGGTGAATCGCATGGCATCTCGCGACCGAGCTTCATTCGTGACCGTTACGAGCGTTACCTGGACTGGTACAACTCGCGGGTGCGTGGTCTGTAGGCCGCGACAGCCAGCGCTCCGCCGCGAGCCTCGTCAGATTGAAGGACAGGCACCGGGCGGGTGGAATTGGCGCCCCGACCATGATTCGAACATGGGACCCCCAGATTAGGAATCTGGTGCTCTATCCTGCTGAGCTACCGGGGCGGCGTCAGTGGGCCGGCATTTTAGCAGACTCCGCCGTCAGGCTCTGCTCGTGGCAATCCTGTCGTGCTTGATCGCCGGGATGACGCTGGCAACGAGGGCGACAATAAGGGCAAAGACCGCGATGTTGATCAGGCGTGCGTAGTTGTCATCGCCCAGCAGCAGACCGGCGGCGAACGGGCCGGTCGCAAGGCCCATTTTCGACGCGAAGCCGCCGAGTGCGGCCATCTGTCCCGCCTTGTCGAATTCGGCGGTCAGGCCGAGCAGGTACGGCATCGTAAATGCCCAGGTAATGCCTACGGCGCAGTTGGCTACCAGGAAGATCATCGCATTGTCACTGAAGTGCAGTGCCCAGTTGGCAATGGCGGTCACGATCATTGCGAGAACCAGCGGCCGCATTCGGCCAAACTTTGTATAGATGCCGATGACGATGATCGGCCCGATGATGCCGATCCAGCCGGAGGCGGCCAGCGTCGTCGTGATGTAGGACAGTTCAAGGCCGGACGTGCGCCCGAGACCGATGATGAAGGCGAACAGCCCCATATTGGCGGCCTGGAACAGGAAGATCGACAGTAGTACGAGTGCAAGCGGGAAGATCGCGATCGGCTCACGTGCCGTTACAGGCCCGGTTTCGGTTTTAACCGCGTAGCCAGGCAGGAACGGCAGCATGATGGCGGTAATGACGCTGAAAGCGATCAACGACAGGAACAGTACATCGGTGCCAAAGAACGGCACGAGCCGCGGCAGGAACAGGTTACCAAGACCGCCGAGCCCGAACTGGACGACGAGCAGCACGCCGAACGTGCGGTCCGGGTTATTCGTGCGTGCGATGACGGAAAAGCCGACGCCGACCAGTGCGCCGCCAACAATGCCGTGGACCAGCCGGAACGCCGTCATTGCACCCGGGAGCGTGATCCACATTGAAAGCAGGTCCATCAATATCAGTACGCCGAGCAATACGCAGGCCGCGGGCCGCCAGACCACTCGCCGAATCAGGAAGACGATCAGCAATGCGCCGGCCGCGGCGCCGTAAATATTCGCCGAACCAACGAAGCCGGCCTGCCGCGCTGTGAATCCGAGACCTTCGACGAGGCCGTCGACAATGGCCGGCATGATGTTTACGTAGAACAGGCCCGCGGTGGCGAGGAATGCGAGAAATATGCGGGCTGCGAAGCCGTCGGCCGAGACGCGCCGCGACGGCTCGACTCGCAGCGCGGCGGCCGCCCGTTCATTGTTTTTCATGCCGTATCCTTGCAGAAAGACCGCAGGCGATGGGCTTCGCGCGCAGCCGCAAACCAGCCGTGCATACTGCCCCGAAAGTCACACCTTTCCAGGCAGGCTTGTCGCGACAGGTATCAACATAGTCGCTCGATTCGACCCGTTTTTCCCGGGAAGTTTTAATCGGTCCCGCCTCTTTGTCCGATATCGATGCCCGCCGCCTCAAGGCGCCCGGACAGCGGTTGCAATTGCGTTTCGTAACGGCGCCAGCGTTCGAGGGCATCGCGGTAGAGGGGTTGCCGGACTTGTGCCGAACTAGCCGTGGCGACCGGTGATGCATTGCGGTGGAACTCAAGGCACGCCGGTTCCCAATCGAGGCCGCAGTAATCGATAATGTCGCGGGTCACGGACTCCTGGTCAGCGACCAGCGCTTCGTAGCTGATATCGAGAAATGCATCCGGAACGACGGTGTGCCAGTGATCCATCAGTTCGCGGTAGGCGATGTAATAGCGCGCAAGGTCGTCGAAATCGTAGGAGAACGGATAGCCGGCGCGAAACAGCGTCCGGTACATGCCGTAGCAACTGTCCATCGGGTTGCGCCGGATATGGACGATCCGGGCATCCGGCAGCGCACGTCTGATCAATCCGACGTACAGGTAGTTGAGCGGCGTTTTGTCGATCAGGTACGGAGTGCCCGCACCATAAGCGCGCGTGCTTTCGAGATAACGCTGTCCCAGGCGCATGAAATCCAGGGTAGCCGAGCGCTCGATGAGCGACATCTTGCCGCCGCCGTCACCCGCCGTCCGCATCACGCTATAGGCAAAATCATTGACTTCGCCCAGGCTCGCTACCTGGCTGTGCGAGGCGATGATGCGGTCGACCAGGGTCGTGCCACTCCTTGGCAGCCCGATGACGAAAATCGGTCCCGGCCGCGGATCGCCGGATGGCTCTTTCTGGAACAGTGAATCGTCGAATACCTGGCGGATCGTCTGCATCGCAGATATATCCGATGCGACGCGATAGCTCATCAGGCTGCGCCGTTTTTCTGCGCCGCGCCGGAGAAAGCTGAATGCCTGCTCATGGTTGCCGAGGTCTTCGTATTCCTTGCCGAGCGCATAGCACAGCTGTGCTTCTCCCGCCGGCCGTCGCACACCGCGCTGCAACAGGGCCAGCATCTCGTCGATATGGTTGTCGTCGGTGCCCTGTGTCCTCAAGGTTGAACGATTGCGGTAGGCGTCATAATCATGCGGGTCAAGCACGATGACGTGATCGAGCGTCTGCTCTGCCTCCTCGAGTTCACCGGTGGCGATTTGCGCAGCCGCGAGACTGAACAGGTAGGCCGGGTTGTAAGATTGAAGTTCCGTTGCGCGCCGCAAACAGCGCAACGCATCGGCGTGCCGTGTGCAATGGGTAAAGAACTCCGCAATGCGGGCGAGCAGCGCATGATCGTCGCCCGCGGAGGCTTCCAGCACTTCAAGCGTTGCAATGACACGGTCCGCCTGGCCGCAATATAGCCGGCACTCCAGTACCCGGAACTGCGCGACGGCGTGTGCCGGCCCCAGGGCCAGGGCCTCCTCCGCGCGCTCCAGCATGCGATCGAAATCGCCGCACTGCTGCTCAACGCTCGAGGCCAGCAGCCGAATGTCCAGCGACTTTGGAAAGCGCCAGATCAGCGAGTCGCAGCGTGCCCGTGCCGCGTCACTTCTGCCCTCTTTGAGCAATGAGGTGACCTGCTTTACTTCCGCCTGCAACTCCCTGCTTTGCGCTTCGCCGGGCATGACTCTCGCCGTAGTCCGCATTGATTGTAGCGCGCCGCGATCTGTCATCGCGAGGAGCGCAGGGACGTGGCGAAGTCGCACAGACTAAGTCTCAGCCAATTGCAACGAGATTGCGACGCCCTGCGGGCTCGCAACGACGCAGCATTCTCTGTCATCGCGATCCCGCTGCTCAGAAGTGCCAGGTTACGTTGAGCCCGATCGTTCGCGGCTGGGCAATGAATTCCTTGTTGCCGTTGCCGATGTAGTTCTGCGCCGGCGACGTGCCCATGTACTGCTCGGTGAACAGGCCAGTAATGCCTTCCTCATCAGTCAGGTTCTTGACGAAGAGTGAGGCATCCCAGTTGTCCTTTGAGACTGTCGTAACAAAATTCCACAACGTGAAACCGTCGAGTTCGCGCATGAATGTGCCAGGAGCGCGGCCAAAATCACCGAGTGAGTTCTGCGTTTCAGACTGGTAATAGCCGTTAATGCGGCTCATCCATGTCATGCCGTTGCCGAGTTCCCTCGTGTAGTCGAGCGCCGCGTTCAGCGTGTGCTCGGACGTACCGGGCAGTGGTGATCCGTCCCCTGCAAGCAGGCCCATTGCCGCCGTTGGCGCGAAGGCATCGCCGGTCAGTTCGCCATCGACATAGGCGTAGCCCACGTTGTAGTGCCACTGGTTGCCAATCAGGCCGTCGAGTTCCAGTTCGAGGCCCGCGGTGCGCGCCGTGTCGCCGTTGGCGGCGGTAAAGAACGCCCAGTTGCTGGACGCCGTATTGAGCTGCACGTTATCCCAGTCCACCATGAAGACAGCCGCCGAGTAGCGCAGCCGGTCCGTCGTGCCCTTGATGCCTATTTCATAGTTGGTCACGGAATCAGAGTCGTACGTTAGCCAGCCCGGATCCTCGGCGAACGGGCCGGACACCGGCACGGCATTGCTGCCACCGCGGCGGTAGCCTTCCGAGACGGTCCCATACAGCATCATCTCGTTGCTCAGATCGACAGACGCGTTGATCTTGAACAGCACGTCGTCCTCGCTTTCCTCGAAAAACGCCGTGTCGGTGATCTGGAAGATCGCCGGATCCCAAAGGCCGATGCTCATGAACGTGTCGTTTTCGAATTCATTCTCGAAGTAACGCAAACCACCGGTAACACGAAATGCATCGGTAAAGTGCCAGGTCACCTCGCCAAATACACCGAGGTCGGTGAAGGTCTCGTCACGCTCGTAGTCGAAATCCTTGTCGCGCACGATCAGGTCCGGATCACCAAACGCCGTATCGGCCCAGTTTTCGAAGCCGCGCAGGAAGCTCTGCTGGGTCGAGTTCAGGTCCTGGTCGCGGTAAAACGCACCGACCACCCAGTCGATTGCATTGTCACCGTTCGATACGAGGCGCAGTTCCTGCACGAACGCCTCGTCGGAATACGTGCGCACGGCGGATGCCATCGGCCGCGGGTAGTTGTAGTAATAGAACTGCAGCCAGCCTAACTGGGCATAGAAGCCGGTGTTCTCGCTGACGCTGTCGCCTTCGTGGTTGTAGCTCGACGTGCTCGACGTCAGGGTCGCAAAGCCCAGGTCGATTTCCGCCTCGAGGCTGACCAGGTCGACGTCCCGGGATGATGGCTCGAGCTGCACTGAGCCGATTTCCCGCTCGCCGTAACTGTCACCGAATCCGTCAGGGCCGTTCGTCTGCTGCCGACGGCCGCCGATGTCGTCCGTCTGCATGTGCCAGGACAGTGTGAATTTCGTTGTATCGGTCGGCTCTAGCGCAATCGCTGCACGCGCGTACTTGATGTCGACATCGTCGGCATCCTCGACGCTGCGGTAACTGGCCGCGGGGTCCAGCACGCCGTTTGGCGCCACCGGGATTCCGTTCTGGTCGAGCTCGTAGACATTGACGTAGTCAACGACGCCATCGTACTGCAGCGTGCCGGCGGACAGCCGGAACGCTGCCGTGTCCGCGAGCGGCACGTTCAGCACGATGTCGCCGGTATAGTTCTGGCCGCCTGAGTCTGCCGTCTGGCTGACGGACCCGCTGATCGAACCTGAGAACGCCTCGAGATCCGGCTCGCGCATGATGTAACGGACGGTACCGCCAAGTGAGCCGGAACCGTACAGCGTGCCCTGCGGCCCGCGCAGCACTTCAACGCGCTCAATATCCTTAAGGATAAAGTTGGCGAAGATGGGCGTATCGTTGACGTACGTCGACACCGTTGGCACGGTATTCAGCGCGTAGTCACCGAGGGCAGACCCATCGAGATTCAGGCCGCGGATCATGATGCTGTTGATCACACCGGCATTGCGGTAGCCGCGATCGACGACTGACGCGCCGGCGACATTACGCATCAACTCCCAGTTGTCCACCACCAGCGCCTCTTCGAGCGTGTTGCCGCTGATTGCGGAAATGTTGTACGGAATATCGAGCACCGATGACTCGCGGCGCGTCGCCGTGACGACGATTTCTTCGAGGGCGGCTTCGTTGTCACTCGATTGTGCGACGGCCACCGGCGATGCCTGCGCGAGTATGCCGCCAATTGCCGCGGCCAGTGGTGTCCGGTAAAACCTGTGGTTACTGCTCATTGCTTATTTCTCCCCCGGGTCGGGTGCAGCGGCAGAGGCCGGTGCACGGCCGTTTGAGAATGCGGCCTGTTCCTTCGGTCATTGATGGTCAAGCTACCCCAGCGTCCGGGTGCCGCGTAGTGCCAGTGCGCCACTCCCCGCTGGTCCAGAATTCGGTTTCACTCATCGGCGCCGTGCCGGCGGCTCGATCGGGCCGAGCGCCTCGAGCGTCTCGGACCGGGCGCCGTCGGCGTACGGTGGAAACGTGAGGCTGCTGTCACGGAATGACTTGAGTGGCTGGCCGAGGCCATTCCAGCCGCAGCGCCTGACGTCACGTAAATAATCAAGATCCAGCGTTACAGGAATGATTTCCCTACCCTTTCCTGCCGCATACAACACCTCGCCGCCGGGGCCGGCAATGCACGACTGGCCGACGCCGAGCGGCCCGGCAAGGTTGATGTCGAGGAAATAGCACTGATTCGTCAGGGCGCTGCTGCGCACAATCGACAGTTCGGCTTCCCGGTCGATCGTGCTGGTCAGGCTCGGGTGCAGGATGACCTCGGCGCCCATCCAGGCCAGCGTGCGGGTCGTTTCGGGGAACCACATGTCGTAGCAAATCGAGACGCCGAAACGACCGACATCCGGTATGTCGAAGACGACAAACTGATTGCCCGCGGTCACGCCCTTTTCGTACGGCAGCCACGGAAACTGCTTGCGATACCGGGCAATGACCTCGCCCGCAGGGTTGATGACCGGGGCAGTGTTGTAGATGCGGTCGCCGTCTTTCTCGAACAGGCTGCCTGGCAGCAGCCAGATGCCGTGCCGTTTTGCCAGCGCCTGGAAGCGGGCTTCGACCGGGCCCGGCAGCTCCACCGCTTTGGCCGGGTTCGAGCCGAAGGCATTCAGTTCCGGCAACAAAATCATGTCGAGCCACGGGAAGCGGCGCATTGTGGCATCGATTTCCGCGGCCATGGCGTCGGTGTTGTCGCCGTTGTCGGCTTCGAGTTGCAGGCCGGCTATCGAGAATCTGGTCATGGTTCCCCCTTATGCAGCGCACGGTAGCGCGCGGCCGGGGTTTGCCATAGGGCCAGATTGGCACAATCGACTGGGCCAGTGATTGCGGCTGGTCCGGGTCCGTCGCCGCTTGTGGGGCCGCTGGCCAGCCCATTGCGTTGGCGACTGTTTCCGCGAATCGGTCCCGGAGGCGTGCCGGTCAGGCCGGCGGCTGCATAGCCCGGATGAATGCCGCGTCGACGATTTGCCGGTCGGCGTTAAACCACTTGATGCGGTCGCCGTCGACCACGACGTAGTACGCGGTCTCGTCGCCGTAGACCCACTCCTGCCACTGCCGGTGCCAGCGGTCGCCATCGACCCACCAGCGACCGGTGTCGCAGTCTTCATTGGAGTAGCCAGCGGTACCAACCATGCGGCCATCGGCATGCAGCTCGATTGAGCACGGCACGCCATAGACAACGTTATAGAGGATGATCCGGTCCGACATGGCGTGTTCCAGGTCGGCACCGGTCAGCCATTCTCCGCGGGATGAATCGAGGTGCTCGACGCGGCCGCTGACGAGGTTTCGGATCAGTTCAGTCAGCCGCAGCACGCCAGGACGTATGCGCTCGGTCGGAAGGCTCGTGACACCCATGCGAAAGCAGTTTTCCGCGTGGTCAGGGTTGGCGTAGTACTGCCGTACCGGTTCGATCAGGATGCCTTCGCGCTCGGCTTCGCTGACGAGGTACTCAACATTGAAATCCTCCGGCAGGCGCACCCAGTAGGTCGTTCCGCCTACTTCCGGTGAAATCTCGATGGACACGGAGCGGTAGTAGTTCAATGCATCGCGCAGTGCCGTGCGGCGCTCCTGAAAGATGCGCGCCATGCGCATCATCAGCGAGTCATAATGCCCGAGCGACAGGAAAAACGCCGCCGTACGCTGGTTGTTCAGCGGCGGATGATTGAGCATCGTCCGCCGGAGTTCACGCGCGCGGCGTATGAAAGCCGGATGCGCTACGATGAAACCCAGGCGCATGCCGGGCGCGAGCACTTTCGACAGGCTCGCCACGTAGATAACGCGTCCGTCGGTATCCATGCTGCGCAAGGCCGGTGTCGGCTGGTCGAGGTAGCTGGTCTCGCACTCGTAATCATCTTCGACGACGAGAAAATCGTGCCGCTGGGCGGAATCCAGCAATGCCCGGCGGCGAGCCTTGGGCATGATTACTGCGGTTGGAATCTGGTGGCTCGGTGTTACGTAGACAAGCTCGCATTTCGCCAGCGTGTCGTCGACGACCAGGCCGTGCTCGTCGACCGGCTGGCTGACGATGCGCGCCTGCCGCCGCGCCAGCAGCTGGCGCATCTCGACATTCCCCGGCTCCTCCATAGCGGCCGCAGTGTGCCGGCTGGCCAGCAACTCACTGACAATGAATAATGCGTGCTGCGTACCGAGCGTGACGAGTATCTCGTCAGGTCGCGCCTGGATGCCGCGGCGCGTCAGTATCTTGGTGCGGATCTCCTCGACCAGCATCGGGTCGTCCGCGTCACCGCTGCCGGTCGACCAGTCGCGCACATCGGCGACGCTGTGCGCGAGCCGACTTGCCTCGCGCCACTCTGACAGCGGAAACAACGTCGGGTCGAATTTGCCGTCGATAAACGGGTAAGGGTATTTCCCCCAGTTCGGCAGGTCCCGCGCGCTGCGCGCCGCGTCCGGCGCGTTGCGAAAGCGGCGCCGCCATACCAGTGATTCGCCGGCTTCCGCACTCGCCGCCTGCGCGCTGAAGCCGACGCGCGTATCGAGCATCTCCTTGTTGACGAAGATGCCACTGCGCTGGTGACTGACTAGATAACCTTCGGCAATCAGCTGCTGGTAAGCCAGCACCACGGTATTGCGCGCCACCGATAACTGGTCTGACAGCCGGCGCGACGACGGCAGCCGCGTGCCCGGCGGGAACGCTCCGCCCAGGATGCCGTCGACGAGCTTTTGCCGAATCTGGTGCTGCAGATTAAGCGGACTGTCGGGATCAAGGTAAATTAACGCGTCTTGCACGGTCCGCGCGCGGTCAGTCGCCCTCGCTTTTCAGGTATTTGTCCAGAAACTGCACGTAGGATTCCGACGCGGTGACGCGGTTTTCCTTCTTGACGAAACCATGGCCCTCGTCGGGAAACACGACGTACTCGACCGGCACTTCGTTTTCCTGCACCGCGGCGACCAGTTCATCGCTCTCAACCTGCAGCACGCGCGGATCATTCGCGCCCTGGATGACGAGCAACGGCTTGACGATGTTCTCGGCGTGGAACAGCGGCGAAATGCGCCGGTGCCGCTCGGCGTCTGTTGCCGGGTCGCCCATTTCGTCGTACAGCGCTTCCTTGAACGACTCCCACCACGGCGGAATGCTTTCCAGCGTGCGCACCCAGTTCGTCACGCCGAAGATGTTGATGCCGACATCGAAGACGTCCGGACGGAACGCGAGCGCCGCAGCCACCATGTAGCCACCGTAGGAGCCGCCGATGATACCTATGCGTTTGTCGTCAACCCACGGCAGCGACTCCAGGTAAGTACGCCCGTAAACGATGTCGTCTAGGTCCTCTTCACCATGGCGGCGGTCATCGAGATGAAAGAATGTCTTGCCGTATCCTGATGAGCCGCGATTATTGGCCGCGAGCACCGCGTAACCGTGGTTCACGAGGTGCTGCACCGTGGCGTTGTAGCCGGTGCGGCTCTGCCCGCCGGGGCCGCCATGCACCCAGACCAGCGCCGGGACCGGGTTGTCGGCCGATGCCTGGTGCGGCTTGTACAGGATCGCGGGAATCTCCAGGCCGTCAAAACTCTTGTAACGCACGACTTCGCTATTCACGAGATGTTCCTGCTCGATGGCCGGACTCAGTGCACTCGTGAGCTGTCGCGCCTCGTTTTGCTTGAGGTCGATGACGTGTATGTTCGACGGCGAGTTCGACGCATTGACGACCAGCGCAATGCGGGATTCATCCGGCGAGAAGCGGACGTTGTTCAGGTCACCCGGCGGCAATGCCGGCAGGTCCACTTCCTGCTCGTCGCGCTCGTCGTACACAGTGACTTCGGTGCGTGCATCCGCGTTGATGCCGCTGACGCGGTAGCGTCCGCTTGGCGAATGCAACACGTAGCTGACATCCCACGGTGCGCTGACAAGTTCCGACTTGTCGCCGCTCTCGAGCTCGTAGCGCCAGGCTTGCGTGAACTCGCCGTGCTCGTCGGTGTCGTAGACCAGCGCTGTGCTGTCGGGGGTGAATTCATGCACCGCATACGCAATGTTGCCGTCGTGCGGCGTAATCAGTTTCGGTTCCGGGTTATTGCTCGCGAGATCGACAAGGTAAATGTCGGAGTCCGCACTGGTTCGTGGCTCGACCAGGGCAACCCAGCGGCCGTCCGGGCTGATATCGCCGACGGCCAGGCCGGGATTCTCGAATACGAGTTCGCGACTGTAGTCTTCCGCGTTGTAGCGGTAAATGTCAAAGTTTCGCTGGTCGCGTTCCGTCGTCAGCAGGTAGAAACCTTTACCGTCGCCGCTCCAGCGAAGGAATTCCGCTTTGAGTTCGTCCCCGGGCGTAAGGTCTCGATGCTCGCCGTCTTCGTCCAGCACGAGTACATGATTCAGTTCATTGCCACCACTGTCCCAGGTGTAAAGTATGCGGCGGTCATTCGGGAACCAGCTGACGGCAAAAATTGCATTGTCATCTGAGGTCGTCAGCGCGACGGGATCACCGCCATCCATGGGGAGTTCGTAGGCATTGAAAACCCCTGTCTCGTCGGAAGAAACCAGCAGCGAGTTGCCATCCGGCGCAAACGCATTTGCCTCGGCCGGCACCATGGCGTAGGACGTCGTCTCGTAGAACTCGCGAGCGCTGTACGTCGGGATGCTCGTTGCAGCCGGCGCCGTGGTGGCCTCCGAGGCAGTTTGCGGCGCGCTTTCTTCGGACGTGTCCGACGCACGGTCGCTGCAAGCGGACAACAGCAGGCCTGCCGCGAGGAAAAGTAGCGTGCTTGTAACAGGACGTCTGGCGTGCATATCCAACTCCATCATCAAATCCGATGCCGCATGATACGCTGCCTTATCCGCAATTCCAGACAGGGATGGAATAACAACAGGTTATTTGCGGGACAGGACCCTGGAACCGGTTGGTGCCGGAGGAGCAGTAGTATGTTGAAAGCAGGAACGAGGGCACCGGAATTCGTTTTGCCGGATGAGAACGGTGAGGATGTGAGCCTGTCAGACCTGCTGAATGACGGTCCCCTGCTGCTGTACTTCTACCCCGCCGATTTCACGCCCGGCTGTACGCGCGAGGCCTGCGCCTTCCGCGACATGCACGACGACCTGACGGCCGTGGGATTGCGCATCGTCGGTATCAGTCCGCAGGACGCCGACAGCCACCAGCGATTTCGACGCGAACACAAGCTGCCATTCGTGCTGCTGAGTGACGTCGACAAAGTCGCGATCCGCATGTACGACGTCGACGGTCCATTCGGCGTCGGCGTGCGGCGCGCAACCTTCATGATCAACCGTGACAGGACAATCCAGGACGCCGTCCTGGCCGACGTCATGATCGGTCGCCACACCGAGTTCATCGAGAAGGCCGTCATGCTGCGCGAAACAGCCGGCTTCCGCGCTGGCAAGTACGATGACTGACCAGCCATGAATTCCCTGAACATCGTTCACGAAATCCGCAGCTAGCGTTCGCCGGCAAGGGTCAACAGAACCGTGCGGGTATGCGGTGCGTGGCGGTGCTCCCACAGGAAGACGCCCTGCCACGTGCCAAGTGCGCAGGCGCCGTCACGGATCGGCAGGTTCAGGTCCGACTGCGTCAGCACACTACGCACGTGCGCGGGCATGTCGTCGGGGCCCTCGGCCGTATGCGTGAACAGCGGATCTCCGTCCGGCACGGTGCGGGACATGAACGCCTCGAGATCGCGCAGGACGTCGGGATCGGCGTTCTCGCACAGCATCAGCGACGCACTGGTATGGCGGATGAAGATGTGACAGATGCCGGTGCGAAGACCGGATTCGCTGACCGCGCGATTGACGGCGTCAGTCAGGCTGTAAGTACCGCGCCCGGCAGTAGCAATGCTCAGTTCGTGCTCGGTATACATAACTTTATTGTTTTATTTCAACAGACTAGCAACGAAACTTAAAGTAAATCAGGTCATTGACTGCGGGGACGGCTCCGAGCCATCAGGCTGGTACGGCTCACCGAAGCGCAGACGAATCGTCTTGGTCTTGCCAAACCACGGAATAGTTACGATGTAGATATTGTCGTACTCGTTCTCGTGGATCGGCGGCACGTTCTTGCTGGCACCGAGATCGGCAATGAGTTCCGGAATTGTATCGCTGTGACCGACGACGAGGATGATCTCGCCCTTGTGATTTTCGAGGATGTCCGCGAAGACCGCCTCGTTGTTGTCCGGGTCGTAGGTCGTGATCGGTATGTCCAGAGCCTCGGACAGCGGTTGTGCGGTCTGCTGCGTTCGCTTGTACGGCGTTGAGTAGATGGCGTCGATGCCTGCGATGACGTCGGCGTCGACGGGCTGCCGCGTCAGCTCGGCCACGCGGCGGCGGCCGGCCGCGGACAGGTCCGGATCATCGGCCGTCGCACTGACCTTTTCCGCATGCCGCACGAAGATAACCGTCGTCGTCGCCTGCGACTCGAAAAACCACGCGAGCCCGACAGCTATGGCAACGTAAATAACGATGAGCTGAATGCGACGCCGGCGGCGTTTGCTGCGACGGTCTGCCTCGGATAAGCCGTTTTTCCCCATGGACCGCGAGCTTACGGGGTTTTGTATGATTTGACCACGCCCGGAGTCCGCGAGGCGCGCGGGTCAACGTTACTAGCCCGGACATCTCACCGATTTCGCGGTTTCTCGCTTGCCCTTTGTCCGCACAAAGGATTTTCCTCACTCGGAAATACACTCGGGTATTCCGCTCGATCGGAAAATCCGTTGTGCGAACAAATTGCTGCCCGAGAATCCCGCGAATCGGTGAGATGTCCGGGCTAGTAAATGCTGGAGCCTTCGGTAAGGATTCGCGGCGTGACGAAGATCAGCAATTCAGCCTTGTTCGACAGGTTCTGTGTCGAACGGAACAATACGCCGATGCCGGGGATGTCGCCCAGTACCGGCACCTTGTTGATCGTTTCGCGGCGCTCGGTTTCGTAAATACCGCCCAGCACGACCGTCTGGCCGTCGCGCACCAGCACCTGTGTGCGAACCTTGCGGGTATCGATACTCGGCACGAAGCCGCCGGTGGCGCTTGCGACTACGTCACCGACCGTATCGTTGCTGACCAGCAGGTCCATGATGATGTTGTCATCCGGTGTGATCTGCGGCGTAACCGTCAGGCTCAGGACCGCTTTTTTGAACTGCGTCGTCGTGGCACCGGAAGAGGAGGCTTCCTGGAACGGGATTTCGACACCCTGTTCAATGAATGCCTCGGTCTGGTTCGCCGTGATGATACGTGGCGTCGAGACGATCTCGCCGCGGCCTTCGGCCTGCATCGCGGTCAGCTCGAGGTCGACGATGTAGTCGGAGTCAAGCACGGCCAGTGCAAGGCGGCCCGCCGGATTGCTGATCGGCAGGTTGACCGCGTATCGGTTGTTCAATGTCGGTGCCTGAACCGGGAACGGCTGGCCTGTATTTGCGATGTTGTCGAGCGCCGAATCGACGATCGTACCGCTGCCGGCGCCGGAGCCCGTCACCGAGATAATACCGTCGCTGCTGTTTGATTCGACGTTGGTAATGCCAAAGCGCACGCCGAGGTCGCGGCTCAGGTCATCATTGACGATAACGATGCGCGACTCGATCAGCACCTGTCGGACCGGGATATCGAGCGTTTGCACGAGGCGTCGAATGTTCTGCAGGCGTTCGGCCGTGTCGCTGATAAGGAGCGTATTGGTGCGCTCATCGACCGATACCGTGCCACGATCGGACATCAATGCGTTGCCGCCCTCGCCACCGCCCAGCAATGACGCCAGGTCTGACGCCTTGGCGTAGTTCACCTGCAGGAACTCGGAATAAAGTGGCTCGAGTTCGGTGATTGCGCGCTTGGCCTCGAGATCGGCTGTTTCACGTGCGGCAATTTCCTCGGCTGGTGCCACGATAATGACATTACCGTTCTGGCGCATGTCGAGGCCCTTGGTTGTCAGGACGATATCCAGTGCCTGGTCCCACGGCACGTTGCGCAACCGCAGCGTGACATTGCCCTGCACCGTGTCGGACACGACGATGTTGCGGCCGGACGTTTCCGCCAGCAGCTGCAGCACAGCGCGGGTTTCAATGTCCTGGAAATTCAGCGTCAGCCGCTGGCCTTCGTACTCCTTGGTTTCGGAGAACATGCTCGATGCCGCCGCCTCGTCTTCCGGCGCCGGATTGATTTCAATCGTGAACTCATTGTCCGACTGGTAGGCGAGCTGCTCGTATTTGCCATCCGCCGAGATAACGATGCGCGTATCGTTGTTGGTGCGCAACGCGTCAACAGTCGTTACTGGCGTTGCGAAATCGACGACATCGAGGCGTCGCATCAGCTCGGACGGCAGTGATGCGCCCTTGAAGACCGCAATGACGCGGCCGCCTTCCTGGCGGATATCGACAGGTGTCGATGGATCGCTCAGGTTAACGAGCACCCGGCCGCCACCATCTGATGTGCGGCGGAAGTCTACATTCGTGATACGCCGGTCGCCGGGACTTGCGTACGAACGCTGCTGGCCGCCTGCCGGGGCGGCCCCTTCGAACTGCGTGGCCACCGAGGCGTCGGCGCTGTCGGCGCCGAGCGTGACATAAATTGTATTGCCGCTGCGTCGCGTATCGTAAGCGACCATCGAATCGAGGTTCAGCACGACACGCGTGCGCCCGCCGGCTTCGGCCATCAGCACCGTACTCAGCGGCCCGAGGTTGACATCCTGGCGACGCGAGGACATGCCGAGCGACGTCTCGGGAAGATCGAGCGCGATCCGCGCCGGATTCTCAATCGTGAACGCCAGCGGATCCGGCGCCGTGTCGCGCAGTATCAGCCGCAGTTCGACACGCTGGCCGGGGAGGCTCTGGACCTGAATGTCCTGCAGTCGGTTGCCGTCATCCTGCGCCGCCGCGGTCGCGCCAACGAACAGCAACATGGCAGCCTGAAGCATGACAGTGAGCCGCGTCAGCGAACGACGGTGGGTGGTGCCGATTGCCGGCTTGTTTTTGAGCGTCATTCCAAGTACTCCCAGTTCCATTCAGGCATCAGTTCACTAGGCTCACTGCAGCTTCCCGTTCGAGGTAGCCACCGATCCCGTCTGAAATTATTTCAACCAGTTC
>CAZLNH010000056.1:0-3834 GCA_964560775.1 uncultured Woeseiaceae bacterium | reverse complement strand
TCCTGACGCCAGGCCAACCGGCAAACTGGGCTGATCGTCATCGAACGGCAGGTCGATCGCACCCGTCAGCCGCTGGAAGCGGTTGATCTCGCCCCAAGGAGTGTTCCAGGTGCCGAAATCCTCGTCGAGCATGGCGATGGTGTCCTGGAAAACCTGCAATCGTTCCTCGACTGGAGTCTCGCTGCCGAGATAGTTTATCAGCTCCATATCACTGCGGTTATCAGGATTGCCGTCAACTTCCGCATAGCGCATGCCATAGAAATGAGCGAGCGACATGGCCACGGAGTCCTTGCTGACGGTCATGTCCCAGTTGCGCAGGACGTCGATTGGTGCGGCCAGCTCTGGCATCTCCTGACCAGCCTCGTCGTAGGCGGCTACCAGGCCGGGGATCAGTTGCTCGAAGCCTGGCAGCTGCGGATCGTAGGCGAGGTCGATCAGTGAATCCAGCGTCACGTCGTTTGCATCGGGCAGCAACCTCAGCGAGTGCACAGCACGGAAGTTTTCATCATCCGGCGCCATGTACGCCGGGTAGTCGCCGGGCTCGGGGCTGTCCGGTCCCGCGGCGGTAAAGGGCGTCGAATTGGAATTCTGTATCCACCCTGTCGACGGGTTCACGATAGTGATGGATTCATCGACGGTGTGCAGGCCCTGCCAGTCAGTCGCCGGGTTGCTGCCATCGACCGGCATCGAGTAGTCAAAGGCCGCATCGCGCTTCGGTACAAAGTTGCCGTGGAAGTACGCGATATTGCCTTCATGGTCCGCAAACACCGTGTTGTTCGAAGAGTTCGTACGGATACTCATCATGTCGCGAAACTGTTGGTAATTGTCGAGCTTGGTGCGCACGAATGACTGGCGCAACGCATTGACCGGGTCCCAGTTGATGCGGGTCACCACCCAGTCATCTCCCAGCCGGTGCGTGATCGGGCCGTGATGCGTGTGATACATCGTAAATGTGCGCTCGCTCATCGAGTCGCCATCCCGGTACTTCAGGGTGACGTCGGAGACCTCGACCGGCCGCAACCCGCCGCCGTAGCGGTACATGAGTTCGCCGTCGACAGTGCTTACGTCTTCAATGAATTCGTCCATGAAGTCCAGGTACGTCGACGTATGCATCCAGCCGGTTTTCTCATTGAATCCCTGGTAGATGAAGAACTGGCCCCACGTCACGGCGCCGTAGGCATTCAGGCCTTCCTCACTGACAACGTGCATCTCGGGGCGAAAGTAGAACGACGTATGCGGGTTAATCAAAAGCAGCGCGTTGCCGGAACGCGTCCGCTCGCCGGACAGGGCAATACCGTTCGAGCCCGCAGGTTCGGAGAACAGGGCCGTCGACGCCTGTGTGTCATTGCCGATACCGTCAAGCGCCCGCCCGTCGCCGTAAAATGCCTCGATGCCCTCAAGCGGTATCTGCTCGATATCGCCGCCGATCGATCCTTCGCTGAAAAACATTGGCATCCAGGGCTCGAAACGGGTGAGCAACTGCGGCTCGACGTCCGGGTGTGTCGCGAGGAAATAGTTGAGTCCATCCGCCCAGGCGTCGCACAGCGCCTTGAGCCAATCCGGCGCATTCTCGTATGCTGCGATAGCTTCGTCGACGGTCATGTACAGACGTGCGCGCAAATCACTGTAGATCGCCGCTTCGCCTTCAATTTCCGCGAGCCGGCCAGTTGCCCAGATATAGTTGCGCTCGATGCGCGGGAAGTCATCCTCGGCCTGCACATACAGCATGCCGAATACCGCGTCGGCGTCCGTCTTGCCATACACATGCGGTACGCCAAAATCGTCCCGGATGATCGTCACCTGGTCTGCACGGGCCGCGAGACGTTCGGCTTCACTTTGTGTGTCCGGACTATTGCACGCCGAGACAGCAATGACTGCCGCAATCAAAAAGAATTTCAGATACCGGGTCGGTTTCAGCATGCGGCAGAGCTCCTGAGTCGCTTAAAATTCGCTAACAGCCTGCACCGCGGCAACACAGTGCGCGACGTCAATGGGCTATTTATCGAGCGCCGAGAATATCAGCAAGCAGTAGCGCGGTCGAACCGCCGGAATGCATACCCGGATCTGCCTGCAATGGATTTGATATGATGCGCCTGTCCCGGATACCGGTCAGGCTGGACCTGAAATGACTACGACCAATGACGCGATGGAGGCCGAACTCAAGCGGCTGTTTGCGCGATTTGACACCGATTCCAGCGGCTATATAGACGAGCAGGAATTCAGGGCCATTTTGCAATTGCTCGGCACTGATTCGCCGCGGGAAGTCCTGAGTCTCGAGTTCGACCTGATCGACAATGATGACGACGGCAAGGTAGGTTTTCGCGAATTCGCGGACTGGTGGCTCGATAGTAACCAGCAAAACCCTGCCTGACCGGCGGCGGTTACCTTGTCGAGTCTCCGGGACTTTTCATGAACGTTTCGCCTCGTAGTCCCGATCAGCTCGCGCGACGGCGTCGATTTGATGACGGCTTGCGCTTGCCGCTACGCTGTCCGGACGCGGGCTTCGCGCCGCTGCGGGGTTTGTTCCGTGATGCGTTGTTGCGTGCACCGCTGTTGCGGGCACCGCCTGAGCGCTGGCCGCCACGGCCGGTCTGGATCGGTTCGGCGCGAATACGCGGATCCGGTTCGTAACCCGGTATGATTTCTTTCGCGATCGACGTTTTCAGCAAGCGCTCGATGTCCTTGAGCAGGTGTTCTTCGTCGACGCAGACGAGTGAAATCGCCTGGCCTTCCTGGCCGGCACGGGCCGTGCGTCCGATGCGATGCACGTAGTCTTCCGCAACGTGCGGCAACTCGTAATTGATGACATGCGGCAGGCGGTCAATGTCGAGGCCACGCGCGGCGATGTCCGTCGCTACGAGCACCCTGACGGCACCCGCCTTGAAGTCGGCCAGTGCACGTGTGCGTGCACCCTGTGATTTGTTGCCATGTATGGCGGACGACGAAATACCGTCATCGCTGAGCTGCTCGGCTAGGCGATTCGCGCCGTGCTTGGTGCGCGTAAAGACGAGTACCTGGCGCCAGTCTTCCTTGCCGATGCGCTGCGACAGCAACTCACGCTTGCGCGCCTTATCGACCGGATGCACCAGCTGGCTGACTCGGTCTGCCGTCGTATTCTGCTGTGCAACTTGAATCTCGGCACGATTCTGTTGCAGGTCGCCGGCGAGACGCTTGATGTCGTCGGAAAACGTTGCCGAGAACATCAGCGTTTGGCGCTTCTTCGGCAGTACGGCGAAAATCTTGCGCATGTCGCGAATGAAGCCCATGTCCAGCATGCGATCGGCTTCGTCCAGGATCAGTATTTCGATACCGGACAGGTCGACCGTTTTCTGTTGCATATGATCGAGCAGGCGGCCGGGGGTTGCGACGATGACATCAACGCCGCGCCGCAGCCGGTCGATCTGCGGGTTGATGCTGACACCGCCGAAAATGGTTGCAGCGCGGAAGGGCAGGTGCTTGCCGTAGACCCGCACGCTTTCCGCAACCTGTGCCGCGAGTTCGCGTGTGGGCGTCAGGATCAGCGCACGCACGCGCCGACGGTTGGTCGGTGACGTCTGCAGATGTTGCAGCAGCGGCAGTGTAAATGCGGCTGTCTTGCCAGTGCCCGTCTGGGCGCCAGCTAGTACGTCCCGGCCTTCGAGAATCAGCGGGATGGCCTGCTGCTGTACCGGCGTCGAGATGCGGTAGCCTTGTTCTTCGACCGCACGCAGCAATTCGGCCGACAGGCCGAGTTCATTGAATAACATTTATTTCGTACTCCAGGATCGCCTGACCCGAGAGCCGCCAGGGGCGGTACCAGGTTCGGTCCAGGCTGGGAATTCAGGTGACTCCGTC
>CAZLNH010000055.1:0-25251 GCA_964560775.1 uncultured Woeseiaceae bacterium | reverse complement strand
CGTACGCCGACGCGCGTGACGCGAGAAAGATCGCCGCTCCCGCCATGTCCTCGGGCACGCCGATGCGCTTTCTCGGCACCATCGCCACAATCTGCTCCCCCGCCGTCTTCAGCGTGTGCGCCATCATCTTGCTCTCGAACGGCCCGGGCGCGATGGCGTTGACGTTGATATGCCGGCTCGCGAGGTGCGCGGCCAGCGTACGTGTCAGGTGGTGCATGCCGGCCTTGCTTGGCCCGTAGGAAAACGTCGGCAGCTTGTTGACGTGCAGGCCGTCGATAGACCCGATATTGATAATGCGCGCCGGGTCGTCATGACTCGCGGCCTTCTCCAGTAGCGGCAGCAGCGCCCGCGTCAGGAAGAACGGCGACTTCAGGTTGATGCCCATCACCTTGTCCCAGCCGTCTTCGGGAAAGTCCTCGATCGGCGCGCCCCACGTGGCGCCGGCATTGTTGACGAGGATATCAAGCCGGTCTTCGCGCGATGCGATCTCGCCAGCCAGGTGCGCGATGCCGTCACGCGTTGACAGGTCGGCCGGTATCGATATGCACTCGCCCGTTTCAGACATCCGGGCAGCGGTCGCATCGCAGTCAGCGGCCTTGCGGGACGAGATGTAGGTTTTGACGCCGTTGGCGACGAACCCGGTCGCAATCATCTCGCCGATACCGCGGGAGCCGCCGGTGACGAGGGCGGTTTTGCCGGTGAGGGTGAAGAGTTCTTTCATGGACGGTTACTCTGGCGTTCGACTGTAGGTGCCATTGAACGCGATTAATGGGCGGATGAAAAGCGTCATCGCGCCCAAGGCTACTGCATCGTGCGCGAAGAGCGCCTACCCTTCGAAGCAATCCCGGACGTTCAGGTTCTCTTGGTGTCGAGCCAAAAAGCGACAGCCGCAAACAAGAAATAGGACGTGACTGCAGTAATCGCGAGGCCTGTTTTACTATCGCTTTGCATCGGACCAAAAATGTTTGCGATATTGATCAACAACAGGACACCAACAAAGATGCTCATGCCGTATTTTCCGGTTGACGACAGCGCCCGGGTCGAGCGCAGATAAACCCAGAGCGCCAATACCAGAATGAACGCCTCAAGAAGATAAGTGGCGATTGCATTATTCCAAAGGCCGAATCCCAGCTTTGGCGACGCGTCACTCCAGAGTGGCAAATCCGGTGTATGTACCAGCAGGTCTAGCACCCAGTGGGACAAAACTGCGATTGCAATAACCAGCGCCACAGCGTGGTTCTTGACCATCACCCAACGGAACAGCGCATAGGCCAGGGCCGCCCATAGCACGGAAGCAACGAAGCTGTGCGTATACGGCATATACACCAGTTCGAAATGCGTCGATTGCGTGAAATTCTCCACAATGTTCATTCGCTCAACGCCCGCCAGGACCAGTGGGAAAAACAGAATGTCGACAAACTGGACGGCGAGAAAAAGCACGCCAAGCGATGCTCGCCTCTCAAATTTCTTCAGGACCAGGCTAGCCGCATAGTGGCCTACAAACATGTTGATTTTCTCCGGTAAATCGGCGATTCCGTCCGGCAAGAGATTGTCGGCGAACCTTGCGCGCCCCGTAGCAACCGGAACATACCGCGCAGCGCCCGTCATCGCGAGCGCAGCGTGGCGATCTCATTCAGGTTGGGCAGAGAGGTGATCGGTACGAGGTCGCCACGGCGCTGCGCGCCTCGCGATGACGGAGCGTCCCCGGTGCCAAACCATCACCGCAAAAAAAACCCCGCACTGCGGGGTTTTTTGTTGGAGCTTGCGCTGCCGGTCAGGCTTTGCGGCGTGCTCGCCGGCTGAAGCCTGCGCCAATCAGGCCAAGGCCGAGCAGTGCCAGCGTGCCGGGTTCCGGCACCGTCGTCGTTACGCGGCCGGAGTACAGGACACCGAACGGGTTGGACTGGGGTGTCGTGCCGTCGCCGGTCTGGAACATCGACATCGAGATATCGTACGTTCCGGGTCCGAGGTCCGTGACCAGGTTGAAGAATTCGTCCGCTTCACAACCGATCGAACCATTGGCGCAGGTATCCTGCGTCAGGTTGCGCGTGAAAATACGATCAAGGCTGTCACTCGACAGGTTGAAGTATACATCCGCCGTATCATCCGCCCAGATCCAGAAGTCCAGCGAACCGGCTGTCGTGATCGTGAACGACTCGATAATCGAGAAAATGGGCATCTCGAGGTTTTGCGGCGCAAGCGTCGTTCCATCAACGCCGGTATCGGCATACGACACCCAGACACCGCCGTAACCCGGCACGACGGGATCGTTCGTCTGCCATGCCGAATGCGGCTGGATTTCCTGGGTAACACAGCCACCAGCCGGATCATCCGGGTAGCCCATGATGCATTCCTTGCCTGCCTCGGAAACGATGTCGATGACGTCCGCCTGGGCGATGCCGCCAAACGCGAAGCTCAGCAGTCCGGTGCTCAATATTGCGATTTTCTTTACGTTCATAAGTCTTCTTCCCTGGGTCGTTCTGTCGGGTGCGTCCGCACGTCGATTCAAAGTGTGTGATGTCTATAAAGCAAGATCGATGCCAGAATACTTTTGTCTTTATTATTAATACGTTAGCGAACATTTGTATTATGGAAAATTACGGAAAGTAAAGAATTTCGACGCCATTGCAGATGCGTGAGCAGCCCATGTCGTCGCGAGCCGCGGAGCGGCGTGGCGATCTCCTACAGACTGCCCCGGCCTCTCTGCCAGCCTGACCGAGATCGCCGCGCTGCGCTCGCGACGACGGGCCTGACCGGGATCGCCGCGCTGCGCTCGCGTTGACCTGCGCGCGCGATGACGTGTTTAAAGATCGCGTGCGACTGCCTCGGCGATGGCCAGCGCGGCCGTCAGGCCCGGGGACTCGATGCCGTACAGGTTTACGAGGCCGGGCACTCCGTGAGTCTCGTCGGTCTGGATCAGGAAATCCGCGGGCGGTGCACCTGCGCCCGCGAGCTTCGGCCGGATGCCGGTGTAGCCTGGCTGCAGCCGCAACGGGTCGAGTTCCGGAAAGTAACGCCGGATTGCATCGACAAAGGCGGGCTTGCGGCTCTCGTCGAAGTGGTAGTCGATACCGTCCACCCACTGCACGTCCGGTCCAAACCGCGCGGCGCCGCCGAGGTCCAACGTCGCATGGACGCCGAGCCCGCCATCCTCCGGGAGCGGATAGACCAGTGTCGTAAACGGCGAGCGGCCGGCGTACGTAAAGTAATGTGCCTTTGCGTAGTGCGCCTCCGGCACGTGTGCAGCGGCCAGTCCGTCGATCGTGCCCGCGACGAGCGGTGCCCACGGCCCGGTGGCATTGACCAGGCGGCGGCAGTGCAGCGTGTAATCGCCGGCCTCAACCGCGAAGCCACCGGGTTCCGCGCACACGGCCGACACCCCGCTGCGACAAGCTATTACCCCGTCCGCGGCCTCGAGATCCGCACGCAGGGCGAGCATCAATGCATGAGAATCGACGATGCCCGTCGACGGTGACCAGAGGCCGGCATGGCCCATTACGGTCGGCTCGCGCCGGGCAATGTCCGCCGCGCTGAGCCATTGCAAGTCATCAACGCCGTTGCGGCTGGCGGTTTCGGCAATGTCCTTGAGCCTGCTCTCATCCGACGCCTGACTCGCAACGATCAGCTTGCCGGTGCGGCGGTACGGCACGTGCCGCTGTTCGCAGTACGCGTAAAGCTTGTCGCGACCCGCAACGCATAATGCCGCCTTCAGCGACCCGGGAGGGTAGTAGAGTCCGGCATGGATGACTTCCGAGTTCCGGCTGCTGGTATGCATGCCGATAGCTGCTTCCGCCTCAAGGACGATAACGTCGCGGCCGGCCATCGCCAGCTCGCGCGCAATGGCGATACCGATGACACCGGCGCCAATGACGACGCAGTCAACCCTGTCAGATGCGGACAATCCGGAGCTTCCCTGAAACCGTTGACGACGGTGTACAGCGGCTGAAATCAATGTGCAAGTTGAAGTGGCATTGAGCCCGTCGTTGCGAGCCCGAAGGGCGTGGCAATCTCGTGCTGATTGGCAGAGTCGTGATCATTGCGAGATCGCCACGTCGCTTCGCTCCTCGCGACGACGGGGGGGATCGCCACGTTGCGGCGATCTTTGCGACGATGGCGCATAAAAAAAGGGGTCAGACCCTGCGGCCTGACCCTCCAGTTTGTAGCTTTAAAGTGCGGAAATTATTTGTCGTTCAATCGCTCAGCTGCGGCGCCGATTGCGGCGCCCGATACCGGCACCGATCAGGCCAAGGCCCAGCAGTGCCAGCGTGCTCGGTTCCGGAACCCGCGTGGTCGGCTCGTCACCGCCGTAGATGGCGACATGCGAGATTGCGCCGTTGCCGACCCAGAAGCCGTCAAGGTCGATGTCAACGATTCCGTCCCAGCTCGTGATATCGAACAGGTACCAGACCGGATCGTTGTTGCCGTCCTTGACGAACAACCATGATGCGGTCGTGATCGGACCACCGTCAAAGTTGTACTGGATCAGCGCATCTTCATTGTTGCTGCTGAACGTCGTGTTGTAGGTGTTGGCGAACGGACCGCTGTCGGAGCTGCCGCCGCTGTCCAGCACATCGCTCTTGTAAAGCTCGTCAGTTGAATCAAAACCGGTCACGTTGGCATCGAGCCAGGCCAGAATACCCGAGGCACCCGGACCGTCACACGTGGTCGGCTCCGGAATACTGTCACAGACGCCACCCGTTCCGGTTCCATAAATGTAGGCATCGCCCGGTCCCAATTCGATCGGAGCTGCCTGGGTAGTTGCACCGGCAAATACCAGGGCCGCCACCATTACTTTCCACACATTCATTGTCTTTTTCATACCCTGCACCATCAATTGCTGTTTGTTGTTGTACCCGGAAATGAAGCAAACGGCGTGCCAATATCACTAATCACTTTACATTCCGTAACTTACTGCTCAACCACCGGGTTCCAGCCTTTGAGAACAGCGTTATTTGTCAGGATTTTCGACAGTCCAGCGCCAACAGCCAGAAACGAGAAAATCCGTTTATAATCAATCAGCTCTGTCGCATTCTCTGCATGTGGCCGGCTGCGACCAGCGGAAGCATTCCGAGCAAGGGCCATCTCACAGGAAGACATCGCGTGCATTCCGGACATCAATCAGGCTGCGGTATCGACGCAGGTGCGGTGGCCCGGCTGGCACGTTTCAACGCTGCGCCGTTATGTGGAAGCGATAGGCGGCCAACTGGAACTCAGGGCGATTTTTCCGGACCGGTCCATCACCCTTTCGGATACAGGTATCATCGAGGACGACAACTGCGCGTGGCGCCAGGCGGAGCTGAACCGCCGGCACCCGTGCACTCCCGATCCATCAGGCATTGACGCTTAGCCGGTGCCGCCATAAAAACAATTATCAAAACGGCGAGGTCGGTGTTAGATGACTATTCTGGTTACCGGGGGTGCGGGGTTCATAGGCTCGAACTTTGTGCTCGGCTGGATAAGGGATCACGACGAGCCCATCGTCATCGTGGACAAACTGACTTATGCCGGAAACCTGTCAAGCCTGAAGCCGGTTACAGATTCCACGCAGCTTGAATTCATTCGTGCGGATATTTGCGACGCACCAGAAATCCGGTCCGTTCTCGCCGAGCACAAGCCCAGGGCAATTGTCCACCTCGCAGCCGAAACCCACGTCGATCGCTCAATCCAGGATCCCGCCCCTTTCGTACAAACCAATGTGACTGGGACCTTCAATCTGCTGGAGCAAACAAAGCAGTACTGGTCTGAAATGAGCGCGGAGACGCAACGGACGTTTCGATTCCTGCATCTGTCGACGGACGAAGTCTATGGCTCGCTCACGCCCGCTGACTCCCCGTTCACCGAACAATCACCGCATGCGCCGAACAACCCGTACGCCGCATCAAAAGCGGCATCAGATCACCTGGTTCGCGCGTATTTCCGGACGTACGGGCTGCCGACGCTAACGGCCCGCTGCGCCAACAACTACGGACCCTTCCAATTTCCGGAGAAGCTGGTTCCGCTGACGATACTGCACTGCATGAACGGTGAACGATTACCGGTGTACGGGGACGGCCTGAACATTCGTGACTGGCTTTATGTAGGCGATACGTGCGCGGCAATTCGCCTCATCCTCGAAGGCGGCCACCCCGGAGAAACCTACAACATTGGCGCACGTAATGAAGCCACGAACTTCACAGTGGTCTCAGCCTTGTGCGCCATAATGGACGAGTTGCTGCCGGATTCCAGGCACGTACCTCACAAGGAACTGATCTCCTATGTGATGGACCGGCCCGGACACGACAGCCGGTATGCCGTCGATGCCCGCAAACTGGAGCAGCAACTCGACTGGACGCCAACAGAGTCATTCGCAACGGGTATTCGCAAAACCGTTTCCTGGTACCTGCAGAACCAGGACTGGGTACAGAGTGTCACGAACGGAACGTACCGTGAATGGCTTGCCGGGAACTACGGAAGCCGGGCACCTGTCGAATGAAAGCCATCATCCTGGCCGGGGGTTCGGGAAGCCGCCTTTATCCTGTGACCCGGGTCGTCTCCAAGCAGTTGCTCCCTGTTTACGACAAACCGATGGTCTATTACCCGCTGTCGATGCTGTTGCTGGCCGGCATCCGGGATATCCTGCTGGTGTCGACACCGGAAGATACGCCCCGGTTCGAACACCTGTTGGGGGACGGCGCCAATTTCGGCGTGTCGATTTCATACGCCGTGCAACCTGTGCCGGGCGGTCTTGCACAGGCATTCCTGATCGGCGAGTCGTTCATTGGCAATGATGCCTGCGCCCTCGTTCTCGGGGACAACATTTTTTATGGCACAGACCTGCAACCCAAGATGACGCGGGCCGCAAATCGCGCAAGCGGTGCAACCATTTTTGCCTACCCAGTCCGCGACCAACGCCGGTACGGAGTGGTGGAACTGGACCAGGACGAGCGGCCCGTCGCGCTCGTCGAGAAACCGCAGCGCCGTGGCGCCGGCTACGCGGTTACCGGACTCTATTTCTACGATGCAAACGTCACACGCCTCGCGAAAGAGCTTGCGCCATCCCCACGAGGTGAACTGGAAATCACGGACCTGAATCAACTCTACCTCGACCGCGGTGAACTGCATGCCGAGGTGCTGGGGCGGGGTACCGCCTGGCTCGATACCGGGACCCAAAGCGCATTGCTGGATGCGGCAAATTTTGTCGAGACAATTGAAAAGCGACAGGGTTTCAAGGTCTGCTGTCCCGAGGAGGTTGCCTACCGCATGGGTTTTATTTCGGCTGAGGATCTGGAGCGGATCGCCGTTCCGCTTGTCGACACCGGCTACGGGCAATACCTGCTCGAGATACTCCGCGACCGGAAGGATCATGACGGCTGAGGTAATTCCACGATTCGACAATGTATGGCGCCGGGAGCCGGTCCATTGACGGATCCTATTCGCGATAAAGACCGGTTTCTCGTCTTTGGCGCACCCGCCATCGAGCAGGCCGAGATCGACGAGGTCGTCCGCACCATGCAATCCGGCTGGCTCGGAACTGGCCCGAAAGTCGCTGCCTTCGAAAACGATGTAAAACAATACAAAAACGCGCCGCATGCCGTTGCCGTTCATTCATGTTCCGCGGCACTTCACCTGAGCCTGTTGGCGTCCGGCGTTGGACCCGGCGACGAGGTCATCACCACGCCGATGACCTTCTGTGCCACTGTGAATGCGATTATTCACGCGGGCGCCACCCCGGTTCTTGTGGATATCGACGCTGAATCCCTGAACATCGATCCGCAGCAAATCCGCAAAAAAATTACCCCGCACACAAAGGCGATACTGCCGGTGCATTTCGCCGGCAGGAGTTGCGAGATGCAGGAGATTTGCGATATTGCAAAGGAGCATGATCTCAAAGTTATCGAAGACTGCGCCCATGCGTTCGAGACGACGTACCGCGGCCAGCCTGCCGGCACCATCGGCGATTTCGGATGCCTGAGCTTTTACGTAACAAAAAGCGTGGCAACCGGTGAAGGTGGCATGGTGCTGACTCGAGACAGTGAAGCGGCGGAACGAGTGAAAATGCTGTCGCTGCACGGCATGAATCGAGATGCGTGGAACCGGTTCGGCGGCAGCGGTTACCGGCACTACGACGTCATGGAAGCCGGCTTCAAGTACAATATGATGGACATACAGGCTGCAATTGGCATCCATCAATTGCGCCGCGCCGACGACAACTGGACGCGTCGCCTAAACGTGTGGCAACGATATGACGAAGCATTCAGCAACCTGCCAGTACAGCTGCCACTGCTTGGCTCCACCGAAAACCGGCACGCCGGGCACCTGTACACCATTTTCGTGGATGAAAAGCGTTGCGGTATTTCTCGCGATGCGTTTCTGGACGCAATGACACGGCAGGGAATCGGCGTCGGAGTGCATTACGTTGCCTTACCGGACTTTGCCTGGTACCGGAAGAAACTCGCCTGGAATGCCGAAGACTATCCGGTGGCGATCAAGGCGGGACGGCAGACCATCAGCTTGCCGCTCACCGCGGCGCTGAGCGACGACGATGTCGATGACGTTATCCGTGCCGTCAGGCGCGTGCTGGCGAACGGGCCTTGACATCCATGCCGCTTGCCTGCGCCAGGTCGCTCGTCCTTCGCGTTAAGCGTGACAGGGCTTCAACCTGAATGCGATTGAATGCCGCATCCGTTGTCCTGGTCCTGTGCCTGGTGGTGCTGTGCCTGCTGGTACTGGCAGTACCATTCGCCACGAGCGGCCCGGGCACCTGGTGGAGCATCGACTGGGTAGACGGACGCAAGCTGTTCTCGATCGACGACGCTTACCGTTATTTCGCAGCGAAGCATGCGTTCCGGATCGAGTCGGTATTCCTCTGGAACTATATCCTTCCGGTCGCGCTGTCCTTCGATGCGCTGGTGGCAAGCGTGACGAACGGCAATCTGCTTGCCATGCGCCTCGCGCATGCCTGCATCGGCGCGGCAACACTCATCACGATTGCCAGGGCGAGCATTCGCGCAGGTTGCGGTGCGTATCTCGCAACAGCGTCAGTACTCGTCGTCGGCCTGATGCCGCTGTTCCTGGTACTGTCTTCGAGCTTTTACGCAGAGGGCCTGGCGGCCTTCCTCGTCGCGCTGGCCTTTCTCTTTCTTATAGCGGACAAAAGAACCGCGCTCGCCATCACGGTCAGCCTGCTGCCCTTGGTTCGGCCGGAAGGCGCTATCTACAGCGTGCTGTTTGTCGCGTGGTTTGCAATGCACCGCGACTTCGGCCGCAGTGCGCTCATCCTGTTGCCAGGCCTGGTCTACTTACTCGCGCTGGCATTCGTGAGTGCCGATGGCACATCGCCTGTCACCTGGCGCATTGAACTGCGCTCCGTGCTGGCGCCGCTGGATGACGGCATCTCACAGGCGGTATCGCCCGCCCGGCTGCCCAACCTGCTATGGGCGGCCCTTGCACTCGCGCCGCTGTTCATGTCCCCGTGGCGACGCTGGTGGCCCGTGCTGGCGGCACCGTGGTGCATCGTCGCCATTCAGCTTGTCGCAATCACGCTTGGCTTGCAGGGATTCGAACTGCGTTACCTGTTTACCATGGTCCCGGTCTTCGGCATTGCCTGGGCGTTGCCGGTTCGAAGCCTGCTGGACCGGTATGGCATATCCGCCGCCCGCCACGCGCTGGTCTCTGCGTCTGCGACACTCGCCTTGCTGTTTTTTATCGGCACTCACGCCCTGCAGTCCGATTGGCTCGGCGATGCAGTCGATGGAGAATGGTCTGCCAACGCGCAGGCCCGACAGGACGTCGAGCGCCGCATACCAGCGTTTGATTCCAGGCCCTTGCGTGCCTTTGCCTCACGAACGGACGCGTTGATTGCGACCAACCCACAGATACAAACCGTTTTCGTTGCGAACTGGGCGCCGCTCTATTTTTCGAACTTCCCGTCGGACCGACCCGATATAGATGTCGTACTCATCCCGCACAATGCCACGGTCGCGGCGTATTCCGGCGGCTACTTTTTCGGGTTTGGACTGCGGGAACTTGAGCATCGCTATTATCGATTTGCACCGGGAGATCCATCCCAGGCGCCAGCAGTGCTGATCGTCAGTGACTCAGGCCGGGACCCGTTCAACTTTCCGGAGCCCGGCAGTTCGACGCTTGAGGCAACCCGGAGCGGCCCGCCAGGACCCGCTACGGCCAGTGTGCAGTCAGGCCGTTTCAAGACCTATGCAGTCGACTTTTCCGTACACGATTCGGTTACGTGGCAAATTTCACGGCCCGGGAGAAACTGACGGGCGCGTGTTTACTGCCCGAATCCGGAACGTTGTGGGCGGCGGCCGCCTGCCGAGCAAGATCGACGACGCGCGAACGAGAAGCGCCAGCACCGCCAGGATCGACCAGCACATTACCGACACAACGACGGAAAATGCTGTTGCCACCCATCCGCCGTACGTCGCATCGTCACCGGGGCCTACCCGCTTGGTGGATGGACTTGCGACGATGCGCTTAAACGTCCGGCGAATGCCAAAGTCGTGCAGGAACGCGGACGCAAATCCGGCGAGCCGGCCAATCGTGTATCCCGACTTACCGTGCCGGCGGGCACTGTACGCCACCGGAACTTCCGCAACCCGCCTTGCCAGCAGCGCAGCCGCGATTTTCGGCAATCGCGGCATGGGTTCGCTGTCCAGCATGCGACGGACTATTTCCGACGTGACCGCATTCAACCCGCAACCCCAGTCGCGAAGCGATACCCGCAATGCATGTCCGACCAGCTGATTGGCAAGCCATGACGGACCGCGGCGTGTGATCAGCGGCGCCATGCGCGTCCCGCGCACACCGCAGGCGAGGTCGGCGCCCTCTTCCACCGCCTTGACGAGCATCGGGATGTCGCGGGGTTCGTTCTCCAGGTCGGCGTCGATGGTGACGAGAATGGCACCGCGGGCGATGCTGAACCCGGCCATCACAGCCGCGCTTTGCCCGGAATTCTTCTCGAGGTCGGCGACAGTAACAACTCCGGCCGATGCGGGAAGTTCGTTGAGAACCTTGAGGCTATGGTCCCGACTACCGTCGTTGACATAAATGATCTCGAAACCTGCCCCGCCAGGCGCCAACGTCTCGACCAACCGCTCGTGCAACTCCGGCAGCGAAGCCGCGTTGTCGAAAACTGGCACGACAACCGAGAGTCGCGGGACCTCCGCGACGCCGAGGTTCCCGGCACTTCCCATCACGTCAGCCGCGGTGCAGGTGGTAGGTATGTTCGGCCCGTACATACTCGAGTCCCAGGCCGTGGTAAACGTGGTGCACATGAAAGTTGTCGATCTGCGTCTGGCACTCCGCAAAGTGCATCGGGATCGACTTGGGGCATTGCAGCGTGTACCGCAGCAGGCTGTGATAATCGCCGCCCCTGGATGCGCCGAGCGCAGCACCGCCGTAACAGCTTAACCCCAGCATCCGGTGCAGCCGCCGGTCGTAACGAAACGCTATGTAGCCAACGACACGCCCTTTTGCTTCGGCGATGCAGATCTGGTCCGCGTGCCCGTCCACGCACCGCTCGGCCCAGCGAACGTAACGTTCCGGGCCTTTTTCGGCCAGCCACGCATCGGTGTGGTAGCGGCCCGCGTAACGCGCGTAACAGTGCGCCGTGATTCGCAAGATACTGTCGCGATCGGACGGTTCATATTGCCGGTAGCGGTAATTGCAGGTCGCACGAGAGGCGGCAGACTCTGGCAACTCACCGCGTTCGGGGTAGTACAGGTAGGTCACCATTGAATCGGCTGGAAAGAAACCCGCCTGCGTCAGCGTGCGCTGCATGGCGACATCAGACGCATCGACACGCACCGCCAGGTGCGCGAAATCGGTCTCGTCAATCAACAACCGGAGGGAATCACTGTCGAGGTCGCCGCACAGATGCGAGATGCTCCCCATGCGGCGGCCGTAGAGCTCGGTGTCCCAGGAAAGCTCGGCGATGCGCAGCATGCCCCGAGGCACATTGCCGTTGCGCCGCCACAGGTGTGTCACGCCGGGGCCACGCTCGGTGGCCGCATCGGCAACAAGACGAATCGAATCAGCTTTGGCTATCGCCCGATAGTTGCGGTACGGATTAAATCGATACGCGGCCGCCCACTCGTTCACGAAGTTTCGGTCGGCCGCCGTTAACTCCTCGTGCCAGTTACGCTCCGGCATACCGCAAGGCGCTTGTTGCTGGCGTTCAGCCCACCGGCCATCGCGCAAGCCAGGCTCGGCAATACGTTGCGGGACATCAGAAGACACGCAAGTACCAGCTGCCGGTTTTCACCGGAGTCATGACTTCGCTCGCCGTGACCACTCGCTGCCCCACACGCGTCATGACTCCGCGATGGCGCGCAGGACCTTGTGGATTTCACTCGCCCATGGCGCGTCGGACTGCCGTGCCAGTGACTCCTCGAGTTCCGACTTCGCCAGGTCCGTGGAGCCGGCCTGGAAATAACTGATTCCCAGGTGAAATCGATACAGCGATGACTGCGGGTCCTGGTCAACGGCGCGCTCGAGGTACGGTATGGCCGCACGCGGGTCGCGCTGCTGCAAATGCACCTGGCCCATGGCATTGAGCACCCGGGCATCGTCGGGTGCGAGCTGCAGGGCCTGTTGCGCGGTTGTCAGCGCACCGTCGGCATCACCCGTTGCCAGTTGCGCCAGCGCAAGATCATTTAACAGCGGTATGGAATCCGGAATCGCCGTGAGACCCTCTTTGTAGACGCTGATACTCTTCGGCATATCGTTCGCGCGCTGGTATGCACCCGCCAACGCCAGGTAATGACGCAGCGTGCCCGGCTCGATTGCGATGGCCTTACGCAGTAGCCGAATGGCCTCGTCGGTCTCGCCCTTTCTGGATTTGATTTGCGCAAGGCGGTAGTGCGCATCCCCAATCCGGCTGCCGGGCGCGGTCGCCTGCTCGAGCGCGCGTTCGGCCAACGCCGCCTCGTCCCGAGCCGCATGGCTCATGCCAATGACTGCCCAGGCTCGATAACGCGTCTCGTCGTCTACGCTGTTGTCATCCAGAATCTCACGGGCCGCATCGATAGCACGTTCCGTCGCGCCACTCTTGTAGAGCAGGCGGGCAACCTGCACGCGAAACGCTGAATCTTCGCCCGTTTTTCCGATGCCGCTTTCATACACATCAATCGCCGCATCGATGTCACCCAAAAATTCGTGTGCGCCCGCGAGTGCCTGGTAGCGCAGCGGATCACCGTCGTTGTCCTCGAGTTCAGTACGCAACTCGTCGAGCCTGACAGCGGTCATCAGCGCGGCGCGCTGCTGTTCGATGACGGCGGGATCGACGCCGGCGGCGAGCGCCGCATCAATTTTTTCTTCCGCCCGCACCTGGTCGCCGTCAGCGATGTAGGATCTTGCGCTCAGGAACAGCGCATCGGGATTGGTACTGCCGAGTCCCTCGTCCAGTACTGCCCTGGCCTTGTCGGTATTGCCGGTCTCTATCAGCTCGAGTGCGTAGAGCTTGACCAGCGTCGGGTCGTCCATGCCGAATTGCGCTTCGTGGCGCCGCAGATAATTTACGGCCCGGTCATGCCAGCCGTTGACGCGCGCCAGGCTCGCGGCCGTCGCCAGCGCGCCCTGGGTCTCACCCGCGGCGCTGAAGCCGTCGTTGATCGAATCAACTGCCTCGCCGCTTTTATCCTGCGCCGCATAAGCCTGCGCTTTCAGCAAATACCCCTCGAACAATCGCGGGTATGCGGCGACCATTGCGTTCGCGTAGGCCTGCGCGCCGTCAAAGTTGTCCGCCCGCATGTTGAGCAGAAACAACTCCCGTAGCAGTACATTTGACTCGGGTGTCGTCCCGTCCGGATTGAGCAGCACCTGCTCGGCGCGCGCGTAGTCCTGTGCGGCCTGGTGCACACGCGCAAGCCGCAGCCGAATCTGGCTGTCACCCGGGTTGGCATCGAGCAGCGTGTCGAGCTCCTGCTTCGCCTTTGCGAACTGTCCGCTGCGGAAATAAACCGTGGACAAATTGACACGCGTGGTCCTGGCATCCGGGTCAATGGCAAGCGCCTCGCGCAGTGCTGACTCGGCCGCATCATGGGCGCCGCTGCCCAGCCGGGCCAGTCCCAGGAAATTAAGCGCCAGGACTTTTTCGTCCGGAAACGCCGACACGGCCTGCTGGGCTTCCCGGATGGCCGCCTCATAAAGTTGCTGCTTGAGTAACGACGAGATCAACAGGAAGCGAAGGTGCGGCGCATCCGGCCGTTGCTCTATAGCTTCGCGGAGCGCCACTTCGGACTCCTCGAAGTCGTTGCTCGCATAGCTGTGAAGTGCCTGCAATGCAGACTGCCGATCGCCAAGCTGGTCAGTATTCTCCGCGGACGCCAGCAGTTGCGTGATGAATTCGTCGCCACGGCCCTGCATCAGATAGGCACGCGCGAGCAGGCGCCTCAGTTCGGGTGTTTCGCGTATCGCCAGCGCCTCCTCGAGATGACCGGCGGCGAGGTTGGGCTGCCCGCCTTGCAGCAGCACGACACCGAGCAGGCGCTGGGCTTCGAAGTACTCCGGCGCGAGGTTGACTGCCTCGGTCAGCGCATGCGCTGCCTCCTTGAGACGTTGCTCCTTCAGAAGCACCCATCCCAGCGTGGACAGGATCTCCGGGGACGGGGCTATGTCAACGGCGCGCTGCAAGCTTTTAGCGGCATCGGCGTATTGCGGTGGGTCTTCCCTGATCCCGGCCAGGGCGTCAAAATAGTGACCCAGCGCCATTGCCGGAGAATCCTCCGGTATGCGCCGGGAAAGCTGTGCGATAGAGTCGTAGTCACGCCGGCCGAGGTACGTTTCGAACAACGCGCGCAGCGCGGTTTCGCTGCCGGGATCAACACTCAGCACGCGTTCAAAGTATTCCGTCGAACGAATGCCGTCACCCATGCGGCGATATAGCACGCCCATTTCCAGCATTGCCGATATGTTGTCCGGATTTCGTACCAGCACGTCGCGGAGCTGGCGCTCCGCTTCGGCAGCATCACCCAGCCCGAGCAGGATCTCGGCATGCAACACACGCAGGTCATCGTGCTGCGCTTCCGGTGACAGCTCGATGGCGCGCATGACGCTCTGTTCGGCCTCTTCCCATTCGCCCAGCCCGGCCAGCGCGTAGGCAAGGACGGCGTGCAGGTCGCCATCATCGGGCGTTTCGTCAAGCTGCTCCCTGACCAGGTCACGGACCGTCGCGTACTTTCCCTGTTGCAGCATTTCGCGCACCGTCGGCGTGCCGAATTCGGGCGCGAAGATGACGTCGGACAAGGCCGGCGCTGACAGCAACATACCCGCAATGATCACGCAGGCCGACAGTCGCCAAACGATGTTTGTCCCGGGCAAATGTGTCATTCGTCCTCCCTGGGTGTGTCGGCTCGCGGGTTATGCAGCTCTTCACTGCCGCGCCGTCATGCGATTCAGGCCGGTATGTCATTATTTTACCGGGCCGGGCCTCCGGGCAGCATGACACGCCGGACCGGGGTCCACAATGAATGGGCAACTGCCGATTGCCGGTGCTGATGACCGGGTAAGCACTGACACGCGGCAGTGGCGCCAATACATCAGAAAAAGGGGCCATGCGGCCCCTTTCCCTGGTTTACGTCACGATGACAGCGCGACTGATGGAGAGGTCATGCCTGCGTTGGCAGTTGCCGTCTGCGCCATCCCGCCACACCCAGCATCAGCAGCCCGACACCCAGCAGGCCGAGCGTGCCGGGTTCCGGCACGGTGACGATAAAGCCCGCCGCTGTTATTGAATCGAAACCGATCATCCAGGATTGCGAGAAGATCGGAATACTGGCCAGAACCTCGAACTGGGATTCGAATGAGAACAGCGGCCCGAGGATCGCCGAGATATCGCTGACGCCAAGGTCGTTTACGATTCCCGGAAGGTCGAGTATCAGGCCCGCTTCCAGCGCCGCAATAAGGAACGTCGGCGTTATGTCGAGGAACGTCGTGTTCGTGAATGTGTTCCACAAATTGAAGGTCGGCGTTACGAGCGTATCGCCCGCGCTGAACGTGTTGAATTCCAGACTATCGCCCACCGCGCCGCTGACCACTTGCCCGTCATCTGCCGCGAGGGACACCAGCAGATTCGGGTCGAATGTGAATTCCTGCCGGATGTCGACATCCGCGCCGACAAGCACATTCAAAAGATTGTAAAACGCACTGGCGCCAAATATGCCGACGTCCGCGCCCAGCGGCGGCAATCCCAGCAGCGAGGTCGCGATCAGGTCCAGGTCAATGTCAACGTCCAGCAATGGATCGGCACCGGTGCCCGCGGATACCAGGTTGCCGGCGGCATTGGTGCCTGTCGTCGATGTGTTCAGGTCCGGGAGCTGACCCGCAACTGTCAACGGGCCCACGCCAAATTCAACTGCCGTCGTGTTCGAGTCGATGGTCAGCAAATTCAGAGACTCATCGACATCAAGCGTCGGGAAGTTGAGGCTATCGCAAGCTGCTAGACAAGCTGTGAACCCTCCGCCCGCAAGAACATCCAGGATGAAGTCAACTGTCAGTGACGCTTCCGGGAAGTTGGTGCTCATCGCCGTCGCGCCCTCTGTAAAGGACGTCGTGATCTCGAACGTGTCGCCGACAATTTCGTCCGACGCTGGCCATTCAAAATCGACATTGCCGGGGTAATCGATATCGACGGAACCGGAATCGGCGTCGATATTGAGATCAAAACCGATCTGTCCTGCCGTGAACCCGGTTACCGTTCCACCGTAGTCACCAAGATCTGCCGCGGGAATCGTAACCTCCGGCGTGCAAACCCCCCATGCGCAGACCCTCGGCACGACAGTAATTTCGGGCGTTTCAACCGATGTGATTCCCCCAACCGTGCCACCTACCGGATCGTCGCGATTGAAATTATCGACGTCGCAGCCGTCCGGATCGCTGGTGCATGAGTCGCCCCAGGTCGGGCCGATAAAATAATTGATATCCAGGATGCCGGCATCGCCCTCCTCCCACATGCTCTGGTTATCGGCCTGGAAGTCGACCGAGGCGTTGTAGGTTGATTGCGCCAATGCGGGAAGATGCCAGATCGACAACAGACACAGGCCTGTCAGGCTGGCGCCAGCTCTTTTAATAATCATATCGTGCCCCTGAATTGCGGTTATTCTTTTTTTAGGTCAGCGGCGCGTGGCCGACCTTGCTGGCGTATCAGGGAAACCACCAGGGTGAGATCGCTTTGCGCCCCCCGCTGATAACCACATTAAAAATCCAAGCAATTGCCATGCCAATCTGTAAGCGTTGGTAAAGTAAAGAGTTTCCCGTGGGGCTGATGATGGATTGTAAAGGTTCTCGACGTTTCGGTGCCAGCCGGCACGAGATTGCCACGGCCGCCTGCGGCGCCCTCGCAATGACGCGGGGCGGCGGCTCATACTGACCTGCGGCGACCAAAAAGGTGAACGCCGTCCACCGCCAGCGGTCCCTTTAATTTGCTATCCTTCCGCCCCGCGCCCTGCCCGGCCGATTATGGTCAAATTCCTTGGTCAAATTGCACGGTCAAATCCGGCGGGAGCGGCGCTCCCAGTCAAGTTTTACAGGCCCTTAAGCCATGTCACGACTCATTAAATTCCTGCTGTATACCGTGGCCGCCATCATTGCGATCGGCGTTATCGCGGCTATCGCTTTCCGGTTGTTCTTTGATCCGAACGATTTCCGGGACAATATTTCCGAGGCTGTCCAGGATGCGACCGGCCGCGAACTCGTCATCGAAGGCGACCTGTCCGTCAGCATATTCCCCTGGCTTGCCGTCGAGATGGGCAGCACGAGCCTCGGCAACGCCGACGGCTTCGGTCCCGAGCCCTTCGCGCGCTTCGACAGCGCCCGCCTGAGCGTCAGGCTCATGCCGCTCATCCTGCGCCGCGAAATCGCTGTCGGTACCGCATCGCTCGACGCGCTGGTGTTGAACCTCGCGGTCAACGGCAACGGTGTATCGAACTGGGATGATCTGGCGGCGGCCGGGGACGCGGCGCCCGCTGAAACGCCCGATGAAGCATCACGAACCGCCGTACTCGACATAGCCGGCGTCGAAGTCTCCAACGCGACGGTCCGCTACCAGGACGAAGCGGCGGGCACTAATTATGTGCTTGAACAGATGGCACTGACGACCGGTCGCATAGCTTTTGGCGAGACGTTCGATATCCGGAGCGACTTCGACTTTACGGCCATGCCCGGCGACATGAGCGGCCACGTGGCATTCGAAACCCGCGCAAATATCAGCGAAGGTGCCAGTGCCGCGACACTTGAGGACCTGTTGCTGACCGGCACCATCAACGGCATTGCGACACAACCCACCGACATGCGATTTGCCGCGCCGCGCATCGAAGCGGATCTCGACAACAGCCGCGCGACGGTCGGTGAGCTGGAGTTGTCCACCCTGGGCCTTGAGATCAATGCCGCGGTTGAACCGTTTTCGTGGGCCGGGGAGATTCGTATCCCGGCCAAGGTCGAGGTCTCGGAGTTTTCACTGAAACAACTGCTGGGCCTGCTCGATATCGAGCCGCCGGCCACGGCCGATGAGAAGGCCCTGCAGCGCGTTTCCTTCAGTGCGGCGTCGGTCATCACTCCCGAATTACTGGCACTGTCCGATATGATGCTACGCCTCGACGACACGACGATGAACGGTGAACTGTCGCTGCCACTGGCGGGCGACGCGCCGATCCGATTCGATCTCGAAGCCGACAGTATCAACCTCGACTCCTACATGGCCCCGGCCAATGAGTCGGCGGATGCCGCTGATACCGAGGCGTCCGACGATTTCGAGATTCCGGTCGATACGATTCGCGGGCTCGAGGCCCAGGGCTCGCTGCGCGTGCAACAGGCAACGTTTGCCGACATGACGTTTACGAATGTCGAACTCGGGCTGACGAGCAGCGGCGGCCAGATGCGCCTGAAACCGCTGTCGGCCGAGTTGTTCGACGGCACGTACCAGGGTGATGTGCGCATCGATGCGTCGGGCAGCGAGCCAGTGTTGTCCGTCGACGAACGAGTCGATGGTGTCAGTCTTACGCCCCTTGCCGTGGCAATGTTCGAGCAGGAGCACTTGAGCGGTACCATCAAGGGTAACTTCGCACTGAACGCTCGCGGGCAGACATTGTCCGAGATGCGCTCACGGCTGAACGGCACGATGGCATTCGAGCTGGCCGACGGAGCGTGGGAGGGCACCGATATCTGGTACCAGCTACGCCGTGCCCGCGCGCTGTACCGCCAGGAGGTCCCGCCCGAGCCGACGACTCCGCCCCGCACCGAATTCACCTCGGTCGTGGCCAGCGGCACGGTGACTGATGGCGTATTTGCGAATAATGATTTGCTCGCCGAGTTGCCGTTCATGCAGCTGACCGGCAACGGCACCGTGGATCTTGTCGAGGGCGAAGTTGATTATGCGATGCAGGCCCGGGTGCTCGAACGTCCCGAGTTTGTGCGCGGCGCCACGGAAGACGAACTCGACGAATTCACCGAAGCGATGATCCCGGTGCGCATTCGGGGCCCGTTCACCGACCTGAGCGTGCGGCCGGACATCGAGGCGATGTTCCGCTCGGAAGTCGAAGGCGCGTTGGAGAAAAAAGGCGATGAGCTGAAACAGCGCCTGCTTGATCGCCTGCGCCCCGCGGAGTCGCCGCCGGCGGCCGAAGATGATCCCGCTGCCGACGAGCAGCCCCCCGCCGAGGAAGAGAGCGTCGAGGATCAGCTGAAGAATAAGTTGCGGAACTTACTCGATCAATAAATTATGAACTTCCCCCTACTCGTTGCGTGGCGCACGTTGCTAGCGGCCGCCCTGGTGTCCGGCTCGACGGTGCTACATGCGGCTGACCTGCGTTCGGTATCGGTGGACCAGACCGAAAACCGTTATCACCTCGTCTCCGAGGCCTGGTTCGACGCGAAGCGTGAAGACCTGTACCGCGTGCTGACGAATTACGATGAGTTCCACCGCTTCACCAGCGCGTTCGTTGATACCCGCAACGTCGAGGTTGATGATGAGGGTCGCCCGCAGTTCTACACGCGCATGGAAGGCTGCCTGTTATGGTTTTGCAAATCTTTCGTGCGCAATGGCTACCTGATTGAGGAGCGGCCGCACGAGATCATTGCCATGTCACTACCGGAACAAAGTGACTTTAACTACAGTCGTGAGCGCTGGAGCCTCAAGGACGAAGACGGTGGCACGTTGATGACCTACGATTTCGAGATGGAACCGAGCTTCTGGGTACCGCCGGTCGTCGGCCCGTTCATCATCAAGCGCACGCTGAAGGCAGGTGGTGTCGACGCAATTGACCGCATCGAGGCAATTGCACAAGGCAAGGAGCCAAAGAAATAGTCCGCCCCCTTCATCGCGAGACGCGCAGCGCCGTGGCGACCTCATTCGGTTTGCGGCAGGTGCCAGTCTGGCGAGAGTGCCACGGCGCTGCGCGCCTGGCTACGACGGCGCATAAACCACTCGGACCATGAACGACTTTGCCGCCCGCATACTCGCCTGGTACGCGGACTCCGGCCGCAAGGACCTGCCGTGGCAACATGACCCTATACCCTACCGCGTGTGGGTTTCCGAAATCATGCTGCAGCAGACGCAGGTCACGACGGTAATGCAGTATTACGAGCGGTTCATGGCCTCTTTTCCGGACGTCGTTTCACTTGCCGATGCCCACGAGGATGACGTACTGCATCACTGGTCCGGCCTCGGTTACTACGCGCGGGCCCGCAACCTGCATCGCGCCGCGCGCATCGTGCGTGATGACTACGGCGCGAAATTCCCGACACGATTTGACGACGTCGCCGCGCTGCCCGGCATCGGTCGCTCAACTGCCGGCGCGATACTCGCGCTGTCACGGAATCAGCGCCACGCGATACTGGACGGCAACGTCAAGCGCGTGCTGGCCCGTTATTACGCCATCGATGGCTGGCCAGGAAAGTCGGCTATTGTCGGCCAACTGTGGGAGCGCGCCGAACAGCACACGCCTGCCGAGTCAGTTGCCGATTACACGCAGGCGATGATGGATCTCGGCGCCACCGTCTGCACACGCACAAGCCCGGCCTGCGACGTCTGCCCGCTTTCGGCCGATTGCATTGCCCATCGCGACGGCCGCGAGACCGACTACCCCGGCAGGAAACCTGCGCGCGACAAGCCGCGGCGCTCGACATGCATGCTGCTTGCGCACAATAACGGCGAGCTCTACCTGGAGCGGCGGCCGCCCAGCGGTATCTGGGGCGGGTTGTGGAGCCTGCCGGAAATCGACGGCGAAGACGCCATTGACGGCTGGCTGGCCGACCACCTGAACGCCACGGCACTGGACCTCCGGCGCTGGCCGGCGCTCTCGCACAGTTTCAGCCACTACGATCTGGACATACAGCCGCTCGAGGTGCGCATTTCGCGTCCATCAAGTACAGTGACGGACCGCGACGGTCGCTGGTATCCGCTGGATGATGCGCCCGCCGTCGGACTGGCCGCCCCGGTCAGGAAACTTATCGAACACTTGGCGAATACAGGTCCCGGCTGAATGTCACGAACTGTCCATTGCGTACTGTTAAAAAAGGAAGCCGAAGGGCTCGAGTACCTGCCGTACCCGGGCGACCTTGGCCAGCGCATCTATGAGAACGTCAGCAAAGAGGCCTGGCAGCAGTGGCTCGCGCACCAGACGATGCTGATAAACGAGTACCGCCTTACACCGATCGAACCGGAAGCCCGCAAGTTCCTCGTCACCGAAATGGAGAAGTTCTTTTTCGGTGAAGGTTCGTCGAAGCCGAAGGAATACGTGCCGACCAAATAAAGGCACCGACATTGCGAGCCCGCAACCTACCCGTCATTGCGAGCCCGAAGGGCGTGGCAATCTCGTTCCGATTGGCAGAGCCATTATCATTACGAGATCGCCACGGCGCTTTGCGCCTCGCGATGACGGGTAGTGCTAACCCGTCATCCGGACGCAGTATTGCACTGAAAAGTACTGCCGCGCGTCCGTCCACACCGTGTGCACTTCAAAACCAGCCCGCATGGCGGCTTTTGCAAAGCCCTTCAGCGTGTACTTGTGCGAACTCTCGGTATGGATTGTCTCACCGTCGCGAAACAAAAACTGCTTGTCAGAGATGGTGACGCGCTGCTTGCCTGAGCTCTCTAGGTGCATTTCAACACGACCGAGCGCCTCGTTATAAAACGCGACATGCCTGAACCGTGACGTATCAAAGTCAGCGCCAAACTCGTGATTTAACCGCTGCAGCACATTCAGGTTGAACTGTGCCGTAATCCCGGCACTGTCGTTGTAGGCTTGTTCAAGCACAGCCGGATCCTTCTGCAAATCGACACCGATCAACAGCGCACCACCGTCGCCGGCTTCGGTATGCATGACCTCGAGCAGCGCGTGCGCGCCGGCAGGTGTGAAGTTGCCTATCGTAGAGCCAGGGAAATAAACGATGTTTCTAACCGGTGTAATGCGTGGATTCGGTAGTTCAAACGGGTGCGTGAAGTCGGCGGCAACCGGCAATACTTCGATATCGGGAAACTCCTCCGCCAGCGTGTTGGCCGATGCAAGCAGGTGATCGCGCGAAATATCGACTGGCACATACGCTGCCAGGTCGATGGCGTGCTCGAGCAGCATCCGGGTTTTTGTGCTCGAGCCGCTGCCAAACTCGATGATGCTCGCCTGCGGGCCGATCAGCCGCGCGATCTCGTCGATGTTGTCTTCCATGATGTCGAGTTCAGTCTGAGTCGGGTAGTACTCCGGCAGTTCGGTAATCTGCTCGAACAGTTGTGAGCCACGCTCATCGTAGAAAAACTTGGGTGACAACGTTTTTTGGTCACGGCTCAATCCCGCGAGGATCTCAGCCAGATCATTGGTGCTTTCGCCGTCCTGTTCGGTCAGTTCAAGCCCGGGTGCCTGCTCTGCCATCAGCGTTACCCGGTGTCGCGCGCCAGGCGAATGCCGAGAAACTGCCACCGCGCATCCGGATAGAAAAAGCTGCGGTAGCTGGCGCGTATGTGATCCTGCGACGTTACGCAGGAACCGCCGCGCACGCTCACCTGGTTGCACATGAACTTGCCATTGTATTCACCGAGGGAGCCTGCAAGCGGCTTGAAGCCGGGATACGGTGCGTAGGCCGATGAAGTCCATTCCCACGCATCGCCGAAAAACTGGCCATCGCCGACCGCCGGATGCCAGTAGCCGTCGTCGACAAAGTTGCCACGGACAGGTTGCATGCGGGCGGCCACCTCCCACTCGGTTTCTGTCGGCAGGCGTGCACCGGCCCAGCGCGAGTAGGCATCCGCCTCGTAGTAGCTGACGTGTACGACGGGCGCATTAACATCCAGCGGGCGCGAGCCACCAAGCGTGAACTCGGTGTCGAGATCGTCGTTCCAGTACAGTGGCCGCTGCCAGCCACGTTCGTTGATGACTGCCCAGCCGTCTGACAGCCACAGCGCGGCGTTCGTGTAGCCGCCGTCGCGGATGAACTCGCGGTACTCGCCGTTGGTGACGAGACGCGAGGCAATGTCGTGCGGATGCAGCAACGCCGTGTGCTGCGGCGTTTCATTGTCAAAGCAGAATCCGTCACCACTGGCACCGATCGTCTGCACGCCGCTGGTACCGCTATGAAACTCAAGCGGTGATGCATCACGCGTCGGCGGTACCGGTAGCTCCGAATTAACCGCCGGCAGCATCGGGTTGCAGGAAAAGACGTGCTTGATGTCCGTCAGCAACAATTCCTGGTGCTGCTGCTCATGATTGAGACCCAGTGTCACACGCTCTGCAAATTTCGCAACATCGGCACGCTGGTCAAGCAGTGCGCGCATGTGCTCGTCGACATGCCGGCGGTAGGCGAGAACTTCATCGACGGTCGGGCGAGACAGCAGGCCCCGACGCCCGCGTGCATGCATGTTGCCAGCGGACACATAATAAGAGTTGAACAGGTAGTGGTACTGCTCGTTATAGCGGCGGTACTGCGGAACGAAGGCCTCGAGCACAAAGCGTTCGAAGAACCATGTTACGTGCGCGAGATGCCACTTCGCCGGACTGACGTCGGGCATGCTTTGCACGACGTAGTCCTCGGTATTGAGTCCGTGGCACAAGGCGGGCGTCAGCGCTCGTACCCGCGTGTAGTACTCCGCGAGCGTTTCGGGGGAAGAGCGTGCGTGACCGGTAGTCTCGGCCGGGCGCATGGCGCGATCCTGCTTCAGGAATGGCAAGCCAGATTACGGTCCGCGCAAGGTCGTGTCAAAATGCATGCGACTCAGCGCCTGTTAACGACTGCCGGTTCAGCCAGCGGCAATTCGGTCGTCTTCCTGACCGTTCGAATGGCAACGCTCGAGTTCACGCGCGCGACGCCGGGCAGGCGCGTCAGCGACTCGTTGTGCACGCGCTCGAAGTCGGCCATGTCCGAGACGACGACGCGCAGCAGGTAGTCGAATTCACCGGTCATCAGGTAGCACTCCATGACTTCCGGCAGCGCCTGCACGGCTTTCTCGAAAGCGGCGAGCTCGCTTTGCTCTTCGCGGTTCAGGGCGATGTGTACAAAGACGTTCCCGGAGAGCCCGGCCTCTTTCTGGTTCAGAAGCGCGACGTAACGCTCGATCAGCCCCTTGGCCTCGAGGGCACGGACCCGTCGCAGGCAGGCGGACTCGGACAGGTTGACGAGGCCGGCCAGCTCCACATTGCTGATGCGGCCGTCCCTTTGCAGTGCGCACAGGATGGCGCGGTCGAAGCGGTCCAGTGACATGGCAGAAAGTTGCGTAGAAAGCCAATAGGATCGCAGAAGATGCCACAGATAACCCATTAAGTCACTGATTCAGCAATCCAATTGCTGCATCGGGGGAGTATCCTGCGCGGTAATTATCACGGGTGGGGAGCATCCAGCATGAAAGTCGGCATACCGAAGGAAATCAAGATTCTCGAATACCGCGTCGGCATGGTTCCGGCCGGCGTCCGGGAACTGGTGAATGATGGCCATGAGGTCATCGTCGAAACCAATGCCGGCGCGGGCATAGGCATGACCGATGACGACTACAAGGCGGCCGGCGCACGCGTCGTCAATACCGCGAAAGAGGTGTTCGACGCAGCGGAGCTGATCGTCAAGGTCAAGGAGCCGCAGCTCGAGGAATGCCGCATGCTGAGGAAGAACCAGGTCCTTTTCACGTACCTGCACCTGGCAGCGGACCCGAAGCAGGCCGCCGCCCTCATAGAATCAGGAACGACGGCGATCGCGTATGAAACCGTCACGGCCAGGGATGGCTCTTTACCCCTGTTGACGCCGATGAGCGAAGTCGCCGGGCGGCTGTCGATACAGGCCGGTGCG
>CAZLNH010000054.1:0-6061 GCA_964560775.1 uncultured Woeseiaceae bacterium | reverse complement strand
GGGGGGGGTGGGTTGTGTAACCGACGGGACGTTGCAGGGCCTCGTCGTCGCGACGCGGCACTGCAACGTCCCGTCGTCGCGAGGAGCGAAGCGACGTGGCGATCTCGGACGGCCGGCCGCTCTGCCTATCGGAGCGAGGTTGCCACGGCCGCCTGCGGCGGCCTCGCAATGACGTCGGCCGCCGCAGGCGACCTCGCAGTGACGTCGGCTGCCGCAGGCGGCCTCGCAGTGACGTCGGGGCCTTGGAAAGACGCGGTTTTCCTCCGAATACCCGTCCATTAATGTGAACTGCTCGGCAGCACTTTTCGTGCCGCCGCGGCACACTGGCAGCTCCGATGGGTCCGGATCCAGACCGAGCCCGCCAGCGACCCGTGGAAAGCCCAGTATGCCCCTGCAATTGAAAATCGTCAGTTATCACAAGGACCTGATGGGCGATGACGCCACGCGCGAGTTCCGCGCGGACGGCGGCACTATCGGACGCGGCTTGCGCAATGACTGGATCCTGCCGGACACCGAACGCTTTATATCGAGCCGTCACGCGACGATTGACTTCCAGAGCGGCTCATACTACCTGGCCGACATCAGCACCAATGGCGTTTTTATCAACGACGAGGCAGAACCGCTCGGCAAGGGCCACCCTCGCCGCCTGTTCAGCGGCGACCGCCTGCGCATGGGTGAATTCGAATTCGAAGTAAAGATTGACGAAGGTGAGGGCCTCGAAATGCCGGCGCAGTCCGGCAATCGCGCGTTTTCGGGCGAACTCGAGCTGATGGTACCCGAGGAACCGATCAAGACCGGCATCCAGTTGCTTGATGAAGAGGAAATTACCGGCGGCGATGCGTTCCACTCGACGCTGTTCGGCACCGCCAAGATGGATCACACCAAAAAGGCCGAGGAAACCGCCAACCGCAAGCGGGCTGCCGCGAAGGCGGCCAACGAGTCCGGGCTGCAGAAAAAGCCCGCGGCCACAGGCGACGACAACGAAGCCTTGCTGCAAACGTTCCTGACGGCAGCCGGTATCGATCGCTCGGAACTGCACCCTTCGGTGGATGCGCACGAAGTCATGCAAAACGCCGGTGAAGTGCTGCACGAGTTCGTCGCCGGCATCTCGGAAATGCTCGCGAGCCGCGCGAACCTGAAAAGCATGTTCCGGCTTGACCAGACGACCGTACTGCCACGCCACAACAACCCGCTGAAGATCTCGGCCAACACGACGGACTCGATGAAGCAACTGCTGGTCGGCCGGCCGGGCGAATACCTGGGCCCGCTCGACAGCGTGCGCGAAGTCTGCCGCGACCTCAATTTCCACCAGGATGCAATGCTCGGCGCGATGATCACGGCGTTCCGGGACTTTACAGACCGCCTGGACCCGGAAGAACTGCAGCAGAGCTTCGACCGCAACCTGCCGCGCAAGCCGCTCTTTAATTCCTTCGCCAAACTGAAGTACTGGCAGCTTTACTGCGACCTCTACCCGGTCATGACCCAATCCGGCAACGGCCCGCTGCCACACCAGGTCGGCGAGGAATTCGTGCGCTCCTACGAACGCCACCTGGCCGAATACAAGCGCAGCGAACGAGGCGACGGCAAAGCCGCCTGATTGACGGTGTCAACGCGCGAAGCGCAGCGACACCGTCATCGCGAGGAGCGCAGCGACGCCGTCATCGCGAGGAGCGCAGCGACGCCGTCATCGCGAGGAGCGCAGCGACGCCGTCATCGCGAGGAGCGCAGCGACGCCGTCATCGCGAGGAGCGCAGCGACGTGGCGACCTCGTGAAATTCGTGACTCTGCCAACCTGTACGAGATTGCCACGGCCGCCTTCGGCGGCCTCGCAACGACCGGTTCACGGGTCGCAGCAAACCTCACCGATTCCGGCGATTCCCCACCAGGTCATCAACAACCCCGGGGTCCGCCAACGTCGACGTATCCCCCAGGTTGTCGTAATCGTTCGCGGCCACCTTGCGCAGGATGCGCCGCATGATCTTGCCGGAACGGGTTTTCGGCAGGCCGGGCGCCCACTGGATCAAATCCGGCGATGCAATAGGCCCGATCTCCTTGCGCACCCATTGCCGCAGTTCATTCAGTAACTCGTCACTGGCGTCAACGCCACCCATCAACGTTACGTAGGCGTAAATGCCCTGCCCCTTGATATCGTGCGGATAACCGACGACGGCGGCTTCGGCAACCTTGGGATGGGCGACGAGCGCGCTTTCGACTTCCGCCGTGCCCATGCGATGGCCGGAAACATTGAGGACATCGTCGACACGACCGGTGATCCAGTAGTAACCGTCTTCGTCGCGCCGCGCGCCGTCGCCGGTAAAGTACGTACCCTTGAAGGTCGAAAAATAGGTTTCAACGAAGCGCTCGTGGTCGCCGTAGACCGTGCGCATCTGGCCGGGCCAGCTGTCGGTCAGCACGAGGTTGCCCTCGGCGGCGCCTTCGAGCACCTTGCCGTCGCTTTCTACGATCGCCGGCTCGATGCCGAACAGCGGTTTGGTCGCGGATCCTGGTTTCAGCGCAGTGGCGCCTGGCAGCGGGCTGATCAGGATGCCGCCGGTCTCGGTCTGCCACCAGGTGTCGACGATCGGGCAGCGCTCGTCGCCGACGACATGGTAGTACCACTCCCAGGCTTCCGGGTTGATCGGCTCGCCAACCGTCCCGAGCAGTCGCAAGCTCTTGCGCGACGTCTTTGTAACCGGCCCGTCTCCTTCGCGCATTAATGCACGTATGGCGGTCGGCGCGGTGTAACAGATATTGACCTTGTGCTTGTCGCAGACTTGCCAGAAGCGCGACGCGGACGGATACGTCGGCACGCCCTCGAACATCAGCGTGATCGCGCCATTGGCCAGCGGACCGTAGACGATGTAGCTGTGCCCGGTTACCCAGCCGACATCGGCGGTACACCAGTAGACGTCACCGGGATGGTAGTCAAAGACGAACTTGTGCGTGATCGCCGTGTAGACGAGGTAACCGCCGGTCGTGTGCAGCACGCCTTTCGGCTTGCCCGTTGACCCGGACGTGTAAAGGATGAACAGCGGGTCTTCTGCGTTCATTTCCTCGCACGGGCAGTCGGCGTCGACGGTTTCCGCGAGTTCATGCAACCAGGCATCGCGGCCTTCGTGCCAGTCGATATCACCGCCGGTGTGGCGCACGACCAGCACTTTGTCGAGCGTCGTCACCTGTTTGTTGGCGGCCGCCTTGTCGACGTTGGCCTTGAGCGGAATGGTTTTGCCGCCGCGCACGCCCTCGTCGGCCGTGATGACGATATTGGATTCGCAGTCGGCAATGCGGCCGGCAAGCGCGTCCGGTGAGAACCCGCCGAATACAACCGAGTGAACGGCGCCGATACGTGCGCAGGCCAGCATCGCAACCGCGGCGTCCGGGATCATCGGCATGTAAATCGTGATGCGGTCGCCTTTTTTGGCCCCAAGCGCCTTCAGTGAGTTGGCAAAGCGGCAGACGCGCTCGTGCAACTCGCCGTAGGTGATCCTGAGATCGCGGTCGGGATCGTCGCCTTCCCAGATAATGGCGACATCGTCGGCCTTCTTGTCGAGATGGCGGTCGACGCAGTTGTAACAGGCATTGAGCGAGCCGTCATAAAACCAGCGGATATGCACGTCGTCTCTGGCAAAAGACACGTCCTTGACCTTGCTGAACGGGCGTATCCAGTCGATGTTGCCGGCCTGTTCCGCCCAGAAGTCTTCATTCTCCTCGACGGAGCGCTTGTACATCGCATCGAAGCCCGCCTTGTCGAGCCAGGCACGCGACGCGGTTTCCTTGTCGACGTCGTAGGTTTTACTCATAGATCCGTCCTGTTGGTCACTAATAGCGGGTCGGTCTCAGCGTGCGGCGGCCGTTTCAGCCAGCGCGAGTATTCGCTTCGCCAGCGTGAGGTGCGGGCGATCGATCATTTCGCCATCCATCGCCAGTGTGCCAGCCTTGTCATTGTCTGCAAACAGCGCGACGACTTTCTTCGCGCGCGCAACTTCGTCAGCACTCGGTGTAAACGCCGAGTTGATGACCGGCACCTGCGAAGGGTGTATCGCCAGCATGCCGCTGAAGCCGTCACGCCGCGCACGACCCGCGCTGGCCGCAAGACCATCCTCATCACGAAAATCCGTGTAGACGGTATCGACCGGCGCGACCTCGGCAGCCGCCGCGCCAAGAAGGCACAGGCTGCGCGCCAGTTCGAACACCGGCAGCCAGCTGCCGTCCGCGGCGCGCTTTTCGCTGGCACCAAGCACGGCGCTGAGATCCTCGGCGCCCCATGTCATCAGACGGAGCCGCGCGCTCGAGCCGGCGTACTCGTGCAGGCCGAACAGGGCCGCCGGTCGTTCCGTCGTGATCGGCATGATCGCCGTCCGTTCGTTCGGCAGGCCGTGTTCGACTTCCAGTGCATCCAGCAGTTTGGCGAGCCGCACAACGTCGTCGGCGCCGCGCGGTTTGGGCAGTACAATACCGGCGGGTGCAGCCGACATGACGGCGCGCAGGTCGAGCATCGCATCACCGGTCGTCAACGGATTGATACGTACCCACAATTCGCAGTCCGCGCCCTCCCGCAAATACGCGGCCGCGAGCTCCCGCGCCGCCGGGCGTGACGCCGCGACCACCGAATCTTCGAGATCCAGGATAAGCGCATCCGCCCCGGCATCGCGCGCCCTGGCAAGCTTGCGCTCACTGTCGGCCGGCACGAACAGGTAGCTGCGGTTCACGCGGGCCGCCGCATCATCAGCGCCGAGCGCTTGCAGGTGCCGACCAGCTCGTCGTGCTGGTTATAGGCGCGATGCTCGAAGACGACGATACCGTTGTCCGGCCGGGATTTACTGTCACGCAGTTCGAGCACTTCAGTCTGGATATGGATCGTGTCGCCGTGGAACAGCGGCTTGGGGAACCGCACGTCATCCCAGCCGAGATTGGCCACGGTTGTGCCCACTGTCGTGTCGTTGACCGAAATACCGACCATGAAGGCGAGCGTCAGGCAGCTGTTGACCAGCGGCCTGCCGAACTCCGTTGTCTTGCAGAATTCCGCGTCGATGTGCAGCGGCTGCGGGTTGTGCGTCAGCGCGCTGAACCAGACGTTATCCGCTTCGGTAATCGTGCGGCGGATCTCGTGGTCGAAGCGCTGACCGACGGTGAATTCCTCAAAGTAGCGTCCAGGCATGGCGTTCGCCGATTGCTGCAGGGACCCGCATGATAGTCGCAGCGGCGGCGCGAGCAAACCTGTGGCCGGGCCACTTGCAGCTATATGGCCGCGCGCCGCGGCGCGCAGGACCCGATAGCAGGGTTCTGCCATATGCCGCGCGCGGCCTGAGGCGCCTGCGTCGAGGGCCACGACTCTGTTATATTACTGATCCCAATCATCTGCCGGGTGCACGATGGCAAGCGTCGACGAACAGTACAGCGACGACAGCCTGCGCCGCCTTCTCACCGAATGCCGCACGATCGCAATGGTGGGCGCGAGCGACGACCCGGCACGCGACAGCCACGGCGTCATGCGCTACCTGCAGCAAAACGGCTACCGCGTCATACCCGTGAACCCGACTATCGCCGGCGACGAGCTCCTTGGCGAAGTGGCCTGCAGCGCGCTCGCCGATATTCCGCACTCGTTCGACCTGGTCAATGTCTTCCGCAAAGTTGAGGCCGTACCCGGCATCGTTGACGAGGTTATCGCGCTCGGGAAGGACAAAGGAGTTCAGGCACTGTGGCTGCAACTTCGCATTGCCGACACCAAGGCGGCCGAACGGGCGCGTGCGGCCGGCATCACGGTCGTTATGAACCGCTGCATCAAGATCGAACATGGCCGGCTTATGGGCCGCCGTTGATGCTCGCCGCTCCGCCGCCGAATCGAAGCGCCCTGGCACTCAAGGTGAAGTAATGGCAGTTGGATCGGCGCAGAGTACATGAAAGAGTGGCTACCATGTCTATTGGCCAGCGCCTGACGTCCGCGAAGTTGTCGAGAGTCGTGGTCGCATTGTTGTCGTGCGGCACGCTGGCCGTGGTCGGCGCGCTCGATGCGCTGACTGGCAACGAGATTTCCTTCGGTGTGTTCTACCTGACGCCGGTC
>CAZLNH010000053.1:0-6366 GCA_964560775.1 uncultured Woeseiaceae bacterium | reverse complement strand
GCGACTGGGGCCGCTTGCGCACACGCCGAGAACCTGCTCTCGCAGAGCGTCCGTCTCCTGCTCAAACGCAACGAAGTGAAGGCGATCATCGACGCCATGGAAGAAACAGGGTGCGAGCGCTGGACTTTTTAGTGCGCCACCGAACCGAATGCAATTTGTCTCTCCTTTAGCATTCACGACGGTGCACTGTGATAGCAGTGACCAACGACAACTATTATCAGTGAAGAGCGAGCATTCAACTGAATGCCGAGGAGTGTGTAATGACACCATCGAACCCAGATCCCAATCATCGCAGCGCGGGCAGCATGCCCGACGACGCCGGTAACGGGACGACGAAACAGAAAATTAAAGAAGACGCCCGGGAGGTGAAGCGCGAAGTGGGCGCCCAAGCGCGCGAGAAGGCCGAAGCCGGTCAGCACCGGCTCGCGAATGAGGCGAACGCCCTGTCGGATGCCATCGATGCAGCGGCATCAAATCTCGACGATCACGACCGCGAAGGCTTGGCGCGTTATGCGCGCGAGTTGAGCAGCAACCTCGCAAACGCGGCCGGACAGCTCGAAGGCCGCAGCGTCGATGAGCTGGCGAATGATGCCAAGCGCCTGGCTCGGAACAATCCCGCACTGTTCGTGCTCGGCAGCATTGCAGTCGGCTTTGGCTTGTCACGGTTCTTCAAGGCGAGCGCGGAGCGCGACCACCACGACGATAACAACGCTTACCGAGACGATGGCACTTTCCGGGATGAAGACGTCTCGACCGGCACTCCGGTGCATCGGCGCGAACGGGACATGACGGAAACGCACACGACATCGACTGCCCCGCGCAGCAGTGACGAGAGGGAGATGCTATGAAACAGGACCACCAAATCGCGCCGGTTGCACCGGCGTCAACGGCAAGCCGCGATCGCAGTGCCGAATCGATTACCGATCTGATTCGTAACCTCGCCACGGACCTGTCCACGCTGCTCGGCAAAGAAATCGAGCTGGCGAAATCTGAAGTCCGGGAAACTGTCTCGGAAGTGCAAACAGCGATGAGTGCGATCGCGACGGGCGCTGCCATCGCCATGGCGGGGCTCGTGGTGCTGCTCATGAGCGCGGTGTACGGGCTCAGCAACGTCGTGGACCCGTGGCTCGCAGCGCTGATCGTCGGCGCGGCAGCGCTCCTGGTCGGCTACCTGATGGTCCGTTCGGCCAAGGAGACGATGAGCGCGAGCTCGATGGTGCCGGAGCGCACGCTGGAGTCCGCGAAGAAAGATAAAGAGACATTAAAGAGGGCAATCCAATGAACAATGCGACCGAAACCCGCAGCGACGACATTCGCCGCGACGACGATCGACAAAACGGAACGAAAAGCCAGGATCAGCTGGAGCGCGAAGTCGATCAGGCGCGCGCCCGCCTCGGCAGGACCGCGAGCGCGTTGTCTGATCGGCTTTCGCCGGGCGAACTCATGGACCAGGCACTCGGCATGGCGCGCGAGCACGGCGGCGAATTCGGCCGCAACCTGGGCGCCCAGGTGAAGAACAACCCGATGCCGATGATCCTTACAAGCATCGGAATCTCCTGGCTGATGATGTCGTCCGGGAAGAATGGCGCGGCTCACGGCTACGGCATACACGATGCAAGCACCGACGCGGACGGACACAGTTTCAAGGACGCCCTTGGCGATACCGCTGCGAAATCGCGGGAAAAGGCCGCAGCGGCAGGCGATCGCATGCACGATGCTACCGCGCACGTGAAGGAGTCAGCGCAGAACGCCCGCGAAAGCCTGGTGCACTTCTATCGTGACCAACCGCTGATTGCGGGAAGCCTCGGCATCGCGATCGGTGCTGCCCTGGGTGCGCTGGTACCGCCGTCCGAAATGGAGGACGACATGTTCGGCGAAGCGAGCGATCGCAGCATTGATGCCGCGAAGTCCAAAGCCGCGAAAAAGTACGATGAGGTTCGCGAGTCGGCGCGGGCGGAATAAAACATTGGGGCGATCACCCCGAGATGGGCCGCGTCGTGCCGGAGTTCGATCAGCCTTTCCAGCACGAACCGGTCCATCTTCATTCGCGCCCGGTAGCCAGCCGCGATACGAAGATCGGACCTCCGAGTTTGCCGGGTTTCGGCCTGCCCGACTAATTTGCGCCATATTCCTGTGCTGCGCAGTCTTCCCGTGCATCTCAGCTGCTGCACAGCAGCCGGGCGGCGAAGACAAGCCGATACCGGCGAATGTGCCGGACGGCAAACCCGAGTCTCCCGGTAAAGTCGATGTCCAACCCATTGCCAAGGACGGCGACATCAAGCGGCGACTCACAGACATTCTGATAACGACAGGCTGGTTCGGCGAGCCGGGAGTCACAGTCGAGGACGGGATCGTTTACCTGAAAGGAGCGACGGACAACGATGAATCCCGGCAATGGGCTGGAGACCTGGCGAGGAATACAGAGGGCGTAATTGCCGTCGTCAATCAAATCGAAGTGGCCCCCGGTTCGGTTTGGAATTTCGATCCAACTTTCCAGGTATTGAATGATTTGACACGCGCATTCGTTCGCTTGCTGCCCTTGATCGTGGTGGCAGCGATCATCATCGCTGTCTCCTGGATGCTCGCCAGGTTAATGGTTCTGTTACTGCGTCGCAGGCTTGTGGCGCGATCCGGCAGCCAGCTGTTGCGCGAAGTTATGGCTCGGGCTGGCGGAATCCTTGTAATGCTAGCTGGTCTGTACCTTGTGCTGCGTATCGCCGGGCTCACCCAACTCGCGCTCACGCTGGTGGGCGGCACGGGCCTGATTGGCTTGGTCCTCGGAATCGCCTTCCGCGACATCACCGAGAACTTTCTCGCCAGTCTCTTCCTGAGTTTGCAGCAACCGTTTCGCGAGGGCGATCTGGTAGAGGTGGCGAGCGTCACGGGTTTCGTTCAGCGGCTGACCGCGCGTACGACCGTTCTGATGACACTCGACGGCAATCAAGTGCAAGTCCCCAATTCAACAGTCTTTAAGAGCACGCTCCGTAACTTTACAAGCAATCCCAATCGCCGCGAGGATTTCATTGTAGGTATCGGCTATGACGATTCCATCGCCTTTGCCCAGGAAGTCACCTTGAAGGTACTTGCTGAACACCCAGCCGTTTTGAAAGACCCCGAGCCCCTGGTGCTCGTGGAAAACCTTGGACCGTCGACGGTAAACCTGCGGGTCTATTTCTGGCTCGATGGTGGCCAGCACAGCTGGCTGAAGGTGAAATCGTCCGTCATTCGCTTTGTCAAGCGGGCTTTCCAGGATTCGGCAATCTCACTGCCGGACGAGGCCCGCGAAGTCACCTTCCCGCACGGCGTACCTGTACGCATGATCGAAAGCGAAAAGTTTGAAAAACCTGACGAACCAGGTAAAGCAAAACGAAACGCGGAGCCCGAAGCTGTCTCGACCAGCGCGGAAGCCGGCCTGCAAAGTGAAGCCGGGGAAATTAAAGAACAGGCTCGCCAGTCCTGGACCCCAGGGGAAAATCTCCTGACTGACGGGGACCAGGAGTCCGGAGCGTAGAAGCCGTGCGGGCCGCAGCCTACCTGCTTCGGCCCGATTCTCCGTTCCTCCTCGTCATCACTCGAGGACCCGCCCGACGCCGCGGGACCGCACAGATCTTGACGTCGTGCGGCGGCGCCGGCGGCGCGGCCAATGCCTCGGCACGCGCCACGCTCGAACGCTGCTGGCTGGCACCTGGCCATCCGCGACGTTTGCTGCCGCAGCGTACGTCACCGCACAGATAGCTTTCATCACCGGCGTGATAATCGAGACTGGCATGCGCCAGAGCGTGGCGCGGCGTTACTGCGCACAAGACACCCTCCCGGAGAAAAACCATGGCCAGGAAAAAGAAACCTGCTCGGTCGTCGCAGGCGAAAAGCAAAAGCAACAAAGGCGGCAAAGCAGCAAAGAATCCCGCGGGTGTACTCAAAACCAACGATATCGTCGCGGAGAAAGCCAGTGCGAGCGACGACTTTGTCGCCGCAATGCCTTACAACACAATCAAGAAGCTCGAGCACGGTCACGACAACGCCGTGGCGCCACCGCCCGGCGAGACGACGGAGCCGGACTCCAGTGCGTTGACCGCCAGTACGCTGACCGAGGAAACCGGCACCGCTAAAACCGGTGGCGCAGCACCACTCGGAGAGAACGCAACTGTCGCTTCCCTCGACCGGGTCAGGGTCGATGCCAGCGATCAACATTTGACGACCAATCAAGGTGTTCGCATTGGAGACAATCAGAACACATTGAAAGCCGGCTTGCGTGGGCCATCATTACTCGAAGATTTCATTCTGCGGGAAAAAATCACGCACTTTGATCACGAACGTATCCCCGAACGAATCGTCCATGCACGCGGCTCAGGTGCACACGGATACTTCGAAGCCTATGACGCGCTCACCAAATACACTCGCGCAGCACCGTTCGCAAAGAAAGGCAAGATCACGCCAGTGTTTGTGCGCTTTTCCACAGTCGCCGGCGAACGTGGTTCGAAAGACACCGCGCGAGACGCGCGCGGCTTCGCCGTGAAGTTCTATACCGATGAAGGCAACTGGGACCTGGTCGGAAACAACATACCGGTTTTCTTCATTCAGGATGCGATGAAGTTTCCCGACCTGGTCCACGCCCTCAAGCCGGAACCGCATCACGGCATGCCTCAAGCGGCGTCCGCGCACGATACGTTCTGGGACTTCGTCTCATTGATGCCGGAGTCGACTCACATGCTGATGTGGGTGATGTCGGATCGCGCGATACCGCGAAGTTTCCGGATGATGCAGGGCTTTGGCGTGCATACCTTTCGCTTGGTCAATGAGCGCGGTAAATCTGTATTCTGCAAGTTCCACTGGACGCCTCTCCAGGGAACTCATTCACTCGTCTGGGATGAAGCCGTGAAAATCTCGGGCGCGGACCCCGATTTCAATCGACGTGATTTATGGGAAGCCATCGAATCCGGCGAATTCCCGGAGTGGGAGCTCGGGTTGCAGATATTTACTGAGGAACAAGCCGAAGGTTTCAGTTTCGATGTGCTCGACTCGACCAAAATAGTGCCGGAGGAACTCGTGCCACTTACACCCGTCGGGCGCATGGTGTTGAACCGCAACCCGGACAACTTCTTCGCGGAAACCGAGCAGGTCGCGTTTTGCACGGCGCACATCGTACCGGGCATCGACTTCTCCAATGATCCATTACTGGCCGGCCGAATCCATTCCTATGTAGATACCCAGATAACGCGCCTTGGTGGCCCCAATTTTCATGAAATCCCCATCAATACGCCGATTGCTCCGATTCAGAACAACCAGCGCGATGGCATGCACCGCCAGGCGCTGGACCGTGGCCGCGTCGCGTATGAGCCAAATTCATTGGGTGGTGGCTGCCCCTTCCAGGCGGGTACATCAGGGTTCGTGTCCTTTCCCGACCCCAGCGCCGGAGACAAAGTCCGCGGCAAGCCGGAGAAGTTCGCCGAACACTACGCGCAAGCCACATTGTTCTACGACAGCCAGACGGCTGTTGAGCAAGCGCATATCGCAGCCGCATTCCGATTCGAGCTGAGCAAGGTCGGAGTCCCCGCGATACGCAAGCGGATGTTGTCCTCGCTGGTGAACGTTTCACCGGAACTGGCCGCGGAGGTGGCGGCCGGACTGGGCTTGGAAGCGCCCGATGCAATGCCAAAGGCCATCGCCGATCCGGAGCCGCCGGAGGTAACCGTTTCTCCGGCGTTGTCGCTGATGGCACTGCCTGGCGAATGCGGTGTCCGGACCCGTCAGATAGCCGTGCTGGTCGAGGACGGAGTCCACCATGCCTCGCTCGCCACCCTTAATAGCGCGCTGACCGATGCGGGTGCCGTCGTACACTTCGTGGGGCCACGGGTCGGTATGTTCACGGGCAATGGCGGTGGGCAGATAGAAGCTGACAAATCGATGGAGAATTCTCCGGGAGTCCTGTTCGACGCATTGGTGTTGCCTGATGGAGCCAAGGCGATCGAAGCGCTGGCCGGTAATGGACATACGATGGAGTTCGTCAAGGATGTTTTCAGGCACTGCAAAGCGATCCTGGCTTTTGGCGCCGGACGGGATTTGCTGGAAATGGCAGGAGTCGGGGCGGTGGACGAAGCCCCGGGTATCCTGCTGGCGAAGACCGCCAACGCGTCCGGGATCGCGTCGAAATTCATCGACGCAGTAGCCGCTCATCGCCATCCATCACGCGACAGCGACCCGCCGTTGATTTGAGGGGTGAAGCAGTATCAATCAGATGCTCTTTGGAGGATGGGACAGCCTGCTCCGGACCCTGGTCGTCGGGGTGCTGGCTTACGTTACGCTCGTCGTGTTCCTTCGCATCTCGGGAAAGCGGACACTCGCCAAAATGAACGCCTTTGACCTGAT
>CAZLNH010000052.1:0-12103 GCA_964560775.1 uncultured Woeseiaceae bacterium | reverse complement strand
GCAAGCGCGGAGTGACCCCAGGTGAACAGGATCTCAACGCTGCTGGCGTGGCTGGCACTGGGCACCCTTGTGGCTTGTCTGCCGCCGGCGGGCGAGGTGTCCGGTGACGATACGGCAGCGCCCGCTACGCGTATTGTCACGCTGGCGCCGCATCTCGCGGAGCTCGTTTTCGCGGCCGGAGCCGGCGAGAAGCTTGTCGGCGTCAGTGCCTACAGTGACTATCCGCAGGCTGTCAGGGCATTACCGATTGTCGGCGACGCATTCATGGTTGACCAGGAGCAGCTCGCGCTCCTGCGCCCGGACCTGTTGCTGGCCTGGCAAAGCGGCACACCCGCGCGGGTGGTTGATGAATTGCGCGAGCGCGGCTATCGCGTGGAAGTCCTGCAAAGCCGCGGATTGGATGACGTCGCAACGGCATTGCGGCAAATCGGCGGACTGACGGGGCGGGCTGGCAGTGCCGAACGCGCGGCAACGGATTTTGCCGCCGAACTTGCCCGGCTGTCGGACACCTGGCGGAATGCAGCCCCGATCCGGGTGTTTTACCAGGTGTCCGGGCGGCCGCTCTACACGGTGAACGGGGATCACTACGTCAGTGACCTGGTAGAGCTCTGTGGTGGCAGCAACGTATTTGCAGAACTTGGCGGCCTCGCGCCGCTGGTGTCGGAGGAGGCGGTGCTCGAGCGAAATCCCGAGATCCTGCTCGCCGCGGACACCGGCGAGCAGGACACATTCGAACACTGGAAACGATGGCCGTCGCTGGCGGCCAATCGTTATGGCAACCATTTCCTGGTCCCGGCTGACCAGGTCGCCCGCGCCACGCCGCGACTCGTCGAGGCGGGACAAGCGATCTGCCGGGTTTTGCAAAAGGGCCGCGAACAGCGTGGCCCGGAGAGTGCGAATGACTGAAACAGTAAAATTACGGCCCGCCGCGGGCACGGACCTGCAGGCTGTCAGCGATTTACTACAGGATGCCGGGTTGCCAATCGACGACCTGAGAAGCGAGCTACTGCATGAATTCGTAGTGGCCGGGGCGCAGGGCGGCGGCCTGGTAGGCGCGATAGGGCTGCAACGATTCGGCGAGACAGCGCTGTTGCGATCGCTGGTGACTGACGTGGCGACTCGCGGCAAGGGTCTCGGCACACGGCTGCTGCAGGCACTCGAGGGCCGCGCCCGTGCGTCCGGCATCCGGGACCTGTGGTTGTTGACGATAGACGCGGACGGTTTTTTCGCCCGCCACAACTACAGCGCGGAGAATCGTGCGGACGTGCCGGAGGTGATTGCCGGAACGACCGAGTTCAGTGCGCTGTGCCCCGCAACAGCGCACCTGATGCGCAAGCGGCTGGAGAAACCCGCCGCCTGAGATCAACTGCCCGGAGTCCTGACGTTGACACGATACTGCACTTCCTTCGCCGTTACGGAATTCCGGCGCCCGGGTAGGTAGGTCGCTGCCCAGTTGACACGGCCGTCGCGCAACGTGGTGATCGACAGTCCCGGTACTCTATTCCACCACCGCTACAAGCGACACCGGAATCACTGAAGATTGCGATACACATCCTGCCGATCCGCGATCCGTATAGCCTGGACAATCAACTCCGGGCCGCCGATGGAATACAGGATACGATATAGGCCTGCCCGCTCCAACCGCCAGAGACTGACCTCATGCGCGACGAACCCGACACCCGCTCAGCGCGGCAATCGCTCATCCGCGATGCGGCCGTATTCCAGTTCAAGCTCGTGCTCGACGGCCTTCGCGACCTCCTCCTGGTGCCCGTGTCCCTGGTCGGCGCGGTCATTAGCCTCATTGACAGCAAGAGCGGCCAGCCGGGTCCGCAGTTCTATGATGTGCTGGCGTATGGCAAGCGCACTGAAAACTGGATTGACCTGTTCGGCGCGCTGCGTGATCGCCAGACGGTCAAACTGCCCGCCGAAGGCGGCCTTGATGAAGTCGTCAACCGAATGGAAGCCTACGTGATCGACGAGTACCGGCGCGGCGGAATCACGAAGCAGGCAAAGAACCGTATCGACCAGGCCCTGAACACCCTCCATAAGCGCGGTAAGTCGTAGATGGAGCTGCAATGCCCTTCCGTAGGGGTTGCTACCCGATGATCAAGCGCAGAGTCCTGCTGGTGGCCGCCGGGCTGATGGCCCTGTATCTTGCAACAGGCGTCTTCCACTCGTACAAGCCGCTGCCGGAAGGCCTCGATGTCGCCACGCCCTGGCGTAGCTCCGGGGACATTGCGTTCCTCGCCGACACCACATGGACCGATCGCCACGGCCAGCGCCACTCGCAACATGAGATCTTTGACCGGGCGCTGGCCATGATTGCATCGGCCGAGTCGCTGGTAGTCGCCGATTTTTTCCTGATCAACGCGTTCGCCGGCGCGGCGGGTGGCGGTTACCGGCCACTGTCCCGCGAGCTGGTGGATGCGCTGATCGCGCGGCGTACCCGGGATCCCGGCCTGCAGGCACTGCTGATCACCGACCCGTTTAACACGCTTTATGGTGGAGTGGAGCAGCCGTTGTTCGCGGGCCTGCGGGCGGCCGGCATCCCGGTCGTCACCACAAGCCTCCGGGCGTTGCGCGATTCCAACGTCACCTGGTCGGCGCTGTGGCGTATCTGCTGTCAATGGTTCGGCAACAGCGCCGATGGTGGATGGTTGCCAAACCCGGTCGCGGAAGAGCCGGTCAGCTTGCGGACCTACTTCGCGTTGCTGAACTTCAAGGCCAATCATCGCAAGACGCTGGTGGCGGACGGCCCGGGTGGATGGGCGGGGCTGGTGACTTCGGGCAATCCGCATGACGCGAGCAGCCGTCACCACAATGTTGCCATCCACTTCGGCGGACCGGCTGCGATCGACTTGCTGCAGACCGAGTTGGCGGTGGCGACATTCTCAGGTGGCCCGGAATTGCAGCTGCCGCATGCGGCTGATGCGGACGAAGATGGTGGAGCGGAGGTCCGCATACTTACGGAGTCGCGTATCCGCGACGCGGCGCTCGAGATGATCGGCGGCACAGGGTCCGGCGACCGCGTGGACCTGTTGATGTTCTACCTCTCGCATCGCGCAATCGTGCGCGCGCTGGTGAACGCACAGGAAAGAGGCGCCCGGTTGCGGGTGCTGCTCGACCCCAACCGGGACGCGTTCGGTCGGAAGAAAGACGGCGTCCCGAACCGCCAGGTGGCCCTGGAACTGCATCACGCCGGTATTCCGGTGCGTTGGTGCAACACTGACGGCGAACAATGCCACGGCAAGTTGCTAGTCGTGGAGCATGCGAATGGCAGCGGCACGCTGCTGGCCGGGTCGGCGAATTTCACGCGCCGCAACCTGGACAACCTGAACCTGGAAACCAGCGTCCAGGTCCGGGGGCGCGGTGCAACCCCGGTGCTCGCCGACGCGGCTGCATTCTTCGACGCCCGCTGGAACAACGAACCCGGCAGGGTCTACAGCCTGCCGTACGAGGCATTCGCCGATGCTTCCAGGCTCCGCTACTGGCGGTACCGATTCATGGAATGGAGCGGCTGGTCCTCGTTCTGAGCTCGCCGTGACAGCCGTATGCCTATAGCCACCGCCGCACGGTACGCTTGTAATCCCGGTACCCATCGCCAAACTTGCATTCCAGGTACGCTTCCTCCGGCCGGATCGCGAACCAGTAAAGCGCCCACGCACACAGGGGTGTGAGTGCAAGAATCCACGCATTGGAAAGGATGACCGCAAGCCCCAGGCACACCAGCACCATCTGCAGGTACATCGGGTTGCGCGTAAAGCGATAGGGCCCGTCGATAAGAATCAGCGGTGTCGGCCGCCACGGCAGTTCACTCTGGCCCGAACGTCGAAACTTTACGACCGGCCACAAACCCAGCACCAGCACTGTGATGGCGATTGCAATGCCGCCTGCCCAGTAGCGTTCGGGCGCCGGCAGGTCGAACCCTACCGCCAGTGGCCACCAGCGTTCGAGGGCCACACCCGCAAGTATCGTCGCCAACGGCAATAACGGTGGCGGAAAGCGCACTGCCGCGCCGTCCTTTTCGTCGTCAACCATTGCCACACAATCCAGAAACGGGGCCGAACGGAATTATTCGCATCAATTGCTCCCGGCGTGAAAACATCGCCCGGTGCATACGATACTGCAGAACCGGATTGGTTGGTCAGAAGAACAGTGTGTAAACGACCAGGCCGATGGTGCCGACACTGATGATGGCCGCGCCGATCGCCAACAGTCCGTCATTGGCGATTAGTGCGAGACCGAGAGCTGTCAGTGCAATGCCGGCTGCGTTTGCGCTGAACGGCACGAGTTCCATCGGCGGTAAAGCAGCCGCGATGATGATGCAAAGTACCGCCGTTACCTGCATGCCGATTTCATGGGTGAGATTTTGCAGGCGCGGGTGTAACAGGCCATCGATGAATCGCGCGGGCTTGCGCAGCCACTTTACGGCCTTATTGAGCTTGTCGCTCGGGACGCAGCGCTCCAGCATCCATCGCGGCAACCACAAATGTTTGCGGCGCATCAGTACCTGCACCGCGATAAGTACGATGAGCAGCGCCATGATCGTCGGGACGCCGGGAATGTCGCCGACCAGCGGCGCCAATATGATCAGGCCGACGAGTACGAGTATCGGGCCAAACGATCGCCGGCCTATTGCGTTCATGACGGTGTCCAGTGACACCTTGTCGCTGTCGCTCGCCGTTTCTTCGATCTGGTCCAGCAGTTCGGTCAGGCTGCTTGCCTCGTAATTCTTACTCGTCATGTCAGGATTTACCTTTCTCGGCACACATTCGACCGCCCGCTGCACCAGCAGTGCGTGGCCCGGTTTATTACTTTTAGCAAATTGCGTGCCAGTTCCCGGGATGCGTTCCCCCGACTGATAGTCCCGGCCGCGACGCACGGGTTGGGCCTGGTGAAGCTGCAAGTGAAGCCCCGCGCGATGCCGGCAATATCACAGGCGGCTACTTTCTAGCGCGGGTCCGGGGCTGCCGGGCTACTTCACCGGCACCGGGCCGGCGGCGTTGGGGCAGGATATCCTGGCCGGTCAGGAGCGGCATTAAGCACTTGCGGGTGGACGGTATTACACTGGTGTTAACCAGTCGGCATTATTTCGCGCCACCCGGGCCAATAATCATACATTCGGCGGCGAGGTCGGCTGCCTGCCCACACAGAGAGCGTTAATCGTGGATCCCATTACCCAAAGCATTCTTCTGATCGCTGCGATCAGCTCCGCAATGGCGTGGGCTTGGTCGGATCGGCTTTCGACCGCGGCGCGACTCGTGCAACAGTCGCTTGAGCGGGACGGCGGGAAGGCGGTGGCACTCGTTGACCTCGTCCCCAAGCAAGCGGGGGACTGCCGACTACTTGCCAGTGCGAACCTGCTGGTTACCGCCGTGCTGGCCTTCTACCTGCACGGCCTGTTGCTGGCCCTGATCATGCTGGTCGCCGTGCCGCCCATGGCCTTCCTGGTTATGCGCCAGCTACCGCCGGCGGGCGGGCAATTTTTCCGGCTGCGGATTCGCAGCGAGTTGCGCCGTTCGCAGCTCCGCTACCAGCGCCTGGGCGACGAGGCGCGCTCCCGAAAACTGGCCGAGCTGGTCATGCGCGTTCGCTTGCGCTGATCGCCAGGGATCTTCGCGGTACTATCTCGGCGCGCCGTCGGCCGCAAGCGGCTGGAAAATCCCGCCCCCAGAATGTAGCGCAGAGCTACGGCGCAGTTACGTCTTCAGCTTTCTCGATCCCGATTCCAGATGACTTCCTGACCTGATTCCTCGCGGGCCAGACGGCGTGCGATGACGAACAGCAGGTCGGACAGGCGGTTCAGATACCTGAGCACATCAGCGCCGACATCCTCTTTGTGCGCCAGGCTTGATACCCGGCGCTCGGCGCGCCGGACCACGGTGCGCGCAATGTGGCAAGCGGCAGCGGCCGGACCACCGCCCGGCAGGATGAAATCCTTGAGCGGCGGCAAGCCGTCGTTGAAGCCGTCGAGTTCGTGTTCCAGCCGCTCGACCATTGTGCCGGTCACAGCGCTGTGGCCGGGTATGCAGAGTTCGCCGCCCAGTTCGAACAGGTCGTGCTGCACTTCAACAAGGCAACTGCGCACGGCATCAGGCACCGACGCGTGCGCCAGCACCGTGCCGATCGCGCTGTTGGCCTCGTCAACGGTGCCATACGCTTCAACACGCACGCTGTCCTTCGGCACACGGCTGCCGTCGCCAAGCCCGGTGCTGCCGTCGTCGCCGGTGCGTGTGTAGATCTTGCTGAGCCGATGACCCATGGTTCTCCCGGAGTGCGATGCGCTTAAATGGCTGCCTATTGTAGTCTGTTTGGCGCGCGCCGTGGCACGCTCCGCGCCGCTACTGCCAGCGGTACCTGAGCTCGACGAAACCACTGATGGACTGCATCGCATAGGGCGCCGACGTCTGGTAGTCGGTATCGAGCACATTTTCGATGCGGCCGTTAAGCTGCCATTGTCGGTTCAGTTTCAGTTGTCCGGTCAGGTTGACGAGCACGTAACCGGGCAGTGATCCGTTGACGTCCTCGCGCTCGCTGCTCGCGAGCATGGACAAGCCGAGCGCGTGCTCGCCGAGTTCTTTGGTGACGTTCACCGTCATGCTGCGCTCGGGCCGTCGCAGCAGCAGGCGGCCGTCCGCGGCATTTTCGGCCCGCTGCGAGACCATGTCGGTGCGAACGCTGAACGTATCGCCGCGGTATTGCCAACCAAGTTGTACACCGCGTATCTCGGCCTTACTGATATTCCGCAACATAAACGTACTGTTGTCGAATTCGATAAGGTCGTCGATATCATTGCGGTACAATTCTAGCCGCAGCGTCTGGCGTGCCGTCGGACTGAAACGCGCGGCAACCTGTATTTCGTCCGATACTTCCGGATTCAGGTCTGTGTTGCCGCCGAAGCCGTAACGGTCGGTGGCATCGGGCGCGCGGAATGCATGTGCCAGGCCTGCACTCAGCGACCACTGCTCGTTCAGGTCGAACGCGTACTCGGCATTCCACGTCAGCTCGTTACCGAAGGTCTCGTGATCAGTGTAGCGGCCGGCGGCAAACCACCGGTGGCGACCATTCGTGTAACTGTCCTGTACAAACAAAGCGCGCGTCCGCGTGCCTTCGTCAAACCCGGAGCCGAACGATAAGGCTTCTGCATCTTCGTTGGCCGCAAAAACGCCGGCCGCCAACGCGTGATTTTCAAGTTGCAACGAGTACTGCCAGTCGAGGGCCAGCCGCTTTGATGTGACGAAATCCTCGGCCTGGTTCTGGTCAATATCATCGACCGTATAGCTCAGCAGCAGTTTGCTCTGCGCGCGGTCGCCAAACGGATTCTCGATCGACAGCGCGCTCGTCTGGTTGCGGAACTCCTGGTCGACGGGCGTCAGGAAAAAATCCATGTATTCATTGGTGCCGCTGGCCTGCCAGTGCCGCAGCCCAACCGTCGCCGGACCAACCTGCCGGTCGCCGTATAAGTTGATGCTCAGGTTGTCGTAGCCGCGCTCGATCTGACTGTCGGTGCGGATTGCATAACCGTCCGTGTCCTGCCAGTTCAGCGTAACGCCGAATTCGCCTATGTCCGAACTGGCGCCAAAACTCGTATAGCCAGAGCGCGTCGCAAAGCTGCCGCCGCCAACGCCGGCTTCTGCGTAGCCGTCACCAGCACGCCGCGTGATGATATTAATGACGCCGCCAATCGCATCAGTGCCGTACAGCGATGATCGTGCGCCCTTGACGATCTCGATGCGCTCGATTACTTCCGGCGCGATGTTCTGCAATGCCGCCCCGCCAATGGTGCCCGGATTCACGCGCACGCCGTCGACGAGCACCAGCGTGTGATTGCTCTCGGTGCCGCGCAAGAACACCGACGTTGCCTGGCCGGGGCCGCCATTACGCCCGATATCGAGGCCTGCTTCAAAGCGCAGCAGCTCCGACAGGTCGCTGGCGGCGGACTGCTCGATTTGTTGCCGGTTGATGACGGTGACCGGAACGATGACGTCCCGTATGGCAGTCTCGCTGCGTGTTGCGGTGACGACGATAACATCGTCCGATGCCGGCGCCGCCGCGATCGTTGAGAAGGGTGTGAGCAGGGCGCCTGTGACGAGCGCTTTTGATACATTCATGATAATCCCCGATGCATGCCGCCCGCATGCGGTAAGTGACAGACGAAATGCGCCGGTGCTGCGTGGGGATTTCAGGACGATTTGCCGACAGGCACGCCCGAACACCCGCCCGCCGCGCCGTTCGCGTTTACACCGGGCCGGTCTCCGGGCTTCCGAGTGGCCTGTACTGATCGCCGTGGACAGTGCAATGGACGAGACGTCCATCACGCCGGCCGCGCCGATGCGATACAGAGCCGTTCCGTAGCGCCTTCCCACGACTGTCGCGGATTCCGCTCTTGTCGCAGTGGCTCCGTCCGTCGGACGGGGGCTACGGGTTAACTCGATCACCGTTGCGGGGGCAGCGCCGGATTCGGACAAGGTCCTCACCGGCTTCCCGTTCACCCGGAATTTGCCATTCCGGGTTCACCTGATGTGCGGGCTACAATAAGTTTGGCACCGGGCACTGTCAAGAATCGATCTTGTGCCGCTGCGTACGGGCGGTCATAGTGCCGTTTTTGTCCGGAGCTTCGATACGTGACTGCTGTAATACCCGCCCCGCTGGCGCATGAACTGGACGTTGCACAAGCGGCCGCACGCGCAGCTGCTGATTTGAGCCGCGCCTATTTCCACGGCAACGTCACGGTCCGGACCAAGGTTGACCAGACACCCGTCACGCAGGCGGACGTCGAATGCGAACAAGCCATACGCGACATTATTCTCGGCGCGTTTCCGGACCACGGGTTCTACGGCGAGGAAACAGGACAGGTCGCATCTGACAGCGGATACCTTTGGCTGGTTGACCCCATCGACGGCACGAAGGCCTTCGTGCGCCAGTATCCGTTTTTCTCGACCCAGATTGCCCTGATGCACAACGGCGAGATCGTACTCGGCGTATCGAGTGGCACGATGTTCGACGAGTTCGCGTTTGCGGCTCGTGGTCACGGCGCGAAGCTCGACAACGTACCTTTGTCAGTCAGTAACGTTTCCGAGTTGGGGCGCGCGGCCGTGTCCACAGGCAATCTGAAGTCACTTGCGGCTGGCGACGGATGGGTGGCGCTCGGCGAGATAGTTGCGCGCGCGGACCGAATACGCGGCTATGGGGACTTCTACCATTACCACCTGCTGGCCGCGGGCAAGATAGACGCCGTTATCGAATCAGATGTGAACATCCTCGATATCGCGGCACTGTCGATTATTGTCACCGAGGCGGGCGGCGTATTTACGGATTTGAATGGCAATACGCCGTCGCTGCAAACACGATCGGTGCTGGCCGCGAATCCGTCTCTTCATGCACAGCTGCTCGAGAGATTGCGCGGCTACGTCAGCTCGTAACTCAGGGCGCGCTACCCGTCGCAACAAACAGCTCGCGGCCGCGCCAGGGAACCGGTTCCATCGGCGTATCGTAGAGTTCGCTCAGCAAGCTGCTGTTAAGCACATCGCGCGTCGCGCCAAGTTTCCAGCGTCCGTCGCCGAACAGCAACAGGCAGCGGTCCGCGTAGCGTGCCGCGAGGTTGACGTCATGCAGGCTGGCGACAACAGTCGCACCGGCGCTGGCGTGCTCCGCAAATTCCTGCAGCACCTTGAGCTGGTGTTGCGGATCAAGGTGATTGGTGGGCTCGTCAAGCAAGTAAATGTCTGGCGCCTGGGACAGTACTTCGGCGATCGCAAGCCGCCGGCGCTCGCCGCCGGACAGAGTGCCGACATCGCGATGCTCGAGCTCGGCAAGGTCCATCGCCTCAAGGCTGCGCCGCGCGATGTCGCGGTCCGTTGCGGTTTCCCATTGCAGCGCGCGAAGATGCGGGTGCCGTCCTGCAAGTGCCGTGTCGAATACGGTGGCGGGGAACACGTCATCGGTGTACTGCGGCAGCAACGCGAGCCGCCGCGCCACGTCAATGCGCTTCATGGCATCGAGTGGTTGGCCGCAGAGTTCTATGTCACCGGATTCACGGTCACGCAGCCCGGCCAACGTATGCAGCGTCAGGGATTTGCCGGAACCGTTCTGGCCGAGCACGGCAAGAAACTCCCCCGCGGAAAGGGTCATCGCCAGATTGTCGACCAGCCACCGGCCGGGCACGCAGATTCTCAGGCGATGGCAGGCAAGCATTGACGAGGTGGGTGTAACCATACCCGGGAAGAGTAGCGGCTCACGGCGATCGACGCCATTAGCGATCATTGCCGGCTGCACGACCGGAGACTTTCTCCGCAAATTCAGCTCGACAGGTTGCGGCCCTGCAGGCTTTTCGCCCTCCACTGATGATTTCTCTCCGTCATTTGTGAATCCGGCGCTACTCAGCTAGTTTTCCCTTTCCGGCGGGGATACCTCGGCTGGCCTTCATGTCACGGCTAGGAATGCGCGCATGACCGACGGCGAAAAGCGATGGGCTCGCATAGAAGAAATTTTTCACGCCGCGACCGCGTTGTCCGGCGACGAGCTCGCGACTTATCTCGATGACACATGCGACGGCGATGCAGCGCTTCTGCGGGAAGTTGAAGCGTTGCTGCACCATGCAGCGGAAACCCGCGATCAGTTCGACGCGTCGCTCAGCGCGGCACGCGAACGGCTGGCCGGCGGCGAGCTCGCGGGTAGCCCGGAAGTTTTCCTGACAGGTCAGTGGTTCGGCCCCTATCGCATCGTTCGCGAACTCGGCCGTGGTGGTATGGGGCGGGTCTTCCTTGCAGAGCGGGACGATGCGCAGTATCACAGCCAGGTGGCCATCAAGCTGATTGCCACCGCCGGCAGCGACTCACTGCAGCAGCGGTTCCGCACCGAGCGCCAGGTGCAGGCCGACCTCCAGCACCCCGGCATCGCGCGACTGCTCGACGCGGGCGTCAATGAAGCTGGCGAATCTTACCTGGTCATGGAGTACGTCGATGGCAAGCCCATCGACGTTTACTGTCGGCAGCACCGTCTCTCGGTGCCCGAACGGCTGCGCCTTGTGGTAAAGCTTTGCGACGCCGTGCACCATGCCCACCGCAACCTCGTCGTGCATCGCGACATCAAGTCAACCAACGTACTGGTCACGGCCGAGCGCGAAGCCAAGCTGCTGGATTTTGGCATCGCCAAGCTCATCGATCCGCAACGCGCCAGCGCCCTGGCACTACACCAGACCGCCGAACTCTCGCGCGTCGTCACACTCGACACCGCGAGTCCCGAGCAGCTGCGCGGCGAACCGGCCACCACCGCCACCGACGTGTATGCGCTCGGCGCCCTGCTGTATCGCCTGCTGACCGGGCACGGCGCCTTTTCCACTGGCCGGTCAGACCCGGTCACGGTCGCAGAGGCGATACTCGAACGCGAGCCGCCAAGGCCATCGCAGGCAGTGCTGGAGCGCGAAGATGGTGACCCGGATACCGACAGCGCCGAGGACTACCCGGCGCAACTGGGCAGCACGCCCGAGAAGCTCTCTCGCGCGCTTCGCGGCGATCTCGACACTATCATCCTCAAGGCGTTGCATAAGGAGCCCGAGCGTCGCTATGACAGCGCCGCCGAGCTCGCCGCGGATGTCGAGCGTCACCTGCAGCGGCGGCCCGTTGTTGCGCGCGGGGATTCCACCGGCTATGTCCTGCGGCGCTTCCTGGTGCGCCACCGCAAGGTGGTCGCGACCGCAGCCGCTGGCCTGCTGGCCGTGATCTCCCTGGCCGGTTTCTACACGGCGGAACTTGCCACCGAGCGGGATCGAGCTCAGCGTGAGGCGAGGCGCGCCGAGGAAGTCTCGACCTTCCTTACCGAGTTGTTCGAGAGCGCCACACCGGATCGCAGCTTCGGTGAGTTGGTCACCGCGCGCGAGCTGCTGGATCTTGGTGCCGAACGCATCGAGCTCGAGCTTGCCAGCGAGCCGGCCGTGCAGGCGTCGTTGACGCGCGTGATCGGCTCCTCCTATGCAGCGCTCGGATTCATCGAACAGGCCACCGAGCTGACCGAGCGCGCGCTGGCCGTCCGCGAATCGCTCGGTGGTCCGCCCGATGCGCTGCTGGGCAATGCGCTCTTTGGACTTGGCAACCTGCGGCGGTCA
>CAZLNH010000051.1:0-6757 GCA_964560775.1 uncultured Woeseiaceae bacterium | reverse complement strand
GGAAGGTCGTGGCAGGCATCCATGACGGCCAGCGACACATTGTCGATGCCAAGTTCCCTCAGTTTCGCGGACGCCGAGTCAACGAAATCACTGTGAATGTCGATGCTGGTAACCTGGCTTACGAGCCGTGCGAGGCAGGCGGTCACGAAGCCACTGCCGGTGCCGACAACCAGTACCTCGTGACGCGGATCGACATCGAGCGCCTGGATCATCCGGCTCTCGACGATCGGCACCATCATATGTTCGCCATGGCCCAGCGGAATCTCGCTGTCGGCATAGGCGAGCTGGCGGTACTCAGCCGGCACAAACAAATCGCGGGGTATGCTGTCGTAGAGCGCCAGTACGCCGGCATCCGTCACATCGGCGGTGCGAATCTGCTGCTCCACCATGTGACGGCGTGCGGATTGAAGAGTGGTGCTACGCAAGATACTGTAAACTCCTGTTTTTATTATAAATACTGCCGCAATCCGCCCGTTTTCGCGGCGGCTGTCAGTGAGCCCGTGCCAGGCATTCCCGAATTATGGTGAATTGCTGCAGTGCACCGCTACAGCTGCGATATCCTTGGCCGAACACATTACTATGCTCGGCAGTTTCCTGTCTCTCCGTCACAGCTGATTCTGACCGAGCGCATAATAACAAATGACTATCTCATGGCATTTCACTGTCGCAATGCCGGAAAGGAATCTGCCAGAAAGTTGCGCTTTCTCTATTGTGAACCCTTTCCTGCCGGCAATACCACCAATAGAGACCGCCTCGCAAAGGCGGTACTGACATGATGGCCTGGGTCGTCGTCGTCGCCGTCTCCGTTTTGCTGGCGATTGCGACAGTTGCAGCGGTCGTGGCGCTTGTCTCGAAACGGCGCCTCGAACGACGCCTGCTGCTCCTGAATGACGAACTGGTTGCAGTATCGGCGGACTCATCGGTTGGCCGGCGCCTCGACGTTCCTGATGAACGTTCTGTGGCAGTACTCGCGTCGACCGTCAACAAGCTGTTTGATGCAATCGGCGATCGGGATGCGGAAATCCTCGACCGGGACCGCCTGTTTGCCGATTTCGCGCGGACAATCCCTGAGATTGTGTTGATACACGACGACCGGATTCTGCTGGCGAATGACAGCGCCGCGAACCTCATCGGACTGAGTCCGGACCAGCTGGAAGGTCGACAGATTGCCGACCTTGTTAAGCCTGCGTACCGCGCCCTGTTCCGCAAGACCATTTCGAGAAAGCTTGCCGGTCAAAGCGTACCGAGTCGCCTCGAAATCCAGCTGATCAATGGCAATGACCAGGGGCTCTGGGTCGAGGCGCAGAGTTCGACCATTGAGTACCGCGGCACCGAGGTCATCCTGACAATCGCGCGCGACGTCAGTTACCGGAAGAGCCTGGAAGTCTCACTGAGCCGCAGCAAACGCCAGGCGCAGTACACGCTGGAATCCATTTCCGAGGGCGTTATCACGACCGACAATGAAGGCCGGATCGACTACATGAACCGCGCCGCGGAGGGCATGACCGGCGCTGACCGGGACAGCTCTACTGGATTACGGATCAGTGATATTTTCTCGCTGATCGATGAGGGAGACCGGCGCTCGCTGGGTGATCCGGTCGAGCGCTGCCTCGCCATGCGGCGCCGGGTCAATATGGGCCGGCGAGCGCTGCTGGTGAGCCGTGACGGTGAGCACGAACATTCGATCGAGATTACCGCGTCGCCGATCAAGGGTCCGGGCAACAGCATTTCCGGTACGGTCGTCGTTTTCCACGACGTCAGCGAGATTCGCGGCCTTACCCGGCAGATGAGTTACCAGGCCACGCACGATCCGCTGACGGCGTTGATTAACAGGCGTGAGTTTGAACGGCGCCTGCAGGAAGCAATGGATGCCGTGCACACCGAGGAGGGCGTTCACATCCTGTGCTACATGGATCTGGACCGATTCAAGGCGGTGAACGACAGTTGCGGACACCTGGCTGGTGACAACATGCTTCGCGAGGTGGCGGCGCTGATCAAGGACCAGGTGCGGGATTCCGACTTTGTCGGCCGGCTCGGCGGCGACGAATTCGGCACATTGCTGATCGGTTGCCCGATCGAAAAGGCCGGCCAGATTGCCGCGGATATCTGCAACGCCGTGTCCGACTACCGATTCGTCTGGAAGGACAAGATTTTCAACATTGGTATTTCGATCGGTCTCGTCGAGATCACGCAGACCAGCGGCACCTTGCAGGACATCATGAGTGCCGCTGACTCCGCGTGCTATGTAGCGAAACAGCGCGGCCGCGGGCAGGTTCACGTTTATTCGGCACGGGACGAGGCAATCGCGCGCGAGCGGGGCGACATCCAGTGGCTACGGCAGATGCAATCGGCGCTGCACGAGGACCGGTTTGAACTGGCGGTGCAACCGATTATCGCAACCGGTGGACAGGAGGGCGGCCCGGCATTCGAGGTCCTGATCCGGTTGCCCGATGAGCGCGGACGGATCGCAAACTCCGCCGAGTTCCTGCGGCCGGCCGAACGCTACCAGCTGATGCCGCAGATCGACCGCTGGGTCGTCAGTGCCACACTTGCCGCGATCAACGTCGGGGAAATACGGCTGCCCCACATGCGCAGTTGCGCGATAAATATTTCCGGCCAGACGCTGGGTGACGAGGGCTTCCTGAGTTTTGTTGTCGAAACACTTGACCGCAGCGGTGTCGCGCCGTCAAGCGTCTGCTTTGAAGTCAACGAATCGGCCGTGACCGCCAATTCGCAGCAGGTGCAGCGCTTCATCGAGGTATTGCATGGCATTGGCTGTGAATTTGCACTCGATGATTTCGGCAGCGGACTGGGTGCGTTCTCGTACCTCAAGAATCTGCCCGTCGACTACCTGAAAATCGACGGTGCCTATACGCGCGGACTTGTCAGCGATGAGATCAACCAGGAAATGGTCACCGCCATGATCAAGCTCGCGCGCACGTTGGAATTCCGCATCATCGCCGAACAGGTCGAAAGCCAGGCCGATTTCGACTGGCTGAGGAATGTTGGCGTCGACTTCGTTCAGGGGAATTTCATCGAACCCCCCGCCATCCTTGGCAGTAACACGGCTCAATCCGGCACCCACCGGGCGCTGCAACTCTGATAGTCATTCATCGGCGTCCAGAGTCCGTAGAAAAACTGTTTTTCCGGTGCCTTCGATCAACGGTGCGGATCGGCGCCGGCGGCCGTACCTCGCTCGCTCAACCTTGAATTCGCTCCCGAGGCACAGCCACCGCCGCCGATCCGGAACGCGCGCTAATCAAGGCGGGCTCTTTACCGCTGACGCAAAACGAGCGAAGCACAAAAAAAAACCGCAGGCCGAAGCCTGCGGTTTTTGGTCAGAGCTTTGTCAACTTCGTATCAGAGCAACGGCACCATCAGCAATGCGACGATATTGATGATCTTGATCAGCGGGTTGATGGCGGGTCCGGCCGTGTCCTTGTACGGGTCGCCGACTGTATCGCCGGTTACGGCCGCCTTGTGGGCATCGGAACCTTTGCCGCCGAAGTTGCCGTCTTCGATGTACTTTTTGGCGTTGTCCCAAGCGCCGCCGCCGGCGGTCATCGAGATGGCGACGAACAGGCCGGTGACGATGGTGCCGAGCAGCAGGCCGCCGAGCGCGACCGGTCCCAGCAGCAGGCCGACGGCCAGCGGCACGAGAATCGGCAGCAGTGACGGAACAATCATTTCCTTGATGGCGGCTTTCGTCAGCAGGTCGACGGCGCGGCTGTAATCGGGTTTGCCGGTGCCTTCCATGATGCCGGGGATCTCGCGGAACTGCCGGCGCACTTCATTGACGACCGATCCGGCGGCGCGGCCTACAGCCTCCATGGCCATTGAAGCGAACAGGAACGGTACGAGGCCGCCGATGAAGAGGCCGATAATGACGAGTGGGTCGGACAGCTCGAAACTGACGTTGATGTCCGCCTTGTCGAGTGCATGCGTGTAGTCGGCGAACAGCACCAGCGCGGCGAGGCCGGCCGAACCGATGGCATAGCCCTTGGTGACTGCCTTGGTCGTGTTACCGACGGCATCGAGCTGATCGGTAATGTTGCGGACTTCCGGGGGCAGATCGGACATTTCGGCAATGCCGCCGGCGTTGTCCGTGATCGGGCCGAATGCATCGAGTGCGACGACGACACCGGTCATGGAAAGCATGGTCGTGGCGGCGATCGCAATGTTGTACAGGCCAGCCAGCGAGTCACCGTCCGGCGCCAGCTGGAAGGCGCCCCAGATGCTCAGGCAGACCGCGAGTACTGGCAGTGCCGTAGCCTTCATGGAAATACCGAGACCGGCGATAATGTTGGTTGCATCGCCTGTCAATGACGCTTCAGCAATGGTCCTCACCGGCTTGTATTCGGTACTGGTGTAGTACTCGGTGATGATCACCATCGCCGCGGTAAGCGCGAGGCCTATCAGTGCGGATCCGTATATGCCCATCGCGTTGCCGGACTGGGACATCATCATCGGAGTGATGAAATAGAATGCGACCGCGGCCAGCACGCCGGCGACAATCATGCCCTTGTACAGCGCACCCATGATATTGCCGCCGTCAGACGTGCGTACGAAGAATGTGCCGATGATGGATGCAACAATCGACACAGCGCCGAGCACCAATGGATAGATTATGGCTTCGGTACCGAATTGCGTTGCTATGAGGCTGCCGAGCAGCATGGTCGCGATGATCGTGACCGCATAGGTTTCGAAGAGATCGGCGGCCATGCCGGCGCAGTCGCCCACATTGTCGCCCACGTTATCAGCGATGACACCAGGGTTCCGCGGGTCGTCCTCGGGGATTCCGGCTTCGACCTTGCCCACGAGATCAGCGCCGACATCCGCGCCTTTCGTGAAGATGCCGCCACCGAGTCGCGCGAAGATCGAGATCAGCGAGCCGCCGAAGGCGAGGCCTATCAGCGAATGAATCGCGACATCGACGCTTGCGCCCATGCCGGTAAGCACCAGGTAGTAGCCCGCCACACCGAGCAAACCGAGGCCGACAACCAGCAAGCCTGTGATGGCCCCGCCGCGAAACGCGATGTTCAGCGCCGGATTGACACCTTTGGTCGCTGCTTCGGCAGTGCGCACATTCGCGCGCACCGAAACAAACATGCCGATGTAGCCCGCAAGGCCCGAGAAGATTGCTCCGATGGCAAAGCCGATCGCGGTGTACCAGTCCAGGGCGACGACGAGGACGACGAACAGCACGATACCGACCATGCCGATCGTCATATACTGGCGGTTCATGTAGGCTCCGGCGCCTTCCTGGATCGCCAATGCGATTTCCTGCATCCGGTCATTGCCGGCCGGTTGCTTGAGGATCCATTGCGTGGACACCAGTCCATACAGGATCGCCAGAGCGCCCGCGCCTATGGACAGCCATAGTGCAAACTCGTTGGTCATGCCTTTATCTCCTGGTCAACATTAATCCCCGGCGACGTTGGCGCCGGAGCAAACTCAAACTGTGAGGTTCTCAATACGGCAATGGCTCCGGGCATGCGCTTCGGGCAATGCCGGTGTGCGCCGCCAGTGCGGCGTCCCGGGTAGCTGGCGCTGTTTTTTCCCGTACGGACGATGCGGATGTGTCAGCCGCGCCGCGTTTCGTTGTTATTGCAATGCCTGGCCGCTGGTTTTCCGACATTTTCCAACCACTTATGGGTTGCCCTGTCAGTCCCCGGCCCGCGGCAGGCGCGGATCATACCACAAAATTCCTGTTTAGCCGCTTCTTTACGGCAACGCCCTTGATCGTCACGTACTTAGGTAAGCCATTGATATACGGTGGATAATCCTCGCCGCGTATCAGCGGTGACAGGTAACGCCGGCAAGCGGCTGTGATGCTGTAACCGTCCTTGCTGATGTAAGCCTTCGGCAGTTTCTTTTCCTTGTTGGCAACCCGCTCAAGCGGCGCATCGTCGATCTTCCACCGGTACGGTTTGTCCGACACCCGCTTGATAACAGGCATGACGGCGGTCTTTCCCGCAAGCGCCAGCTTGACGGCCGCCTTGCCGACTGCGTAGGCCTGTTCGACGTCAACGGCGGACGCAAGATGCCGTGCCGAGCGTTGCAGATAGTCGGCCACAGCGTAGTGGTACTTGTGGCCCAGTTCCTCACGCACCATGCCGGCAACGACCGATGCCACGCCGCCCAGTTGGGCGTGGCCGAAGGCGTCGCGCGTGCCGGCCTCCGCGAGGAACTTGCCGTCCGGATAGCTTGCGCCTTCGCTGACGACAACGACGCAATAGTCGTAGCGCCTGACGCACTGATCGACCCGCGTCAGGAAATCGTCCTTGTTGAACGGCACCTCGGGAAAAAGAATGATGTGCGGGGCGTCTTCAGGCTTTTCGCCCGCCAGCCCGCCGGCAGCGGCGATCCACCCGGCATGCCGGCCCATCACCTCGAGGATAAATACCTTCGTCGATGTCCGGGCCATCGACAGCACGTCCAGTGCCGCCTCTCGCGTTGACACGGCCACATACTTGGCGACGGATCCAAAGCCGGGACAGTTGTCGGTGACCGGCAGATCGTTGTCGACGGTCTTGGGTATACCGATACAGCTGATCGGGTACCCCATGCTCTTGCTGATCTGCGACACCTTGTGCGCGGTATCCATCGAGTCGTTGCCGCCATTGTAGAAAAAATAACCGATATCGTGCGCCTGGAATACTTCGATCAACCGCTCATACTCGGCGCGATTATCCTCGATGCCGCGGAGCTTGTAGCGCGCGGACCCGAAGGCGCCACCCGGCGTATGCCGCAGGCC
>CAZLNH010000050.1:0-6677 GCA_964560775.1 uncultured Woeseiaceae bacterium | reverse complement strand
CGGTGCGGCAGCCAGAGCAGGAATGCTGGGAAGAGTAGCGCGAATATGTCGTCGACCGTAGTCCGTCACGGTCCGCCGGAAGTACGCTGCTAGGTGCCATTGTCGGCGGTGTCATCGGCCACCAGATCGGCAGCGGCCGCGGCAACGATGCCGCGACCGCCGCCGGTGCACTGGTCGGCGCCGCGGTCGGCAACAGCTCGGCACGCCGGCATTCCGATGAGCAACAGGTGTATTCGCGGCCGGTACGGCGCTGCAACACCAACTACACGTCGCACCAGGAAGAGCGTATCGATGGCTATAACGTGCTGTATCGATACCAGGGCCAGAAGTACGCGACCCGCATGCCGTACGACCCGGGCAAACGGCTGCGTATCCGCGTCGACGTAAGACCGGCTGGCTAACCGTGAATACCGGCCGATTGCGACCTCGTGCGTTGCAATCGGCCGGACCACAGCCCAGAATTCCGGGCTCCTGACCGCAAATCCGCGGTTGTTCGTTGCAAGACAGGAAACAGGTCATGCGTAGCTTCCGTCCAATATTGCCGCTTATCGCCGCGCTACTGCTGGCGAGCCCGCTCCATGCGGCGGGGCCGAAAGCTGCCGATCAGTCGCCTTATCGCTTGACCGGCATCGTATTCGCGCAACGAAACTGCCCGACCCTCAGCGAGGCGGTTGAACAGGTGCGGCGGCAGTACAATGGTCGCATTGTCAGCGCCGAAACCCGCCGCAGCGGCAACCGCGAAGTCCACAACATCAAGGTCCTGACGGAAGACGGCAAGGTCAAGACGATTCGAATCAATGGCTGCTCGCTCGATCGCGGCTGAGGCCTGGCACCGATGCGCCTGCTTGTAATCGAAGATGACCAGACCCTCCGTGAAACGTTGTGCGGGCAGTTTACCGCGTCCGGATTCGGTGTCGAACAGGCCGCCGACGGGAAGGAAGGCCTGTACTTCGCGCTTGAATACCCGATCGACCTCGCGATTGTGGATCTTGGTTTGCCGGAATTGCCGGGCCTCGACCTGATCCGGAAGGTTCGCGAGGAGGGCAAGACCTTCCCGATCCTGATCCTGACAGCCCGCGATCGCTGGCAGGACAAAGTCGACGGTCTCGACGCAGGTGCCGACGATTACGTCGTCAAACCATTCCAGTTCGAGGAGGTATCGGCGCGGGTCAATGCGCTGCTGAGACGCAGCGGCGGCTGGGCATCGTCCGTGCTCAGCGCCGGACCGGTCACCCTCGACACGACGCGCCAGGAGCTGGCCGTCAGCGGTAAGCCCGTGGAGCTGACCACTTACGAATATCGCATCATCGAACACCTGATGATCCGCGCGGGTGAGGTGATCTCCAAGAGCGAACTGACGGATCGCCTTTACGACCAGGATTTTGAACGCGACAGCAACGTTATCGAGGTATTCATAGGCCGACTGCGCAAGAAAATGGACCCTGACAACGTGATCCATCCGATAGAGACCCTGCGCGGCCGGGGCTATCGCTTCGCCCTGGAACGCAACCAGAGCGACTGACGCCTTGTCGTCATTAAGCGCCCGCCTGCTGGTCTCCGTCAGCCTGCTGCTGCTGGTTTTCTTCGGCGCGACAATCGTCGTGCTCGAGGTGGCCTTCCGCGAGGCCGGGCAACAGGCCCAGCAGGACATCCTCGACGGGCAACTGATGACGATACTGGCCGCCGCGGAGGCCGACGGACCCAGTGGGCTCGTAATGCCGCCGGACCTTCCTGAAGCACGCTTCAGCACCATTGGCTCCGGCCTGTATGGCGAAATCCGTGACGACGCGGGCCTCGCGGTCTGGCGTTCCCCGTCTGCTCTCGGCCTTGAATTACCGGTTACAACACCTGCCGACGCGGGCCAGGAAATCTTCTACCAGGGCCAACTCACCAACGGCACACAACTCATGCTGCTCAGTCTCTCGGTAACGTGGGAATTCAGCGGCGGCACACTGAAGCCCTATGTTTTTCATGTTGCGGCGAGCCTCGATTCCTTCCACGCGCAAATTGATGCGTTTCGCCGGCAGCTCTTCGGCTGGTTCGCCGCCGTCGCGTTGGTAATGTTGTTCGGGATCTCGCTTGTGCTGCGCAGCGTGCTGCGGCCGCTCAGGCAGGTCGAGGAGGAAATCAGCGCTATCGAGAGCGGCGAGCGGCAGTCCCTGTCGACCAACTTTCCCAACGAATTGCAGGGTGTTGCGCGCAACATGAACCTGTTGATCGGCAGCGAGCGTGCACGTTCCGACCGATACCGGCAGACGCTCGACAACCTGGCGCACAGCCTCAAGACGCCGCTGGCGGCCATGCGCGCGCTGCTTAATGACAGCGCTCCGCCGGGCAACGGCCGCAATCGCCTCGAGGCGGAAATCGAACGCATGAACGATATCGTCCGTTACCAGCTGCGCAAACCGGCATCCCTGGTCGGTGATCGCATCGGGCTTGCGCCTGTCGCAATCAACGACGAGCTGACGCGACTCGCCGATGGCCTGCGCAAGGTATACCGCGACAAAGGGCCGGAAATCACCGTGGATGTGGCGGAGGGATCGGAATTCCGGGGCGACCGCGGCGACTTCATGGAGGTCGCGGGAAACCTGCTCGACAACGCCTGCAAGTGGTGCCGCCACAAAGTCCATATTCGCGTTGCCAGCGCAACGCACGCGGACGGCCGCACCGGCATACGGCTTACCGTGGCCGACGACGGCGCCGGCATACCGCAGGAAGCCGGCGAAATGTTGCTGGAGCGGGGCATGCGGCTCGACGAATCGGCCCCAGGCCACGGAATCGGCCTCGCCATCGTAAGGGACATTGCCGCCTCGTACGGCGGCGACGTGCGCATCGCACGTGCAGAACTCGGCGGCGCCGAGCTGACCGTCAGCCTGTTCGCAATCGCCTGACCCGGGCCCGGGTTTGGGTGCGCCTTCGCCTACCACCGAAGCCAAACGTTCATGAATAATCGGAGTTAACGACCCTCGTCGGACTTCTTGAGGCCGAGCAGCGGCCGGATCAGGTCAAGTGGCAGCGGGAATACAATCGTATTGGTCTTGTCGTTCGCGATATCCTTTAACGTCTGCAGATATCGCAGCTGCAACGCCTGCTCTTCGGTAGCCAGCATCTTGGCGGCTTCGGCCAGGCGCTCGGCGGCCTGCATTTCGCCTTCGGCATGAATGATCTTGGCGCGCCGCGCACGTTCGGCTTCAGCCTGCTGTGCGATGGCGCGGATCATGCTTTCGTCGAGATCGACGTGCTTGATTTCGACGTTCGCAACCTTGATGCCCCAGTTGTCGGTACGTTCATCCAGCAGTTTTTGAATGTCGGTATTGAGCTTGTCGCGCTCGGCCAGCATGTCATCAAGATCGTGCTGGCCAAGTACTGATCGCAACGTCGTCTGCGCCAGCTGGCTGGTGGCTTCATAGGCATTGGCGACGCGGATTACGGCGCGCTCCGGATCAACGATGCGGAAGTAGATTACCGCGTTGACCTTGACCGATACGTTGTCGTGCGAGATGACGTCCTGCGTCGGTACGTCCATGACGATAACCCGCAAGTCGACCTTGGTCATGGTCTGCACGAACGGGATCAGGATGATCAGGCCGGGGCCTTTCACTTTCTGGAACCGTCCGAGAAAGAAGACAACGGCGCGTTCGTACTCCTTGAGGATCTTGATCGTGTTGAACAATACGACAACGACCAGCGCCAGAATGAGACCAAGATATGTAAATTCCATGATGGGTCCTTGAGTTGTGTTAATCAGTCAGCAGCCGACGGCAGTCGCCGGGGCGGCAACGTGTCAATTCACAATGCTTCGGGCGAGCCCTGTTCGGCTGCGCCGTCACCAAGCGGCTCAACACGCAATTTCAGGCCGTCAATTTGCCGCACGCGTACCTTTTGCCCCTGTTGCACGGGCACCGGACTGGTTGCCTGCCATAACTCACCTTCGAGCCAGACGAAGCCCTCGCTCGTAAACGACTCCCGCGCAACGGCGATACTTTTTTCGATCAGTTCCTCACCGCTGACGGCGCCGCGTTTCCGCAGCTTGACCAGGAACGTGACCATCCACAGCAGTAACAGGCCAGCCACCAAGGCGACCGAAAGTACGAATGTGATCGAAATACCATAACCCGGCACACCGCTGTCAAACATCATAATGGCACCAAATACGAAGGCGGCAATGCCGCCAAGGCCAAGCGCACCGAAACTCGGGACGAACGCTTCCGCCACGATCAGCGCGATACCGAGCACGATCAGCGCGAGGCCGGCATAGTTGACCGGGATCACCTGTAACGCATAGGCGGCGAGCAACAGGCAAATAACCCCAACGACGCCTGGCACAATTGCGCCCGGGTTGTAGCCTTCGAACAGCAGGCCGTAGAGGCCCACTATCATCAGCAGCAGCGCGACCTGCGGATTGGCGATTGTGCTTAAAACCTTTATACGCCAGCTGGGCTCGATACGTTCCACCATGACACCCTCGGTTTCAATGGCGGTCTCGCGGTTGTTGACGGTGACGGTGCGTCCGTTGATCGCCGCCAGCAGTTCGGCCTGGTCCGCGGCGACAAGGTCAATGACATTCATCTCGAGAGCCTTGTCTGCCGTTAGCGTCGCGCCTTCGGTGACAGCTTTCTCGGCCCAATCCGCATTGCGGCCGTGGGCGTCGGCCAGTCCGCGGATGTAGGCGATCGCATCGTTTAAAACCTTGCGTTCCATCGCGCTGCCAGGTTGTCCGCCGCTGCTCTCATCAGCGGGGTCATTCCCGGCGTCGTTCTCCGCGGAATTCTCGTCGCTGTTTTCAGGGGGCGAGGCTTCCGAATTGTCCTCCCCGGCATCGCCGCTGCCCTCGTCCTCGGCGGGCGGATCGCCAAACGGTGATTGCGACGGCGCGTCATCGCCTCCCAGCGACACCGGCGTAGCCGCGCCGAGATGCGTCGTAGGCGCCATCGCGGCAATGTGGCTGGCCAATACAATATAGGTGCCGGCGCTGGCAGCCCGAGCACCCCCCGGCGACACGTACGTCGCAACAGGAACCTCGGACGACAGAATCCGGCTGACGATGTCGCGCGTCGGATCGACGAGCCCGCCCGGCGTATCCATGCGAATAATGACGAGCTTGCCGTTGCGCTCGTTGGCCTCGTCGATACCATTGATGATGTATTCGGCCGTGGCGACGCCTAGCGGCCCTTCAAGATCCAGCTGAAATACCGTGCCATCTGCCGCAGCGAATTGCGGACAAAGCAGACAGAGCAGGGCAGCCGCCAGCGACCGCCGGCGGGCCAGAACCCGTCTCAAGGAATCTCGAATCATGGCCGCATGATACCAGCACTTATGGCGCGTGGGCGGCCGTACATGGCATCCTTGCAGCAGTTTGGCACGAGGCCCTTCATGTTCATACGCTTCATCACGACCGGCGGCACCATCGACAAGATCTACTTCGATGCCATGAGCCAGTTCGAGGTCGGTGATTCACAGGTCCGGCACATCCTGCAGGAAGGTCTCGTGCAGTTCGACTATGACGTCGTTCCGCTCTTCCAGAAAGACAGCCTCGAAATGACGGACAGTGATCGCAGCAAGCTGCGGGATTACATCGCGGCCGATGCCTCCACGCTGTACGTAATTACTCACGGCACCGACACGATGACGGAAACGGCGCAGTACCTGGCCGGGCTCGATGGCAAGACCATCGTGCTGACCGGCGCCCTGAGTCCGGCCCGCTTTCGGAGCTCCGACGCCATGTTCAATGTCGGCATGGCCGTCGCGGCCGTACAGGTCGCTGCGCCTGGCGTCTATATCGCGATGAGCGGCCAGGTGTTCAGCGCCGGCGAAACCCGCAAGAACCGGGACGAGAACCGATTCGAACGCATTGACTGATTACCCAACCACCACCGTCGCCCGAACGAGCCGCGATTACCGGCCCGGATTATTCATGAACGTTTTGTTGAGGTGGTAAGCGAAGGCGCACCCCGGGGCACACCTTCGCGCCGGCCGCCATGCCGTTCATGAATAATCCTGACTCGCAGCCGTAACCGATTGCGCGCTCACGACGGTCCTCTGTCCGAACCCGCTAAACGGTGACAGATCCAGGCTAACCAAGATCGAAATTGATGCCCTGTGCCAGTGGCAGTGTAGTGCCCCAGTTGATCGTGTTCGTCTGCCGCCGCATGTAGCCCTGCCATGAATCGGAACCCGATTCGCGGCCGCCGCCGGTTTCCTTTTCGCCGCCGAACGCACCGCCGATCTCGGCACCCGATGTGCCGATATTGACGTTTGAGATGCCGCAGTCGGACCCGCCGTGCGACAGGTAGCGCTCGGCATGTTGCAGCCGGTCGGTAAAGATTGATGACGACAGTCCCTGGCGCACGCCGTTCTGCTTGGCAATCGCGTCATCCAGGTCTTTGGCCTTGATCAGGTAGAGAATCGGGCCGAAGGTTTCCTCTTGCACGATGTCCCAGTCATTCTCAGCTACGGCGATAACAGGTTCCATGAAGTTGCCCGGGCCCTCGACGCGCTTGCCGCCGCACAGTATTTCACCGCCGGCCTTCTTGACGGCTTCGACGGCGGACTCGACACGCTCGATCGACGATTCCTCGATCAACGGCCCCATCAGCGTTTTCGCATCCAGCGGATCGCCGATGCGCACTTGCTTGTAGGCATTGACCAGCAAATCCTTCAGTTCATCGAATCGGGAT
>CAZLNH010000049.1:0-9583 GCA_964560775.1 uncultured Woeseiaceae bacterium | reverse complement strand
TCGCGGACCATACCGGCATCCGGACAAGCCTGATACCATTGCCGGCTTTGGCCGCGCCACTATAACCGAATCGCACACCATGACCGAAGCGCATCCCCTGCCCGACCGTAACCGCCGCGTTGCCCGATGGTTGCTGCTGTGTTGTGCGCTCGTTTTTGCAATGGTTGTGCTGGGTGGCGTTACTCGCCTGACCGGGTCGGGCCTGTCGATGGTGGACTGGCGACCGGTTACCGGCCTGCTGCCGCCATTGACGGCCGATGACTGGCAGCAGGCGTTTGAACAATATCGGACAACGCCTCAGTTCCAGAAAGTCAATGCGCACATGAACGTCGACGACTTCAAGGGCATCTTCTGGCTTGAGTACCTGCATCGCATGCTTGGGCGCCTGATCGGCATCGTCTTCTTCGTGCCGTTCCTGTATTTCCTCTGGCGCGGCGATATCGCGCGACGCGAGTGGCCAAAGTACGCATTGATGTTTGTTCTCGGCGGCCTGCAGGGTGTGCTGGGCTGGTACATGGTCAAGAGTGGCCTGGTCGACAATCCGGCGGTCAGCCAGTACCGGCTGACGGCCCACCTCGGTGCGGCATTCCTGATTTACGGTTTCATGTTCTGGGTCGCGTTGTCCCTGCTTTACCCGGTGGTAAACGGCAGCAAGCGCCATGCCGCGTTCGGCAAGACGGTCGCCGTGACAGTGTTGATTTCATTGACAATTGCGGCCGGCGGCCTGGTCGCCGGACTCAAGGCCGGGAAGCTGTACAATACCTTCCCGATGATGGGCGAGCACTGGATTCCGCCCGGACTTTTTTCGCTGACGCCGCTGTGGCGCAACTTCTTCGATAACATCGCGACGGTACAGTTTGATCATCGCGTACTGGGCCTGACGACCTTCGCGGTCATCGTCGGCTGGTGGTGGCAAATACGCCGTGCGGACCTGCCGCGCCGCCTGGGCCGGGCGGCAAATGCACTGCTGCACACGGCCGCATTGCAGGTTGTGCTAGGGATTTCGACATTGTTGATGATGGTGCCGATTGTGCTTGGCGCCGCGCACCAGGCCGTCGCGATGCTGCTCTTTACAATCGCTCTTTATCTTTGCCACGGGCTGCGGCGCGTCTGACAGACGACGCTTCGCAAACGCCACGGGCACAGCCAAAATGATGCCCGTTTATACATCGATTAATTCCATGCAGGAACACCAAACGTGAAGAATGCGCTGATACCTGTTACCGCGCTGCTGTTCGGTGTGGCCCTGTTGCTGACCGGCCAGGGCTTGCAGGGCACGCTGCTGCCCGTGCGTGCATCGCTTGAGAACTTCTCGGCGTTATCGATTGGTTTCATTGGCGGAACCTACTATCTCGGTTTTACCCTCGGATGCCTGAAGGGTGGGGAACTGGTTTCGCGTGTCGGGCATGTCCGGGTGTTTGCCGCGATGGCTGGACTCGCTTCTGCCGTCCCGCTCCTGCACGGCATGATCGTCGAACCGATGGTCTGGAGCGGGTTCAGATTCCTGACCGGTTTTTGCTTCGCCGTCTTGTACGTGGTCATCGAAAGCTGGCTGAACGAGCTATCGACCAATGAGAACCGCAGTACGGTTTTTTCCGCGTACGTCGTGATCTCGATGTCGGTACTCGCGCTCGGGCAGATGCTGTTGCTGATAGAAGACCCGGGCAGCCTGTACCTGTTCGCCGTAGCGGCGGTGCTCGTATCGGTTGCCGTGGTGCCGGTTACGCTGACCACGGCACCGTTGCCGGAACAGCCACACCGCGTCGACGTCGACCTGCGCCGGTTGTTCTATATTTCACCCGCCGGAACAATTGCCAGTCTCGGTACCGGACTCGCTAATGGCGCGTTCTGGGCACTGGGACCGTACTTTACAGTCGGCGTTACCGGCAACCTGTCGCTGGCCGCGTGGTTCATGAGCGCCGCGGTGCTGGGCGGCGCGTTGTGTCAGTGGCCGGTTGGCCACCTGTCGGACCGAATCGGTCGGCGGGGCGTTCTTATCGGATGCACGCTCGGCAGCAGTATCGCGGCTTTCCTTATCGTCGCGTTCGCAGAGTCGCTGTCGTTTGTCACGGTACTCGCGCTCGGCGCGGCGTGGGGCGCGTTCGCCTTTCCGCAGTATTCAATCGCTGTAGCCAATGCCAACGATTTTGCCGAGCCCGGAGAGTACGTCATGGTATCGAGCGGACTGTTGATGTTGTTCGGAATTGGCGCAATTGCCGGGCCGTTGCTCGCGTCGATGCTGATGACAGAGGTCGGCTTTGTTGGGCTGTTCATCTACACCGGCGTCGTCCATTTCCTGATCGCGGCATACATTGGTTTCCGCGTTACTCGGCGGCACAGCGCCCCCGCCGAAATGCACGTCGATTACAATGAATCAGTCCTCGCCGCTCATACGACATCACAGGTCTATGAAGAAGAATCCGAGGAGTTGCACCAACGGGAGATACCCTGATCCCGCTGTTAGCCACCCGATCAGACATCGATGGCGGCCAGTGCGTTGTCGAGTGCCTCAATCAGGTCGTCGCCGTCTTCGAGACCTACCGAGAGGCGCACCAAACCGTCGATGATGCCGACGCGATCCCGCTCTGCCTTCTCGACTGCCGCATGCGTCATCGTCACCGGATGCGTTATCAGGGATTCGACCGAACCGAGGTTTTCAGCAAGCGTCCATAGTTCGATCGAGTCCATCAGCTGCTTGCCGGCCTTCAGGCCGCCCTTGACTTCGAACCACATCATGGCGCCGAAACCGGTTGCCTGCCTTTTCGCGAGATCATGCTGCGGGAATGACTCGAGCCCTGGATAGGCAACCTGGTTGACCTTGGCATGCCCTTCAAGAAAGCGTGCAATTGCCATTGCGTTCGCCGACTGCTGATCCATGCGCACGGACAGTGTCTTGCAGCCCTGCATCGTCAGCCAGGCTACTTGCGGCGACATAATCGAGCCTGTGCTGTTCTGGATAAAACGCAGTTTTTCGTCAAGCTCTGCCGTTCTCGCGATGACCGCGCCGCCAACCGTCGCGTTGTGGCCATCGAAATATTTGGTCGTGCTGTGCAGTGACAGGTCGGCGCCAAGATCGAGCGCGCGCTGGTAATAGGGTGTCAGGAAAGTGTTATCGACAACATGCACAGCCCCGGCCTTTTGGGAAATCTCCGAAATTGCAGCGATATCGGACAGTTTCATCGTCGGATTTGCCGGCGTTTCGGTCAGGAACAGCCGGGTGTTCTGGCGTACCGCGGATCGGACAACATCCGGCTTCGAGGTGTCAGCGAACGTAAACTCGATACCAAAGCGATTGAGAACCTTGGTACACAGCCGGTAGGTGCCGCCGTATGCGACATCGGAAATGATCGCGTGGTCCCCGGCATTGAGAAACGCCAGCATCGTGCCGTGGACGGCTGACATTCCGGTCGTAAAACAGGTGCAGTCCGCGCCGCCCTCGAGTTCCGTAAGCTTTTTTTCGAGCGCGCGCACAGTGGGATTGCCGCTGCGCGAATACGAATAGCCTTTCGCAAGGTAACTGTCGACCGAATCCTGCACGAATGTCGTGGACTGGTAAATCGGTGTCAGTATCGCGCCGGTCGTTGGATCGGGTGTGACGCCGGCATGAATCTGCTTGCTCTGGAATCGCATGGCATTCTCCGGGGAGTTAATGATTGCCCGTTTCAGGGTCTTGCTCGGGACCGGTATGATACACACTCCCTTGCGCAGCAGGTATATCAGGGCCGGGCATGCCGCGGGGTCAGTTCACCAGTTCAAGCATCCCGGCGAACCCCTTTACCGTCGCCTCGCCGTTTACAATAGGCAACCCCGATGGAATCCGGAAAATCCGGAACCCGAAAAGGCATAACATTATGCGTACAGCGAAAGCCTGCAGCACCTTTCTTGGTCTCACTATTCTCGCCATTGCATCGCCTGCATTTGCCGTGGATGCCACGTCCAGGATTGACGCCGTCACTGTCTACCCGTCCGGTGCTGCCATCACGCGTATCGCGACCGTAGCGCTTCCGGGCGGCACGACGAAAGTGCGGCTCACCGGTCTCGTCAACGACCTGGATCCGAATCGCATCCGGGTCGAGACGGGATCCGGGGACGTGACGATTGGCCAGGTGCGGTTTGCGCGCCAGCAACAGCGAGAAGCATTCAATGCGGATATCGAACGGCTGAATGCCGCAATTCGCGAGGTCGAATCGCGCATCGGGGCAATAGACGATGCGGTAAAAAGCGCGGAGCTGCGTCTCAAGTTTCTCGATGGCCTGACGCAGGGTTATGCGAAAGAGACATGGGCGGGTGGCGCCCGGGGCACCGCGGATGTCGGCAGCTGGCGCGAGGCATTGTCACTGCTGCAAACGGCGTCTGCGGATGCCTATGAGGAAATCCGTAACCAGAAAGCAGCACGCGCTGATGCGGAGCGCGACCTGTCGGTCCTGCAGCGCGAACTCGCCGAACTGAGCGGCGGCTCGATGGCGACGTCCGTAGTTGAATTGTCATTGCGCACGCCACGTGCCCTGACGACGGAATTGCGCCTGCACTACTTCCAGAATAATGCGCGTTGGATGCCGCAATACGAAGCTCGGCTTGACAGCGATGGGGCTGAGCTTACGCTGATACAGCAGGCCATGGTTTACCAGCGCACCGATGAGGCCTGGCAGGAGGTATCGCTGTCGCTGTCGACGAGCGACCCGTCGGGTGCACTGGAGCCTGGCACGCTGTCCAGCGAGTTTCTCGATCTGCACGACCCGATGCCACAAGCGCCGCAACGCGCGACGATGAGCAAGTTGCAGATGGCGAACGCCGATAGCATGGAGGAAGTCGTTGTAACCGGCGCAATCGGTAATACTGCGCAGATAGGCAACTATGCGGTGACTTACACAGTCCCGGGCCGCGTCTCTGTCGCCAACAATGCCGATGATGCCCAGGCGCTGGACCTTGACTCGTTCGATTTCGATGTCGGCCTCGTTACACGCATCATGCCGCGCCGCAGTGAGCAGGCATACCTCGCTGCACGATTCGACTACGATCGCAACGTGCCTTTGCTTGGGAGTACGCTGCGCGTTTACGTCGACGGCGCTTACGCCGGAATGACAGCAATGCCGACCCTGTTGCCAGATGCCGAGGTCACGCTACCCATGGGCGATGACCGGCGCGTTGAATTGAATCGCGTCGACCGCGGTGCCGCACGCGGCGAACAGGGCCTGATCAGCCGCAGGAACACCGAAACGACGGACTTTTTGTTCGAGATCACCAACCGGCGCCGGTCCGACACCGTTGTCGAGGTCCTCGACCTGTATCCGGTCTCCCGCAATGATGACATTACGGTTGATGTGCCGCGTAGCGCGACTGCGCCGACCGTTACTGATGTCGATGATGAACCCGGTGTCATACTGTGGCGCAAGACACTCGCACCTGGTGAAGAGTGGCGTATAGAGCACACGTACACGGTGACCTGGCCGACCGACAAGGTGCTGTCGCGGCGCTAACTTACAACCGTCACCGATTCACGGCCTTGTACCTGCGCCGGTGGCGGTGCAGCAGCGGTTCCGTATAGCCGTTCGGTTGCTCCGTGCCTTTGAAGACAAGATCGCAGGCTGCGTGGAACGCGCGGCTTTGCTCGAAGTTCCCTGCCATCGGCGTATAAGCGCTGTCACCGGCATTCTGTTCGTCAACCACTCGCGCCATGCGGCGCATGGTCTCCATGACCTGTTCCTTGCTGCAAATGCCGTGGTGCAGCCAGTTGGCAATATGCTGGCTCGAAATGCGCAGGGTGGCGCGATCCTCCATCAAGCCGACGTCATTTATGTCCGGCACCTTGGAACAGCCGATGCCCTGGTCGATCCAGCGCACAACGTAACCCAAAATGCCTTGCGCGTTATTTTCGAGCTCGGCCTGCACGTCTTTGTCAGCGAAGTTTGCATCAGCCGCAAACGGCGGTGTCAGGATATCCTCCAGTGACGCCAGTTGCCGGCCGGCAAGCTCCTGCTGGCGCGCCGTAACATCGATTTCGTGATAGTGCATCGCGTGCAAGGTAGCGGCTGTCGGCGACGGCACCCACGCACAGTTCGCGCCCGCCTGCGGGTGTGCGGCCTTGGTGTCTACCATCTGCTTCATTTCATCGGGCTTCGGCCACATGCCCTTGCCAATCTGCGCCTTGCCGGGCAGCCCGCAATGGATGCCGATATCGACATTCCAGTCTTCGTACGCCTTGATCCATGGTTGCTCTTTTATCGTGTCCTTTCGGAGGACCGGCGCCGCTAGCATGCTCGTGTGTATCTCGTCACCAGTGCGGTCGAGGAAGCCGGTGTTGATGAAGACAAGCCGGTCCGCCACCGCGCGAATGCATTCGGCCAGGTTGACGGTGGTGCGTCGCTCTTCGTCCATGACGCCGATCTTGACCGTATTGCGCGGCAGGCCGAGCATGTCTTCGACACGCGCAAACAGTTTGTCCGCAAATGCCGCCTCCGCGGAGCCATGCATCTTCGGTTTGACGATGTAAACACTGCCGGCGCGGCTGTTGCGGCGGCTGCCGTCTTTGCCGATGTCGGCCAGCGCGCAGGTCACTGTCACCACAGCGTCCAGCAGGCCCTCGAATACTTCGTCGCCGTCTGCGTCAAGGACTGCGTCCGTCGTCATCAGGTGACCGACATTGCGCACCAGCATCAGGCTGCGACCGGGCAGCGTCAGCGGCGAGCCATCGGCTGCAGTGTAGTGACGATCTGCGTTCAGTTTTCGCGTCAAAGTCCGCCCGGCCTTGTCGAACGATGCAGATAATGTGCCTTGCATCAGTCCAAGCCAGTTCCGGTAAACACAAACCGTGTCTTCAGCATCGACGGCAGCGACCGAATCCTCGCAATCCTGGATCGTTGTGACGGCGGACTCCAGTACTACATCGGCGACACTCGCTGCCGACTTCCTGCCGATCGGATGTTGTGGGTCGATCCGAATTTCAATGTGCAACCCGTTATTCCGCAACAGGATGCAGCGGGTGCTGCCGTCATTGGCAAATCCCGCGAATTGCCCGGCATCCGCGAGCGTTGTCACAGTGCCGTCCGCCAGTGCAATGGACAGGACTGCCGCATTATTCTCGGTAACGATGCGGTACTCAGTAGCATCCGCATGACTGCCGGCCGCCAGCGGCACCGACCGGTCCAGGAACCCGGTGGCGTATTGGATCACCGCCTCGCCGCGCACCGGGTTGTAGGACGAACCCGGCTCGCGGCCGCCGCCGGAATCAATGACATCCGTGCCGTATAACGCGTCGTACACGCTGCCCCAGCGTGCATTGGCGGCATTTAGGGCAAAGCGTGCGTTGCTGACCGGAACCACCAGCTGCGGACCGGCAACGTGAGCGATTTCCGGGTCGACGTCGCGGGTACCGATCGTAAACGGTTTGCCGACCGTTTCGAGGTAGCCGATGCCGGTCAGGAAGTCGCGGTATTCGTCCGCCCTCCATTCCTGGCCTGCGCGCGAACGGTGCCAGGCATCGATCTGTTCTTGCAGGCTATCGCGGACGGCCAGCAGGCGCCGGTTCTCCGGGGTCAGGTCCTCGACGATCCTTTCGAGGCCGCCCCAGAATTTGTCGCGGCCTACGTCGACCGCGGGCAGCAACTCCTTCTCAACGAAGTCCCGGAAGGTTGCATTGACGGTCAGGCCACCGCCGGACGTTGATGCGGTCATGCAGCAATCTCTCTTTTGCAATAATCGGTGTCACGGTCCGGCGCGAGCCCGGAACAAGACCGTCATCATACGCGATGCTAACGACCCATCAATTTTCGGCCCAAACCGCCAATTCATTGCCGCTCGGGTCTGCAAAATGAAAGCGGCGACCGCCCGGAAAGCTGTACGGCTCCCTGGTGATACTTCCGCCGGCGGCTCGGACCTTCTCCACCGACAACTCCAGATCCCGTGAGTAAAGAATGACCAGTGGACCGCCCTTGACTACGTCCGTGTCCAGGCGTAGTCCGCCGGCCTCGCCGCCTTCCTTTCGAATGCCGGAGTACTCAGGCCCGTAGTCATTGAATTGCCAGTCGAACGCGCCCTGATAGAACCGCCTGGCCTCGGCCATGTCAGTTACCGCGATTTCAATGTAGTCGATGCCGTGATGGATGTGCGTGTTGTCAGTCATCTTTTGTTCCCCGCTCAAGCAGCGGCCGCACCAGGCGGATTATCCACCCGGCTGAGCGCCGTCAAATAAGGTCTCTAGCTGATTATATCTATGGTCATCAATTATCGTCGCATTGCAGCGCGGTCCATTGTCGCCCGTCGCCCGTAATTGGTTGGCCGATTATCAACCAGCATGGTCTTCCAGCGGGATATCAAAGTGCAGGACGTCCTCCCGGGCTCCCAGCCGGGTGTAGAGCGCAATTGCGGCTTCGTCCTCGATTCCCGTATCAGCCTGAACAAAGATGACGTAGGCTCCGCGCCGAGCTGCAATACTCTTGAGCTCGTGGATCAGTGCAGTCGCAACCCCTCGACGCCGGTGTCCGTTCGCAACCGCCAGATCGTACAAATAAATCTCGCTTCGTTCCTGCTCGAATTTTTTCAACTCGTACGCCGCGATGCCCCCGACAACTACATTGCCTTTCAATGCAACCAGCGCAATAAAATAGTCGCAACCAAGCAGCTGCCGCATATAGTCGCCGCTTGGCCGGTTTCCGGTATAGGTCGCCTGCTCGTTAAAGGCCTCGCCAAACGTGTCCAGCAGCTCATCCATCAAGCCCAGATCCTCTTGAGAGAGCTGTCGCAATGCATACGAGTTGTGCATAAATGAAATTCCGCCTGCGCCGGCTGTTCAGGACTCCCGTATTAAGGCCAAAACCGTTTGCCGAATCTGGCCGGTTCCGAGGTCGTTGTTAAGTGTTCTCCGGGGAAGTAATTGATCGGGCCATGACAATATCGCGCTGTGGATCACCTCCGAACGAAAAGACATATTGAGCGCATGAGGGCCTCTCCAGAGAGAATTTGCCAACTGCCTGCTAGTGCTCCAGATCGTCGGCGTAACGAATTGCTGATAAGCTGAGTGCGGCCGAGGGCGTCCGCCTGTGTATTCATCGGCTTGTTAAGTGCCCGCAGCTTCATCGTCGATCGCTGACTTGACCAGGGTCAGGAACTCGCTTCGTGCGGCGAAGCGATCAGGGCTCAGTGCCTCAGGCCAGGCGTTGTTGAGGACGACCACCAGTTTTCGGGCCGGATCGATGTGGATCATCTGCCCGTAGATGCCAAAGGCGGAGAACGCTCCGTCGGGCTGCGTCCACCACTGGTAGCCATACCCGTTCCCGGCGCTGTCGATGGTCGCGTGTGCCGCGGTAGCATCCTCGAACCAGCCGTCACTCACCACGAACGAATCACTGATTTGACCGCCGTCCAGGACGAACTGACCGAACCGCCCGAAATCGCGGAGCGTCGCCTGGAGGCAGCACCCGGCAAGCTCGGCGCCCGAACTATCAATGTTCCAGCTCGCCGGTGCGTCCATCCCGTATGGCTTCCAGATCTCGTCCGACAGATAGTCCGCAAGCGTGCGCCCGGTCGCCGACCGAACGAGGTCTCCCAGGAGGTGCGTTTCGCCCGTCTTGTAGACCCAGCGCTCCCC
>CAZLNH010000048.1:0-8691 GCA_964560775.1 uncultured Woeseiaceae bacterium | reverse complement strand
CGTGTCGCCGCGGCGGCGGCGCTACCTGCGCGCGGGCTACCGCGAGTTATGCGGCGCGAAGGCTCGCCAAAGGGTGAGAATTCGAGTTCGTTCGGACTCTCTTGACGCCAACTCAGGCCGCCTCGGGTTCCATAGACGCGTAGCGTCAGGTTGTTCTCATTTCCGGTCGCGACCTGGCTGGCCCAAAGTGACCCTTTGGCCCCGCCTTTGAATCGCAATAAGACATTGACGTTATCGTCGAGCTGGCGGCCGCTCACGAAGGTGCTGAGATCGGCGCACAGTGACTCCAGCTCAAGCCCGGTGACGAAACAGGCAAGATGATAGGCGTGAGTCCCGATATCGCCGATACAGCCGCCAGCCCCGGACTGCGCGGGATCGGTGCGCCAGCCGGCCTGCTTGTTGCCGGATTGCTCGAGAGCCTCAGTTAGCCAGTCCTGCGCGTACTCGGCCTGCACTACACGAATGTCACCGAGTTCACCCGCATCGATCATCTCCTTCGCCTGCCTAATCATCGGATAGCCTGAGTAATTATAAGTAACGGCGAGAATCCGATTCCGCACTTTCGCAAGCGCGATCAACTCATCAGCTTCTGCGCAGGTCACCGTGATGGGCTTATCGCAAATTACGTGTATGCCGGCTTCAAGGCATGCCTTGGCGATCGGAAAATGTACGTTGTTCGGTGTAACAATTGCTACCGCTTCGATGCCATCATCGCGGGTGCTTTCCGCAGCTACCATCGCTGCGACGTCCTCATAGGATCGATCCTCGGCCAAGCCGATTTCGCGCGCCGATGCCAGTGCACGTTGCGGGTTGGACGACAACGCTCCGGCGCAAAAGTCGTATTCATCATCGATGCGAGCCGCGATTCGGTGCACCGCACCTATGAAAGCCCCCTGACCACCTCCGACCATTCCAAGTCGCACTCGAATCGGGCCGGTATCAGCATCCTGCGGCTTGCTCATGCGCCGTTCCTCACTCTATTCCCAGCGTGCGTCGATTGGCGGCATCATCAACTCCAGCGTCGGCGAAGTCGTCAAATGCCTTTTCTGTGACACGGATAATGTGCTTATTGATAAATTGCGCACCTTCGCGGGCACCATCTTCAGGATGTTTCAAGCAGCATTCCCACTCAAGCACCGCCCAACCGGCAAAATTATACTGTGCGAACTTGGAAAAAATCCCGCTGAAATCAACTTGTCCATCACCGAGTGAACGGAAGCGCCCGGCCCTGTCCACCCAACCCTGATAGCCACCATAGACGCCCTGCCGGCCGGTCGAATTCAATTCGGCATCCTTCACGTGAAACATTTTGATGCGATCGTGATAGATATCGATGTGATTAAGGTAGTCGAGAGCCTGCAGCACATAATGGCTCGGGTCGTACAACATCTGGCAGCGCGGATGATTCTTCACGCGCTCAAGAAACATCTCGAAGGTCACGCCATCATGCAGGTCCTCACCTGGATGAATTTCATAGCAGCAATTGACGCCCACGTCGTCGAACGCATCCAGAATCGGCTGCCAGCGCTTCGCCAGCTCATCGAACGCCGTCTCGACCAGCCCTGCCGGCCGTTGTGGCCATGGATACAGGTATGGCCAGGCGAGCGCGCCGGAAAAGGTCGCATGATTCTCCAGCCCGAGATTTTCTGACGCCTTGGCAGCTTTCAATAGCTGGTCAACGGCCCAGGCCTGGCGCGCCGACGGATTGCCGCGCACGGACTCCGCCGCGAAGCCATCAAACATCTGGTCGTATGCTGGATGCACCGCGACCAACTGGCCCTGCAAGTGGGTCGACAATTCCGTCAATTGCAGACCATGCTTTTCCAGGGTACCCAGGACTTCATCGCAATAGGTCTTGCTCGCAGCTGCTTTCTCGAGGTCGAACAAGCGAGCGTCCCAGCTTGGCATCTGCACGCCGACGAATTCGAGGCTTGCCGCCCATTGGGCGATACTATCCAGCGAATTAAAAGGTGCTTCATCGCCCGCGAACTGCGCGAGAAAAATAGCCGGTCCCTTAATTGTTCTCATTGGTGTCTCGTCCTATGTATTTGAACCCATATGCGATGACCAAAGCGGCTCGATCGAATTGAAATTGTGCTGCAACGAATGGTTGATGTCTTTCGAATTGTCGCGCTCGATAAATCCGTGTTTGACGCCCGCCGTATCGAGATATTCGAATATCGATGCAAACGGGACGTCGCCGTCACCAATATCCGCCTCGTTGCCACTGGCATCAAAGTCCTTGATATGCAACATCGGGAACCGTCCCGGCCACGCTTTGAAATAGGCGACTGAATCGGCGTTGGCCCCGCGAGCCCAGGCGAGATCGAGTTCGAACTGCACCAGCGACGGATCCGTTTCAGCCAACAACAGGTCAAACGGCAGTGTGCCTTCGGTTTCTTCAAATTCAAACTGATGGTTGTGATACGCAAACTGTATGCCGGCACCTTTGCACAGTTCACCCCAGCGGTTGAAGTTTTCCGCATGCTCGCGATAGTGATCGAGACTTCGCGAATCGGTGTCCAACCAGGGTACTACGACAAACTGATGTCCCATCGCTGTTGCGTGCTCCAGCACCTTCTCCGTACTCTCAAGGAATGCGCTGTAAGGCAAGTGCGCCGACGGGGCCTGCAGACCCACGGCACCCAGTATCGCTTTGAGTTCTGCCGGGCAGTGGTCAAAATAACCGGCAAATTCGACTTCCCGATAGCCCGTGCTTGCAATCAGCTCCAGCGTCGCGGCGACGTCGACCGCCATGAACTCGCGGACCGAATACAACTGAATTCCCAGCGGTGCGGTTCTGGCCATTCCCGTCACCCCTGTCTCAGCCGTTCGAGAGCAAGCGGCGGCCATCGCCGCGGCCGCCAGTAAAAAACTGCGTCTATTCATAGTTCGAATCCTTCGTTATTTCCAGCTGTGCGTCGTCATGCCGAATCGGTCCGCGACTTCGGCCACGCTATTGCCCGTCCTGCAACCTGGTGGACGGCGTCGATCGTGAATTCCTCTGTGTATTGTGCTTAACAAATAGCTGCTAGACTCGAAAATCGGAATAAATCCACAAAACGGGATGGCGGAAAAGGATGAATAGGACGTTCTTGACAGGCTTAGCCGCTCTAGTTTTTGCGCTTACTAACGTGCAGGCAAGCAAAGCTGAAGAAGTTGATTTGATCGTAAAAAACGGAATTGTTCTGACGATAAATGCTGGGAAAGAGATTTTGAGCGATGGTGTCGTCATTGTTAACGGGAACAAAATCGTTGAGGTTGGTGGTGTCGAGATCCTGGCAAAATATTCATCTGACAATGCAATAGATGCAAAGGGCGGCATCATCATGCCAGGGATGATAAATACACATACACATGCATCCATGAGCGTATTTAGAAGTTTAGCAGACGATGTTCCCGATAGATTGAATAGATATATATTTCCATTAGAAAATAAAATGGTGTCCGAGGAGATGGTATATATCGGGACCGTTCACGCAGCGATTGAGATGGCCAAGGCAGGCGTTACCACGATGGTAGACATGTATTTATTTGAAGAAAGTGCCGCACGAGCTGTAAAGGAAATTGGTCTTAGGGGCATAATGACGCAGAATATTATCAAATTTCCCACGGCAGACGGGGAGGATGGAAACGCCAAGCTGGAGCTGGCAACCGCGTTTGTAGAAAAATATAAAGATGACGAATTGATTACACCGGGATTCGGGCCTCACGCTCCACATACTGTAACGAAGGAAAATTTGGAGAAAATAGCAGAGTTATCTGAAGAATATGATGTTCCAGTGTCCATGCATGTGGCGGAGACCCAAGAAGAATTTGATAGCTTTCAATCGAAGTTTGGTATGACGCCGATTGAGTATCTGGATTCCGTAGGAATTCTGAACGCGAGATTTATCGCAGCTCATGCTATTTTCGTAACAGACAGCGATATTGAGCTCATGAAGCGACGAGATATCGGGATTGCTCATAACATGGTAGCCAACATAAAGTCTGCGAAGGGTGTATCACCAGCGCTTAAAATGTTTGACGATGGCCTTAATATCGGGCTTGGCACGGATGGTCCTATGAGCGGAAATACTTTGGATATTATTGGCCAAATGGGATATGTCGCAAAGTTACATAAGCTGGTTAATAAAGATAGATCAGCGATGCCACCTTACAAAGTGGTAGAAATGGCTACGATGGGCGGAGCGAGGGCTATTCACAGGGAGGACGAGTTGGGTTCTTTAGAGCGTGGCAAATTAGCAGATATCGTAATTGTCGAAACAAAATCTACCAATATGCAACCCATTTTTGATCCCTATTCGGTATTGGTCTATTCTGCTAATGCCTCAAACGTGGATACCGTAATAGTAAATGGAAAGGTAGTTGTGTCGGACAAAACCCTACTGACTTATGATGAGGAAAAAAGCAGAGCAGCTATTAAAGAGTTCTCAAAAAAAGTTGAAGAAGTTGCGGAAACTTTATGAGACTAATACCTGTACCGGCGAATTCTGCAGTTCTTGCCCGCTTTATTCACCGGGGAAATGAAAAAAAATGGTCACGAATGTGGTGGAAAACCCTACGCGAATAGCAGTTTTAGCCGCACAAAGACCGTCCAGTAAAAGGCGATATCACACCACAGGGTGCGTCGTTTAACGAGCTCGTCAGTTTGTCTCTGCACGCACGCTTCGACCAGCCAGGTAGCAGTTCGGACGGCGGCGCATTTTTTCTAAATGCGCTGGATCAGATTCTACATCGGTTCCGAAATTCTAATTAGTCGGTTCAGTTCAATATCATGATCGACGGCCTGAAATTTCCCAGATGGCCAAGTCACTTCAACTCGATCTACTTCAGTGTGATTGCCCAGGCCAAAGTAAAGTGGATATAGGCTTTGAGAAAGATAACCAGACTTGCCGTCCTGATTTTTTGTGTAGACGTCATTTCCCGCGATGACTCTTACCGTTGCCCCTATGCCACTTTTATTCGATTTGCTCCCGACAAGTGCTACCTTCAAATAGTTGAGCTCTTTCCTTTCGCTTAAATTACTGGTAAGCACCATGGGCGGCTGATTCATTTCCAGTGTCACGATATCCAGGTCACCGTCCTGGTCCAGATCAAAAATTACCGACGATCGAGATCCCAGCGCGCCCCAAATTACACGTCGACCCCTTGATGACTCGCATAATATATGGCCTTTGTCTCTACTGGAACACAGCAATTCAAACAACGGTGCAGCCGTCACGCCGCCTTTTCTGGGCTCCACGCCGATCACGTATTCGCTATCGAGGAATCCATTGCCGGCGTTGTTAAGAAGCAGAGTGTTGGCCGCATAGCGAAAGGGATAATTCATGCCCGAGGCGATAAATACGTCTTCGAAACCATCAGCGTTCAAATCGCCGGTACTTAGGCCCCATGGCCAATAGGTTTCCGCACCGATATGATCAGAGACTTCCGTGAATTGGCCATTCCCATCATTGCGATAGAAAGCATTACCAAACAGACTATTTCCACCGGTCCGCAAGAATGAATCTGGGTAATGAGTTGTCATCTTCCGCTTTTCATCTGAACTGTCAACATTTGCAGCCATGTCCGAGTGCATGTCCGTAACGTAAACATCCATGTCACCGTCATTATCATAGTCGAACGACCGAATTCCCATTGAGCCCCAGGGTGTTTTGGGAAAGCGCTCTCGGCTCCTGCGAACGAAACGCTCGCCCTGGTCATTCTCATAGTATTCATCGTTGCCTTGCATATTAAGCACGTACAAATCGGGCCAGCCATCGCTATTGCCATCTATAACTGTTGCGTCGCCTGTCCAGCTTGAATCAACAAGATCCACTTCTTTAGAAACGTCCTTGAAGCGGTTGCCACCCAGATTTTTCAACAACACACTGAATTCCGTGCGCTCCGGTTTCAAGTGCCCCGCAAAGGCGTCCTTCAAGCCGACATAGTATTGATAGTCACTGCTCGTCTGTCCTTTATCCGTATAAAGAGTCACATTCGAGAGAGTATCTGTGGTATATCGGCCAACGTTGGAAACGAAGAGATCCAGCAAACCGTCACGATCGTAATCGAAGAATACCGCGCCGGACGAATGCGCCTTAAGACCCGTTCCGGAATGGTCGGTTATATCTTTGAAGTGACCATTGCCATCGTTCTCAAATAACAAGTTGCCAATTCGAACGTTTGTCAAATAGAGGTCCGGGTCACCGTCGTTGTCGATATCCGCAAAAGAAGCAGCAACACCGATTCGATCGTCGACGTTTAAACCTGCGTCCGTGGTGACATCCTCGAAGCGACCATTCCCAAGATTTCGCCACAGTTCACTGCTGCCGGCTTGAGTAGTGAAGTAGATATCATGAAGTCCATCGAGATCGACATCGGCTACAGCAATCGCATTTCCATGATCGTAATGAACCGCTTTGTATACGATTGCCGTATCATCGACCGCGCGGTGACGGTAGGTAATACCGCTATTTGCAATTGCGTCGTTGAATTTGAAGCTACTAAATACGTCGGATTGCTCTACCCGACGGATTTGCGTACGCATTCGGTTATCGACCCAATCAGGGTTTTCGACCTGAGGAGGGAAATACACGCGCTCGAAAGCAACTCTCGCGATATCTCGTTTCAAGGTTCGTACTTCCTCACTACTTGAGCTGTCGTAATAGCCTCGAATCCGACCTTCCCAGTCGACCAATACAAGCTGGTCGCCACTCATCAATGGAACGGCAGTGCCTTTGGTATCACCAACCATCGGCGCATTGAGGCCGCCCTCGCTTAAACGCCGAATCGAGTTTCGCGTCCCGTTCAGAAAGTGCCATTGTGTTGTGTCGAGATCATTTTCTATAATGTAATCCGTGAACGATTCAGGCGTATCGTTATCCGGATCCAAGCCAATGCTTACCAGGCGAATATGTTCCCATTGGTCGGACTCTCGCAGACTATCCTGCAAAGTCCGCATTGCGTTAAGCTGTACAACGCATGCATCTTTGCACCGTGTGGGCATGAGGTTTGCAATCCAAATATGCCCGTAAAGGTCAGCCGAGGAGATTTCGGTTCCTCTTTGATCCGCCATAGAAAATTCCGGAACGCGGCTTAGTATCGGTACCGAATCAGGATCAATCATTCCGGCAGCGATTTGCCCATCGTCCGCTCTGGCCGTTGCGATGATTGGCAGGTGAACGGTCGCAGTCACTCCGATGTACAGCACAATCGCGAAAAAACCTACTAGATATTTTGGTAAATTCAGCAATGTCTCTTTCCCAGGTTCTTTGCGAACAGAATTCCGATTCGAATTTGTCCTTTTCATGAAACTATCGAGCGTTCAAGTTGCGACCGATGCGAAACGCTTGTTGTCGGATCAATAACTGGTGTCACCTTCACTTCCGACATGAACTTTCCCAATCAGTGTCTCATGAGCGAAGCCGCAGAACTGATCGCCCAGTATCTGCAGCGTTTGATCGCCCTCCGTGCGGAATTGCAATTCAAAACTCAAGCCAGGTACAGCTACCTCGCGTAGATCAAGATCCGGCAGCGCAAAAGAGTACAGGTAGTCTTTACTTGTCAATTTCAAAACTATATCGGTATTCTCAGGTAGAAACAGATCTTGTACAGAGTGTTGGTCGTCATCGGTGCCAAGCACTCCATCCCGACCCGGATACCGAAAGTACCAGTTGTATTCGTCGCCTGTGACTTCTATGGCTAATACATTGGTTGGCGACAGGTCGCTGATCATGTCGCAGCTTGCGCTCGACAATAAAAAGAGGAGTGCTATTGCGTACTTGGTGCACCTGCAAGCCATTGCCGAAAAGTACCTATTTGCCGCTAGTAGACGGCGTTCGCATTCCATTCGGATTGAGTGGATCGCGGTTCGTTGGCAAATATGCGATCAATGTTTCCGCATTTACGCGGGTGGCCTTGACTAAACGAACCGACAATTTGACTCATAATATCCAGGGCATCTGACTCCGCCACAGAACCAGTGAGTGCCTGAGGCTTTCCGGAATCGATTCAACTTGGCGGTCATCAGGCCAGTAAACGCTGTCATTTCGCTCAGACAAGGCGTAGTGCAATTTCAGAAAATCGACTACGTCCTGCCGTCCCTGCAGTGTAACTCCGTTGAATCGCTTCGCCAACACCGGCACATCAGATCGATTACGCGGCAACGGTTGGCTGACCCATTCAGCCGATTCTTCGATTAAAATCAAAGGTCCGGGCTAATCGTCCGCAGGCTCTGAGGCGGGCGCATCCTTCATCTTGATAAAAAACACGAGAATCTTCGCCGGCTCGGTCTCACTGGCGTTACGCGACACAGAGTGGATATCGTTCGGTGTCTCGTAAAACGTTTGCCCAACAGTAAGTTTCTTCAGCTCACCACCCGCCACTTGCATTTCAACCGTCCCCTCGAGCACGTAAACGAACGTATGCGCATTGTGGCGGTGACTCGCCGATGCCGCGCCGGGCGGATAGACGACTTCGAGGACAACCGCCTCGCGACCTTCGATATCCGGCAAATCAGTCTGGAAAATGCCCTTTGCGCTTGATTGCTGTGCCATGCTGGCTGTCGATAGAATGCTCAGCAGGACGGTTGTCAATAGTTTCAATGCTTTCATGTTGGCTTCTCCACTTTTGGGTAAGTGCCATTCTTGAAAAAGGGGTCGAACCGATTAATCGTTGCTCATATCGAAAAAGGGGGGGGGCGGACCG
>CAZLNH010000047.1:0-4216 GCA_964560775.1 uncultured Woeseiaceae bacterium | reverse complement strand
CGGGATCTCCGGGATGTCTTCCATGACGAGGTTGCCGTTGTTCACGACGCGCTGCTCGACGGCCAGCGCCGCGCTGCTCGTAAGGATCAGTGCTGCCAGCAAGTACTGTTTATTGCGCATATCTGTACCTCTTGAATTTTCAGGCAACCAGCAGCGCCATAAAGTCATCGACCGCCGTTTCCGCCAGCGCCTTTCGGTCGGCACACAATGCCGCGAGCTTCTGCCACTGCTTGTCTTTCAGCCTGTGCGCAACACTGGTCTCGAACTTCTTCTTCAGCACCGGGATGCCTTCCTCGCGGCGCTGCCGGTGGCCGATCGGGAAATCCACGGCAATGCGGTCCGTCTGGCTGCCGTCATTGAAGAACACCTGTACCGAGTTGCCGATATAACGCTTGGCCGGATCGAAGTAATCTTTCGTGTACTGCTTGTTCTCGGTGACTTCCATCCTGGCGCGCAAGGCATCGACACGCGGGTCGGAGGCAACGTTGTCTTCGTAGTCTGCAGCCGTCAGGCGGCCAAAGATCAATGGAACAGCAACCATGTACTGGATGCAGTGGTCGCGGTCCGCCGGATTGTCCAGCGGGCCGGTCTTGTCGATGATGCGTACGCCCGGTTCCTGGGTCTCTATAGCGATCCGTTCGATGTCGTCAATACGGTCCCGGACCGCTTCATGCAGCTGCATCGCCGCCTCGACCGCCGTCTGCGCGTGGAACTCGGCCGGGTAGGAAATCTTGAAGAGAACGTTTTCCATCACGTAGCTGCCATATGGCTGGTTGATCGTGAACGGCTTGCCGTTGAACAGCACGTCGTACCAGCCCCACGTCTTCGCCGTCAGTGCCGACGGATAGCCCATCTCGCCGGTCATCGCGATCAGGGCGTGCCGCACCGCGCGGCTCGTCGCATCGCCGGCGGCCCAGCTCTTGCGCGAGCCGGTGTTCGGCGCATGGCGGTAGGTGCGAAGAGCCGCGCCGTCGATCCAGGCATTGGATACGGCATTGATGACCTGTTCGCGGCTGCCGCCCAACATGCGTGTCACGACCGCGGTGGATGCGATGCGTACCAGCAGCACGTGGTCCAGCCCGACACGGTTGTAGCTGTTCTCGAGCGCCAGCACGCCCTGGATCTCGTGCGCGCGGATCATCGCCGTCAGCACGTCGTGCATCGACAGCGGCTCACTGCCTTGGGTACGGCGCTGCCGGCTCAGGTAATCGGCCGTTGCGAGGATCCCGCCCAGGTTGTCGGACGGATGTCCCCATTCGGCGGCAAGCCACGTATCGTTGAAGTCGAGCCAGCGGATCATCGCACCGATATTGAATGCGCCCTGCACCGGCTCGAGTTCGTACGATGTGCCGGGCACGCGCGCACCGCCTGCGAGCGTTGCGCCCGGCACGACGGGGCCAAGCAGTTTGGTACACGCCGGGTAATCGAGCGCCTGGAAGCCGCAGGCAAGCGTATCCATCAGGCAGTAGTGCGCCGTTTCATAGGCGAGCGTCGAATCAATGTCTGCACCGCAGACGTAGTCAGCAATGTCGGTCAGTACCTGGTCGGGCGCCGGCCGTTTCGCCGAGCGGATATCGTGTGCGGACATCGGGTCTCCTGTCAGTTGTCGTGTTGTGGTCGCCGGCGGGTGCTTCAGCTGCGTTCGTCCATGGATTGCCATTTCTGCAGTCCCGGGCCGGTGTAATCGGCGGCGGGCCGGATCAGCTTGTTGTTCTCGCGCTGCTCCATGATGTGCGCCGCCCAGCCAGTGATGCGCGAACAGACGAAAATTGGCGTGAACAGGTAGGTCGGTATGCCCATGTAATGATAGACGCTGGCCGCAAAAAAGTCGGCGTTCGCAAACAGCTTCTTTTCATCCCACATGACTTTCTCGATCGCCTCCGATACGTCGTAGAGTTTTGTGTCGCCGGATTCATCGGCAAGCACCTTCGACATTTTCTTGTTGACGGCGTTACGCGGGTCCGACGTTGTGTAAACGCGATGCCCGAAGCCCATGATGCGTTCTTTGCGCTCAAGCATTTTTTTCAATTCGGCCGACGCTTCGTCCGGTGTGTCGAAACGTTCGATCAGCTCCATCGCTGCCTCATTCGCACCACCGTGCAGCGGGCCGCGTAACGCACCGATCGCGCCGCTGACGGCCGAGTGGAAATCGGACAGCGTTGCCGTGATAACGCGCGCCGTGAATGTCGACGCGTTGAATTCGTGCTCGGCGTACAGGATCAGGGTCGTATCGAGCGAGCGGCAGTGCAAATCGCTCGGCGGCCGGTCGTGCAGCAGATGCAGGAAATGCCCGGCGACACTGTCATCGTCCGTTTCAACATTGATGCGTGTGCCGTCGCTGTGCCAGCGGTGCCAGTACAGCAGCATTGACGGCAGGCAGGCCAGTAGCCGGTCCGCCACATCCGCCTGGTTCGAGAACTCGCCTTCCGGCTCGAGGTTGCCGAGGACCGACACACCGCTGCGCAGCACATCCATCGGGTGTGCGTGCGCCGGAATTATCTCCAGGACTTTTTTGAGGTCGGCTGGCACGCCGCGCAATGAGCGCAAGCGATCGATGTAGGCGTCGTACTCCTTGCGGTTCGGCAGCTTGCCGTGCATCAGCAGGTAGGCTACTTCCTCGAAACACGCGTTATCGGCAAGATCGTAGATGTCGTACCCGCGGTACGTCAGTCCGGTGCCTTCCTGGCCGACGGTGCATAGCTTGGTCTCGCCTGCGGTAATTCCCGCCAGACCGCCCGTTTTCTTTTTCTCTGCCATTGATTTTCTCCTAGTGTTCTTTACCGCCGGTGCCCCGGGCCGCGAACAGCTCGTCGAGCTTGTTCTCGTAGTCGTGGTAACCGAGCACGTCGTACAGCTCGTCACGCGTCTGCATGGTGTCGACTACGGCCTTTTGCGTGCCGTCGTGGCGCAGCGTGCGATAAACAGCGTCGGCCGCCGCCGCCATCGCGCGGCTGGCGGACAGCGGGTACAGGGCGAGCCGGACACCCGCTTCGGCGAGTTCTTCGGTCGTGAACAGCGGCGTCTGCCCGAACTCGGTCAGGTTCGCCAGCACCGGCGCATCGACCGCAGTTGTAAACTGCCGGTACTCATCCAGTGTCGTCAGCGCTTCGGCGAAGATCATGTCCGCGCCCGCCTGGACGTAACGCGCGGCGCGCTCAATCGCAGCTTGCTGGCCCTCGACGGCGTGCGCATCGGTGCGTGCCATGATCGCGAATTGCTCGTCGGTGCGGCCGTCAACGGCTGCCTTGATGCGGTCGCACATTTCATCGGTCGCGACGAGCGCCTTGCCGGGCCGGTGGCCGCAACGCTTGGCCGACACCTGGTCCTCGATATGGCAGGCAGCCGCGCCGGCACGCGTCAGCTCGCGGATCGTGCGACCAATCATGAACGCACTGCCCCAGCCGGTATCGGCATCGACGAGTAATGGCAGCTCGCTTGCATACGTGATGCGGCGCACGTCTTCACAGACATCGTTTAACGTCGTCATCGCGAGGTCGGGCAGGCCGAATGATGCGTTGGCAACACCAGCGCCGGACAAATACAGCGCACGAAAGCCGGCGCGGCCCGCGAGCAACGCCGCATACGCATTGACCGCGCCAACCACCTGCAGCGGCTGTTCCTCGTCCAGCGCCTGCCAGAATCGTGCGCCCGCACCTGTTGCCATGTCCGCCTCCGGATTTTAATGCTGATTAAAACCGGGGGCCGCGAGCGGTGAGCGCAGGGAATGGCATTCAGCGGCTCTGCGCGCGGTCAGGGTCGTCCCGGGGGAGCGGATTCTAAACTACCGGAGGGTCGTTTCCCAAATGGCCGGCCGTGCTGTGCCAGGCAGGAGTCAGGCTATATTGACGACGATGCGGCCGGTGACGTTGCCGTTAATGAAGTCATCGAAGGACCCGGGCAGGTCGTCGAAGCTCACTTCCGTCGAGGCAATGCGGTCCAGATGCCGGGGTCGCAGGTCGCCGCCGAGGCGCTGCCAGACGGCCAGTCTCAGGTCCCGCGGCGTATCGACGGAGTTTATGCCGAGCAGGCACACGGCGCGCAGGATAAACGGCAATACCGTCGTGTTCAGCTCGATGCCGGCCGCAAGGCCAATGCTCGCGATGTTGCCACCGTAGTTCGTCGTGCGCGTCAGCCACGTCAGCAACTCTCCGCCGAGGTTATCGATCGCGCCGGCCCATTCGGCCTTTTCCATCGGGCGCTTGCCGGTGTCGATGTC
>CAZLNH010000046.1:0-21466 GCA_964560775.1 uncultured Woeseiaceae bacterium | reverse complement strand
GTGGTGCACGTGGATCAGGCCGCACTGTCTGGAAATCGCGGCCGATCCGGATTGCCGGTCGAGACGGTGCGGCGTATCGGCTGCGACAGCGACCGGGTCGTCCTGGTTGAGGATGGGCATGGCGAGCCGCTCAGCATCGGCCGGAAGTCGCGGGTTGTGCCGGCGGCGATCCGGCGCGCGTTGTGGGCGCGGGACAGGGGTTGCCGTTTTCCTGGTTGCGGGCGCAAGCGGTTTGTCGATGCGCACCACATCGAGCATTGGTCAAACGGTGGTGAGACCTGTCTCGACAACCTGATGTTGCTCTGCGATTGGCATCACCGGTTGGTCCATGAGGGTGGTTTCCGTATCGAAAAGGATTATCGCGACGCGTGGTTTTTCCGGCGGCCGGACGGACGGGCGGTGCCGGCCTGCGGTTACCGGGCAGCGGACAGCACTGATGATCATGTTGACGTGGGAGACCCGGCCAAGATTCAGCCCTCCGCGGAGGGATATTTTACCGCCATGACAAATCTTCCTTCGGCCAGCGGGCGTGCGGTGACCACTGCGATCAACTCAAGCGGAATACCCTGAAGTTCGCAGTGAGAGATTAACCGGCTGCGCTCGCCAGGATCCAGCAGTCCACCCGCGATCACTGCATAACGTGTTCATTCATCAATTTGTAAATCCGCCGGTACTCATCCAGCCACGACTCCGGGTGCACGAAGCCGTGCGGGTCCAGCGGATAGATGGCGATCTCGAAGTTTTCCTTCTTGAGCTCCAGCAGGCGTTGCACGATCAGCACGGAGTCCTGGAAGAAAACGTTGTCGTCCTGCATGCCGGAGGCAATCAGTAACGGCTTGTTCAGGCCCTCGACGAAGTTGATCGGCGAACTGCGCTGGTAGGCGACCGGGTCGATCTGCGGTGTGTTCAGGATGTTGGATGTGTACGAATGGTTGTACTGCATCCAGTCGGCGACGGGGCGCAACGCCGCGCCGGCCGCGAACAGTTCCGGGTCGCGGAACAGCGCCATGAACGTCATGAAGCCACCGTACGATCCGCCGTAGACGCCGACGCGTTCCGGGTCGACGCCGTAGTTGTCGACGAGCCATTCGACGCCGTCACGGAAATCCTCGAGTTCCGGGTGGCCCATGTTGCGGTAGATTGACGTACGCCAGTCGCGCCCGTAGCCCTTCGACGCGCGGTAGTCCATGTCGATGACGATGTAGCCGTCGTTGGCCAGTATCGTGTGGAACATGAATTCACGGAAATAGTACGGCCAGCCGGTATGCGCGTTCTGCGTGTAACCGGCGCCGTGCACGAACATGACGGCCGGATACGTCTCGCCTTGCCGGTAATCCTTCGGCAGGTACAGCTTGGTATAGATCGGTTCGCCGACATGGGATGACGGGACTTCGACGATCTCCGGAATGACCCAGTCGACAGCCTTGAACTCGTCACTGACGGTATCGGTCAGGCGCATTGGTTCGGCAGCGGGCGCGGCGGCCTGCACGTAAAGATCCTCATGACGGTCGATATAGGACCGCCGCAGCAGCAGCCGGTCACCGGATGGCGACAGCGCGAAGCCAACGACACCGCCCATGGTCGTCAACTGTTCGAGCTCGCCGCCGCCGGCTGTAACGCGGTACACCTCGTAGTTACCCGGGTGCGTGCGGTTGCTCACAACGTAGAACCAGTCACCGTCGGCACTGAGTTCCGGTTCGCGGACGACGAAATCGCCGCTGGTCAGTTGCGTTGCGCGGCGCGCATCGACACCTTTCGTGTACAGGTGCGAATAACCGGACTCCTCGGACAGGTACCACAGCGTCTCGCCGTCGGGCATCCAGCCGTACTCGTTATGGTCCCAGTTGATCCACGCGTCGTCCGTCAGGCGATGCTGGTTCCGCAGTTCCGAGTCATCCGGATCCAGCGTTGCAATCCAGCGGTCCTTGTTATCAATGGCGCGTAACTGGACGGCGGCAAGGCTGCCGTCAGGATTCCATTTGATACCGTCGACGGTCAGCGGGCGCTGCTCCGGCGCGGCAAGCTCCTTCTCGACTTCTTCGCGGTCCGCACCGTTCTCGACATGCCAGTCGATCGCTGATTCCCTGAGACTGGCAAGCGGATCGTTGTCGTAGCCCGGCAACGACTCGTAGTCGATTGTCTCGAACGCGCGCTCTTCCAGGTCAATCAGCAGCAGCGTCTGCGCCGGCGGAATCTTGCGGCCGACGCGCGTGCGCGTTTCGGTGATGCTGAGGTAGCCGTCCTCGGTGACGTAATTCGGCATCTTGCCACTCTGGCCGTCCTCGGCATCCTCTTTCTTGACGACCATCAGCAGGTAGCGCCCTGACGGCGACAACGAGCGGCTCACCTCGGCATAGTCCTCGCCCAGGTAGACCGGTAATGGAGCGCCGGCCGGGTCCTCGGCTTGCCGCGATTCCTTGTGGGACTCCTCCGCCTTGTCGCGCCGCTCATCACGCCGCAGTGTTTCAAACGTGCGCATCTGCTGGTCGCGCAGCGTATGGAACGGCTGCTTGCCGTCCGGGTCTTTTTCCAGCCGGATGTCTGCCGCGTGGGATGTGACGCCACTCGACGGGTCGAAAATGAAATAACGGCCGTCCCTCAGAAACGCGACTGATATCCCGTCGGCCATGAACATCGGTTCACTTTCTTCAGCCGTTGTTCGGGTTGCCTGTATCGTGCGGCCGGTTTCAAGATCCCTGATCATGACATCATCATGGTGCAGCCACGTGACAGCCGTCCGGTCCCCGTTGTAAACACGGCTACCGTTCGAACTGTCCGCTTCGCTCGCGGCTGCGACCAGTTCCGCGTCGCCGCCGCCAGCCGGCACCCGGTACATATCATTAAACGTCTCACCGGCGCGCTTCTGCGTGTAATAGATCGAGTCGCCGGTGTCACTCCACCACGATTCAGCCGGAGCATTGCCGATCCAGTCCGGGTCGGACATGATCAGTTCAAGGTCCGGACCATCGGCTGCGTGGGCAGGCAGGACCAGGATGGTGATCAGGACGAGAAGACAAAAGCGGTGGATCATCGGTTACTCCAGGTAATCAGTTCTGTAGCGGCAACGGTACTACTACTTCGCATGCTCGGCCTCTGACATCATCAATTCGACGCCTTCCAGCATTTTGCGCGTTGACTTGGAGACTTCGAGCAGCAACAGCAGCAGTGCAGCGATGATCAGGATCATCGCGCCGATAAACAGTCCGGCAATCAGCGTGCCCATATTGATCAGCGCCAGGTCGCCGACGAACAGGCTCATGACGACCAGGCAGATCAACAATGCCGAACTGACCGCGAGACGTATCGCCCAGTTGATCAGCCGGATCCGGCGCCACAGCACGTCACCCTCGGCAAACAGCACGTCGCGGTGCTCGCCGGCGTCGAGGCGTGCAATCAGCCGGTCGACAAGGCGCGCACGATCGATGACCCGGCCGAGGCGGGCCGCGAGTACCGACAGGATGCCGGCAATGCCGGTCAGCAGGAATACAGGTGCTACGGCCAGCTGTATGACTTCGGCGATGGCGCTGATGTTGGCGGCGTGTTCCAGGGGGGTGTGTCCTCGGGCGGGGATGACTGCGGCGAATTGAGTATTGTAGCGGTTATGCGGAGGGCTGCCATCACCCTGTCCCGATGGCGGTGCTACACTCAGTGTGTGGCAAGTGCTGACAAGGCATAAGGGGGCAAGACGTGGTCGAATTTCAACTCAACGGCAACGCCGTTTCGTCTGACAGCGCGCCCGAGACACCGCTCCTGTGGGTGATCCGGGACGAACTCAAACTGAAAGGTACGAAATATGGCTGCGGCGTCGCCATGTGCGGCGCCTGCACCGTGCACCTGGACGGCAGTCCCATTCGTTCCTGTGTCATACCGCTCAGCGCGGCAGCGGGCAAGACGGTTACGACGATTGAGGGACTCGACAGCCCTGTCGGCCGCGCGCTCAAGGAGGCGTGGGTCGCCGAACAGGTGCCGCAGTGCGGTTACTGCCAGTCCGGGCAGATCATGCAGGCGGCGAACCTGATTGAGGGTAACGCCGCGCCCACGGATGAACAGATCTCGTCGGCGATGAACGGCAACCTGTGCCGTTGCATGGCTTACACGCGGATCCGCAAGGCGATCAAGGTCGCCGCAAGCGGCGAGGGGGCGTAATCATGGCGACACAGGCAAAGAAAGTCATGGAGTCGATCAGCCGCCGCACGTTTCTTGCCGGCACGGCTGGCACCGGCCTGATCATGGGCATCGGTACGCTGTTGCCCGGTTGCAGCCGTGAGGAAGCGGCGCAGGATATCGGCACGGCGGCGGCCAGCAAAAGTTTCGCGCCTACTGTCTGGTTCGAGATCGACAGCGACGGCGGCATCCTCGTCAACGTTGCCAAGGCCGAAATGGGCCAGCATGTCGGTACCGCGCTCGCGCGCGTTGTCGCCGATGAACTTGGCGCTGACTGGGACGCGGTGTCGATCAAGTACGTCGACAGCGACCCGAAATGGGGCTACATGGTCACCGGTGGTTCGTGGTCGGTGTTCACGACGTTTGCAATGCTGTCCCAGGCGGGCGCAGCCGGCCGCACAGTGCTGATCGATGCCGGTGCAAAACTGCTCGACGTGGATCCGGCCGATTGTGTCGTGGTCGACAGCCGTGTCGTTGCCGGCGGCCAGCAAATCTCGTTCGCCGAAATCGTGCAGCGCGGCGACATCAGCCGCAGCTTCAGCCAGGAAGAACTCGATGCGATGCCGATGAAGCCGGCGTCCGAACGGCGACTGATCGGTGTCGATACGAAGGCAAAAGACATACCGGCGAAAGCGACCGGCGAGGCGATTTATGGCATCGATGTCGAGTTGCCGAACATGGTTTACGCCTGCCCGCTGATGCCGCCGACGCGCTACGGCAGCACTATCAACTCGATCGACGACAGCAAGGCTGCCGACGTTCCCGGCTATCTGCAGACAATCGCGATCACCGATCCGAGCGAAACGATACAGGGCTGGGCCCTGGTCGTCGCCGAGAGCTACCCTGCCGCAATGAACGCGGCGAGGCTGGTATCGGTAGACTGGGAAGCCGGTCCGACAGCCAGTGTCAACGAAGACGAAATATTCAGCGAAGGCGCACGACTGGCCGCGGAGCCCGATACCGGAGTGCTGGTCGTCGACGACGGCGATGTGGCAGCTGCCCGCGCCGATGCGGCGGAAACGATGACCGCGACCTACCGCACCGGTACCGCGCTGCATTTCACGCTCGAGCCTGCCAATGCCGTCGTCGAATTTGCCGACGGCGTCTGCCATATCCATTCCGGCAACCAGTGGCAGTCATTGATATTGCCGGTAGTGGCCAAATCACTGGGACTGGAAGAGTCGGATATCGTCATCCACCAGTACTACCTGGGTGGCGGTTTCGGTCGGCGCCTGTGGGGCGACCAGATGATCCCGGCTGCGCTCGCGGCGCGCGAACTGGGCCGCCCGGTGAAGCTGCTGCTCGAGCGAGCCGACGACAGCCGCCTTGACTGCGTCCGTTCACCGTCAGTGCAAAAGTTCGACGCGTCTTTCGATGACAGTGGCGAACTGACGGGGATCGAACACGCCGCCGCCGCGGGCTGGCCGACATTGTCGATGGCGCCGGGTTTCCTCGCTGACGGTGTCGACGGCAACGGCAAGTTCGATTCGTTTTCCATCAGCGGCGGTGATCACTGGTACACGTTGCCCAATCACCGCGTACGCGCGATCAACAATGAGCTGACGCAGCGCACGTTTCTGCCCGGCTGGCTGCGCGCTGTCGGCCCCGGCTGGATCGGCTGGGGCGTCGAGGGCTTCATGGACGAGCTGGCGCGCAAAGCCGGCGCTGATCCCATCGAGTACCGGCTGGCATTGCTGGATGCCGCTGGCAAAAACGCCGGCAAGGCGCCGGAATCGGTCGGCGGCGCGGCCCGTCTGGCGGCGGTGTTGCGCGATGTCCGGGAGCGCTCCGGCTGGGGCGGCGACCTGCCGGACGGCGAGGGCATGGGCATCGCCGTATCGCACGGCCAGGAACGCACGATGCCGACCTGGACCGCGTGCGTCGCGCACGTTGCCGTGGACCCGGAATCGAAGGCGATAACGGTCCGAAAACTGTGGCAGAGCATCGACTGCGGCACCGTCGTTCATCCAAACGGCGCGATGGCGCAGGCGGAGGGTGCGATGCTGTGGGGACTGAGTCTCGCGTTGCACGAGGGTACGCGTTTCGTTGACGGCCAGGTCGCCGAACGCAACCTCGACAGTTATACGCCGCTGCGCATGTCCGATGTGCCGGAACTCGATATCCAATTTATGGAGAGTACGGAATTTCCTACCGGCCTTGGGGAGCCGCCGCTGATTGCCGTGGCTCCCGCCATCGGCAACGCGGTGTTCGATGCAACCGGGGTGCGGGTGCGGGATTTGCCGATTCGCTTGTAGTTGTGGGTGACGGGCTCTTTCAGAGCATCGTTGCCAGCAGCGTCGCGATACCGAGGAACGAGAAAAAGCCGGCGATATCGGTCACGGTCGTCAACACGATTGACGACGACTGTGCCGGGTCCTGGCCCAGTCGCGTCAGCGCAATCGGCACGACGGCGCCGGCGAAACCCGCCGCGACCATCGCGAGTACCATTGACGATGCGATGACCAGCACGAGGCCGAACGACCCGCTCCAGAAGTAGACGCCGATGCCGCAGGTCAACGCGATCGCGAGGCCATTGACCAGTCCGACGTTGACTTCCTTCAACGTTACGCGAAGGACATGACGGACAGTAATTTCGCGCAATGCGAGACCGCGCATCGTAACCGCGAGTGCCTGCGCACCGGCGTTACCGGACTGTCCGGCAACTACCGGCAGCAGCACGGCGAGTGCCGTGAAGCGCGCAATCGTGTCCTCGAACAAACCGACTACCGATGCCGCAAGAAAGGCCGTGAGCAAATTGACCTGCAGCCACGGCAAGCGCTTGCGCACGGCAAACATTGGTGGTGACAGCGCGCGCTCGTCCTTGCTGGCACCAACCATCATCTGGATATCGGCCGACGAATCTTCCTGGATCGCGTGCAGCAACGCCGAGTGATAGATAATGCCCAGCAGTTTGCCGTCGATATCGACGACCGGAAGGTCCGCCAACTGGTGCTGCTCGAGCAGTTCGACGACTTCGGCCTGGGTCGTCACCGGCGTAACCGTGGCCGTGACCGGTGTGGCCAATGCCTGCAGTTCGGTTTCCGGTTCGGACACGGCGATGTCCTGGATCTGGACCTTGCCGCTCAACTGGTTGTTGGCGTCGACCAGGAACAGGCTGCGGGTCGCATTGCTGCGTTTCTTGCGCAGGATCTGCAATGTCCGCCCGACCGTGCTCGAGCCGCGGAAGTGCGTGATGCGGCTGTCCATCAGGTGCCCGGCGCTGTCCGACGGGTACTCCATCAGCCGCTTTATCTCGGCGGCAATTGACGGTTCGAGTTTTGCGACCAGGGCATCACGCTCGACGTCTTCGAGCAGGTTGAGCAGTCGCAGTGCATCGTTCGGCAACTGCTCGGCCAGCAAGGCGAGCGCCAGTTCCTCTGGCAGCATTCGCAGCAGGTCGGCCGATACATTCGGTGTCAGGCGCTGGAAGACGGGGATCAGGACGGTGGCCGGCTGCGTGGACAGTGCCGCGGCGGCCTCACTGGCCGGCATATCCTCGATCTGCTGCGCGGCCTGCCACGGCAGGTCGATAAGGAAGCGGCGATTCAATGCCTCGATCGCCTTTTGCCGGGTGTCATCCACTGTATTGTTCCTCCTGCCGGTTGTGCGCCGTCGCCGGCGTGGCCGGGATGATGAAGCGCAACAGTGCCGCGGCGGTCACCGCGAAAGCCATCAGCAATTGTGCCGCAACGCCGCCTTTCGCCGCCGTGCGCGCGACGCGATGCTCGAGCAGTCCTTTTCGCAGGCTGACCCTCGTCAGGCCGCCAACCAGCGCGCGATTGCGCCCGATCACGGGCAGCATCAGGAAACGGTCCCAGCCATCATGCGTAGCGACGGATGCCAGGGTAGCCCTGTTCGACAGTGGAATGAGCGGGTCGATGGGCAGTTCCGACAGGCGCGTGCCGGCATTGCGCCGCAGCGCAGTGATCGCTGCCAATGCGCCGACGTAACGGCCGTCATCCGGCGCGTGCAGGAAAATGTGGCTGATGCCGTCAGTCTGGCGCAAGTACCGGGTTACGTCTGCAATCGTTGCATCGGTCGCAAAACTCGGCACGTCGGGATCAAGCCAGGCGCCGACACTGCCGGCCGGATACGTCAGCGCGCGTCGCAGCCGCTTGGCGCGCATAGCCGGCAACTGGTCGAGAATGTCGGCATGCCGGTCGTTGGATATCAGGCGCAGCAATCCGACGCTGTCATGAAACGCGATGCTGCGCAATATCGCCGCTGCGTGTTCCGGTGCCAGCAGTTCGACACAGCGGGCACCGGACCACGACGACATGTGACTCAGGACGGCCGTTGCGTGGCGTGCCGGAATGTCATCGATAAATGCTGCTGCTTCCGCCGCATCGAGTTCCTCGAGTACACGCGCCGCGGAGTCCGGTGCGTGCGTCAGGTACGCAAGGGTCAGCCTCGGTTGCTTACTCATCATCGTCATCCGCGACGACCAGTGTCGCCTCGTCCTGGAATGCTTTGGCGGGTATCGATAACCGTCCGCTTTCCGTGGCAAGTATTACCGCCGTTGACGTGAACTCGATAACCTGCCCCTCAACATCACCGATGCGAACGGTCTGGCCGCGCTCGAGCTGGTCACGCGCCTGGTGTGCGCCGAGGAGATTGCTGACGAACACGCGCGCACCGAGACCGAATGCAAGTGAGATTCCAAGCAGCACTCCACCGACGACGACACCGAACAACGTTGTCAGGAACGATACATCGATTCCGACCTGGTTCAGCCCGATGACCATTGCCGCGGTAAAGATGGCAATCTGCACTGCAAGGCCGAGAATTTCACTTTGCTGCGAACCGGTCGACTCCAGTGCCGCCGACACGGTATCGCGCGCCACCGTGCTGACGAGAAAACCGGCCAGCAGGATCAGGCCGCCGACCAGCACCGCCGGCAACCACGTCACGATCTGCGCCAGCCACTCCGTGAACAAATCGAGCTGCGCAATGCGCGCCGCCAGAGTTATCGAAACGAGAATCGCCAGCCAGAAAACGATATTACCGATGAGCCTGACGAGAACCGGCGTGAGTTCGGGTTGATTCCTGCTCTTGTCCCTTGCACGGCTGCCAAAGCGCCGCAGCAAGGTGTTCAATCCCCGGGCGGCCTTCATCGACGCGGTCCGCAACAATCTTGCAACGCGCCAGCCGATCAGCAGTACCAGCAGTGCTGCAATGAGCCACGGCAGGTAGCTGACGAAAGACTCGAGAGCCGTCATGAAGGTATCGCGCATTGTGCTGAATGTCTCGGATACATCGGCCATCGTGATCCTCCAGGAGGCAGGCTGTTTTTATTCCAGAAAGATCGTCGCGGGGTGCTCGAGCAGATCCTTGACGGTTTGTATCATGTTCGCCGCATCAAACCCGTCAACGAAACGATGATCGAACGATGAAGAAAGATTCATCATCAGGCGCACGGCAACCTGCCCGTTAACGATGACCGGCCGCTCCACGGCGCGGTTGATACCAATGATCGCAACCTCGGGCATATTGATGACCGGCGTCGTGACGATGCCACCGAGTTTTCCGAGGCTCGTGACGGTAATCGTCGAGCCCGTCAGTTCGTCGCGCTTGATCGTGTTGTTGCGCGCCGCTTCGGACACCCTGGCGATTTCCCCCGAGAGTTCATTGACGGACCGGCGCTGGCTGTTCCGGACCACCGGGACCTTGAGTCCGTCCTGCGTCTGCGTCGCAATGCCCAGGTGAACCGCACCGTGACGGATCAGGACATTGCGTTCCTTGTCGTAGGTCGTATTGCATTGAGGGAACTGTTTCAGCGCGCGTATCAGTGCCAGGCAAATAAACGGCAGCAGGGTCAGCCGCTGGTCCCTGTTCTCCTTCTTGCCGTTCAGGTGATGCCGCAATGCCTCGAGTTCGGTGACGTCGATCTCCTCGACGTAGGAAAAGTGCGGTACCTCGTTGTTTGCGGCCGACATGCGCTCGGCGATGACGCGGCGCAAGCCGATGACTTTTTCCTCGCGTGTTGCCGGTTCCGCATCCCGTCGTCGGGTGGCGGTTGCCTGCCCTGAGGATTCCTGCTCGACATATTCATCGAAGTCGGCGCGCAGTATGCGCCCGCCGGTGCCGGTGCCAGGTACTTCCGCCAGGTCAATACCGGCTTCTTTCGCCCTGCGGCGGATCGCCGGCGACGTCATGACTCTTGTTTTGCTGTCGGCGGGCGCGGTTGATTTCGGCTTTTGTTCCTTCGGCTCTTTCCCGGCCTTTTCCTGAGCCTTTTGTTCCGGCTCCGGGTCCGGCGCCTCACTGGCAGCAGCCGCATCTGTCTCAAAGATGATCAATGGCGAACCAACAGCGACGACGTCGCCGGGTTCGCCCGGCAGCGACTTGACCTTGCCGCTGACCGGCGACGAGATTTCGACGGCAGCCTTGTCCGTCATCATCGTTGCAACGATGTCTTCCTCGGCAACGTCATCGCCGACGCTTATGTGCCATTCGCCGATCTCCGATTCGACCGTGCCCTCGCCAAGGTCCGGCAACTTGAAGATGTAGTCGCTCATCCTGCCTCCATGACCTGGCGGATTCCCGCCGCCCGGCGTTTCTGTCCGGGGAAATACTGCCATTCAAATGCATGCGGGTACGGCGTATCCCAGCCGGTTACGCGCTCGATCGGTGCCTCGAGATGCCAGAAGCACTCTTCCAGCATGCTGGCGGCCAGCTCTGCACCGTAGCCGCTGAAGCGCGTAGCTTCATGGGCTATCAGGCAGCGCCCGGTCTTTTTGACAGACTCGGAAAGTGTGCCGGTGTCGAGCGGTGCGAGCGTTCGGACGTCGATGATTTCGGCGTCGACACCGGTGACCTTTGCCGCGGCCTGTGCGACGTGTACCAGCGTGCCGTACGTGATGATCGTCAGTTCGTCACCGCTCCGGACGATGTCGGCAGTGCCGAGCGGCACCGTGTAATAGTCTTCCGGCACCTCGCCCTTCGGGTGCGATGCCCACGATACAGCCGCCTTGTCGGGATCACCGTCGAACGGCCCGTTATAGATACGCTTGGGCTCGAAGAAGATGACCGGGTCGTCGGATTCGATTGCGCTGATCAGGAGGCCCTTGGCATCGTAGGGATTGGATGGCATGACCGTTTTGATGCCGGATACATGCGTGAAGATGCCTTCCGGTGATTGCGAGTGCGTCTGTCCGCCCCGTATGCCGCCGCCGCACGGTGTACGAATCGTCACTGGCGAGAAATAGTCGCCACCCGTCCGGTAACGCAGTCGCGCCAGTTCACTGACAATCTGGTCGAAGCCTGGATAGATGTAGTCGGCAAACTGGATTTCAGCCACCGGACGCAAGCCGTTGACACCCATGCCGATCGCCGCGCCGATAATGCCGCCTTCAGCAATCGGCGCATCGATGACACGGTGTTCGCCGTACTTGCGTTGCAGCCCGTCGGTGCAGCGAAACACACCGCCAAAGTAGCCGACGTCCTCGCCGAGGATGACGACGTTTGGATCCTTGTGCATGACAACGTCAAGCGCTGAACGGATGGCCTGGATCATGTTCATCTGGGCCATCGCTTACTTCTCCAGTGCCAGCATCTGGCGACGCTGATCTTCGAGGTGGTCCGGTGTCTCGGCGACGACATCGTCAAACATCGTTGCAGGGTCCAGCTGCGGGCCGTCCGTCATCGTGCCCATCTTTTGCGCTTCCTTCCACGCGGCAAGTACGTCAGCGCGCAGCTCGCGGTCGAGGGCCCCATGATCCTTTTCCGACCAGTGCCCTTCACTGATCAGGTGCTGCTTCAGCCGTTCGAGCGGATCGCCCAGCGGAAAGGCTTTCCATTCGTCCTTCGGCCGGTACTTCGACGGGTCGTCGCTGGTTGAATGCGCGCCGCCGCGATAGGTCACGTGCTCGATCAGGGTGGGCCCGCCGCCGCGGCGCGCACGCTCGGCGGCCCATAGCGTGACGGAATAGACGGCAAGCAGGTCATTACCGTCGACACGTATACCGGGGATGCCGAGCCCCAAGCCGCGCGCGGCAAACGGGCGGCGTTCACCGCCGGCAAATCCCTGGAAAGTTGAAATCGCCCACTGGTTGTTGACGACGTTGAGAATGACCGGCGCCTGGTACACGGCCGCGAACGTCAGCGCATAATGGAAATCGGCCTCGGCGGTGCTGCCGTCACCGACCCACGACATCGCGATGTGATCTTCACCTTTTATTGCCGAGGCCATTGCCCAGCCAACGGCATGCGGATACTGCGTGCCGAGATTGCCGGAAATCGAAAACATGTTCGCATTGCGGCTGTGGTACATGATCGGCATTTGCCGGCCCTTGCACATGTCACCGGTGTTCGACAGGCACTGGCACATCAGCTCGACGAGCTTCGTGCCCCGATACAGGAAAAGCCCCTGGTTCCGGTAGTGCGGGAAGCACATGTCGCCAGGGCGCAAAGCCATGCCCTGTGCGATCGAGATGGCTTCCTCGCCCAGTGACTGTATATAAAAGGAGATGCGCCCCTGCCGCTGAATCTGCAGCATGCGTTCGTCGAAGATGCGGGTCAGCATCATCCAGCGCAACGCAACCTGCAGTTCGCTGGCGTCAAATCCGGGATTCCAGGGACCCTTGGCCGTGTGATCGTCATCGAGCACGCGAACGAGATCGTACGCGAGTTGGTCGACATCGCGCGTCCGCACATCAACGGCCGGCTTGTCCACCGAGCCCGCCGGTGACAGCGACAGGTAGCTGAAATCCGGTTCATCGCCCGGACGCGCCGATGGACGCGGGATATGCAGTCGGGATTTGGTGCTCATGCGTCGTGCGATCCTTGTAATTCGGCGGGATTGTGCGAAGTGCCTGATTTTACGCGTATTCACCGCCCGTGTCGTTCCAACTGGCGTATCTTAACAGTTGTCGCTGGCCGGGCCGATCGGGTACTGTGCGTGTCCGCTCACGGGCAGGTCGCCGCCGCATTGCAGACGTTTCAAGCATCCCTTCGGGACAAGGATTTTACGCTGACGGCTGAGCTGCCGCTGGCTCCCGCCGCAACTTCGCGCACGATTGTCGCTGATCTCGCCGTCCTTGGTGATACCGTCGATGCGGTACAGGTGACCGACAACCCGGCCGGCATACCTCATATGTCTCCGCTGGTTGTCGCAGGCATCTGCATTGAGCACGGTTGCGACCCGTTACTGCACATCAGTGGCAGGGACCGAAACCGCATTGCGTTGCAAAGCGACATTCTCGGTGCCGCGGCAGCGGGCGTTACGTCGCTTTTGATGATGCGCGGCAACAAGCTGCCGGATTCAATGACGCCGCGTGCCAGCAAGGTGTATGAGTTCGGCGCGAAGCGGCTGTTGCGTTGCGCGTACCTTGTCAGCGGCGAAGAGGACCTGATACCGGCGCCCGGTTTCATGCTGGGTTCGATGGTTCGCGTTATGAAGCCGCGTAGCGGATGGCAGCCGAAGGCAATCGAAGCGAAGGCGGATGTCGGTTGCAAGTTCGTCCAGACGCAGCCGCTGCTCGATACCGGCAAGTTGCAGCTTTATCTGCAACACCTGGTCGCGGCGCGAATCCTCGAACGAGTCTCTGTCATTGTCAGTATTCCACTGCTGACGTCGCAGGCTTCTCTTGACGCATTGATGCAACCGGAGCGGCGAGGGTTGCTGACGGCCGCGCACATTGAACGTTTGCAACGAAGCAGCGATACACGGCGTGAGGGCATCGCGTTATGCGCTGAAACTCTGCAAGTGGTGCGGTCCGTGCCCGGCGTGTCAGGTGCCAATATCGTTGCTATAGAAAACTGCGGTGATGCCATCGAGGCAATTTCACAATCTGAAATTCACACGAGTTAACGGCACTGGTCGTTGCATAATCAGGCCATGAAACTCCCAATCAAAGAGCTCATCAAGCAGCAACAGCCGGGCTGGTCGCTGGACCAGCGTTTTTATACTGACCCGGATATCTATGCGCTTGAACTGGAGCGCATCATCTCGCGCAACTGGATTCTCGCGGGACATGAGTCAGAGCTGCCTGAACCGGGTGACTACAAGGTCGTCAAGGTTGCCAACGATTCGGCAATTGTCGTCCGCAACCAGCAGGGCGAGTTGCGTGCACATGCCAACGTCTGCCGTCACCGCGGCTCGCTGGTATGCCTGGAGAGGAGCGGTTCGGCCCGAAAGTTCGAGTGTCCCTATCACGGCTGGGTGTACGACAACGACGGTAATCTGCTGGCTGCGCGCAATATGGATAAGGATTTCCGCAAAGAGGATCATGGCCTGCATCCGGTATCGCTGGAGATACTTGGCGGGCTGATGTTCATTTGCTTCGGTGATTCGCCGCCGTCGCTCGAAGGGGCGAAGCGTGACCTGGCCGAGCCGTTCGACATGCTCGGCTTCGACAACCTCAAAGTTGCCGCGTACCGGAACTATCCGATTCCGGCCAACTGGAAGCTCGCGATCGAGAACTACCAGGAGTGCTATCACTGCGCGACGGCACATCCGGAGTATGCACGCATGCATACGCTGATGCTGGATGCGAAGAAAAGGGATCGTTTGCAGCAGAAAATGCTCGACCGGATGCCGGCTTGCGGCATTCGTGATATCGAACACGATTATGTGGATACGCACGCGCGCCCTGGCGAACAGGGGTACGGCTACAGCCGGACCGCGATGTTTGAGGGTTACCAGACCGGCAGCCGCGACGGAAGTCCGGTGGCGCCATTGCTCGGAAATCTTAAAGACTACGACGGCGGAGCCTCGGATTTCACCTTTGGTCCGTTCTCGTTTCTGCTCGCCTACAGCGATCACGTTGTGGCCTATGTGTTTACGCCGGTCGACATCAAAAACTGCCAGTGCGATATCTACTGGCTGGTTCGCGGCGATGCGAAAGAAGGGAAGGACTACGACGTCGACGAACTGATCTGGCTCTGGGACATCACGACGGATGCCGACAAGCGCATTATCGTCAATAACTGGAAGGGCGTGAATTCACGGTATTACCAGCCAGGGCCGTTTTCCGGCATGGAACGCATGGAGCGTCGCTATATCGAGTGGATCCTGCAGCAGCTCGACGAGGAGCCGCAGGCGGCCTGACGTTTGCAGGCTAACTGCGCGAGGCGCGCCGGCCAAACCACCAGGCGGCCAGCACCGCGCTCGACACGAAGACGATAATCATCGTCGCCAGTGCGTTGATGTCCGGGGTCACGCCGAGCTTCACCTTCGAGAAAATGACCATCGGCAGAGTGCTGCCTCCCGGTCCCGAGACGAAGCTCGCAATCACCAGGTCGTCCAGCGACAGGGTGAATGCCAGCAGCCAGCCTGCGACCATTGCGGGTGCGATCAGCGGTAGTGTGATGTCGAACACCACGCGCAGCGGCCGGCCGCCGAGATCCATTGCCGCCTCTTCCAGCGACTGATCCATTGAGTTGAGCCGCGATTGCACGATGACTGTTACGTAGGCGAGCGAAAATGTCGTATGTGCAATCGTAATCGTTGAAAAGCCGCGTTGCGCCGGCCAGCCGATCAAAAGCTGCAGGCTGACAAACAGCAGGAGCAGGGACAGGCCGGTAATGACCTCGGGCATGACGAGCGGTGATGTAACCATGCCCGTCAGCAGCGTGCGGCCTCGAAAGCGGCCGAAACGGGACAGTGCGAGGCCGATCATCGTGCCGAAAAGCGTTGCCAGCGTCGCCGAGATCGAAGCGACCTGCAGGCTGAGCCACGCGGCATCGAGTACTTCGTCGTTTTTCAGCAGCTCAGCATACCAGCGGGTCGAAAAGCCGCCCCAGACCGTTGCGAGCCGCGAGTCGTTAAAAGAGTAGACGATGACCGAGATCAATGGGATGTAGAGAAACGCATAGCCGAAGGCCAGTACCGACAGCAGTGCCACCGAACGCCGCTGCTTCATGCCGCGCCCTCCTGGTCTGCGTCCTGGCTGCGCTGCAGCAACACGATCGGGACGACGAGCAATACCAGCAGTACGACGGCAACCGATGAAGCCAGCGGCCAGTCGCGATTGACAAAAAACTCGTCAAACAGGACACGCCCTATCATCAGTGATTCCGGACCGCCAAGCAGGTACGGGATGACGTACTCGCCAATTGCGGGTATGAAGACCAGCAAGCAACCTGCGATGACGCCGGGGCGGGCGAGCGGCCAGGTGATATCCCGAAATGCACGTAGTGGTCCCGCGCCGAGATCCATGGCGGCTTCGACGAGCCGCCAGTTCATTCGCTCAAGCGACGCGTATAGCGGGAGGATCATGAAGGGCAGGTATGAATAGACGAGGCCGATATAGACGGCAAAATCGGTATACATGAACTGTATCGGACGATCGATGATGCCCAGCCACAGCAGCAGGTTGTTGATCACGCCGTAGTTGTTCAGCAGTCCCATCCAGGCGTACACGCGCAGCAGGAACGAGATCCAGAACGGCAGGATAATGAGCAGCAGCAGAAGGTTTCGTGTGCGCTCGTCCGACCTCGCTATTGCGTAGGCCATCGGGAAGCCAAGCAGCAGGCAGAAAAAAGTGGCAATCGCCGCCGTCACAACGGACTTCAGATAGGACAGGCCGTACAGTTTGTCGCTGAACAGGAAGCGGTAATTATCCCACCTGGAACTTACATTGCCGCCATCGTCGAACGTTGGGGTAAATGGCGGCTGGCCAAGTATCGGGTCGGAAAAACTGATCTTGAAAACGATCGCAAACGGCGCGAGGAAAAATAACAGCAGCCAGAGATACGGAATGGCGACGACGAAACGCTGCCACAGCTGGCCGCCTTTCCCCGTGACTGACGCATCGCCCGCGTTCATTCGGTAAGGATCACAGCGCTTTGCGGTTGCCAGGAAATGAACACGTTGTCGTCCCACTCGAGCGACCGGGTTGCGGAGCGGCGCCGGTTCTGCGCGCTGACCTGGACAATTTTTCCGCCCGGCAGGCGAATCCGGTAGAGTGAAAGATTGCCGAAATAGCCCAGGTCCTCGACAACTCCTTCAAGACAAATATCATCAACATTGTCCGGCTTGTTCTTGCTGATATAGATTTTCTCCGGCCGCACGGCCAGCGCCAGTTTATCCCCTTGCCTGAATCTGCGTTCGGAACGTGCAAATAGTGGCGAATCCGCGTCGGGACTTCGCACTGTGACCATGCTGTCAGTAGAGTCCACCACGACGCCATCGAACATGTTGATCGTGCCGATGAAATCGGCAACGAAACGGCTGTTCGGAAACTCGTAGATCGTCGCGGGTGTATCCACCTGGCAGAAGCGCCCCTTGTTCATGACGGCGATACGCGTTGACAGGATCATCGCCTCTTCCTGATCGTGTGTGACGACGACAAACGTAATGCCAAGCTTGTCCTGGATGCCCATCAGCTCGAACTGGGTATGCTCACGCAGTTTCTTGTCGAGCGCGGCCAGCGGTTCGTCGAGCAACAGCACCTTTGGGTGTTTGACCAGTGCACGTGCCAATGCAACGCGCTGCCGCTGGCCTCCCGACAGCTGATCCGGTTTCCGCGCGGTGTATTCCTCCAACTGGACCAGTTTCAGGATATCGGCGACCTGCTCGCGAATTTCGCTGCTGGTGATACCGTCTTTCTGTAATCCATAGGCGACATTTTTTTCTACCGTCATGTGGGGAAACAGTGCGTAGGACTGAAACATCATGTTGACGGGACGCTGGTAAGGCGGTGTCGATGTAACGTCGACACCATCTATCAGCACACGGCCTGACGAGGGGACCTCAAAGCCGGCCATGATCCGTAACAGCGTCGTCTTCCCGCAGCCGGAACCGCCGAGTATCGAGAACAGCTCGCCGCGCGCAACGCTCAGGCTGACGTCATCTACGGCCAGAAAATCGCCGAAACGCTTGCTGACATTCCGCAGCTCGATAATTGGTGACTCGTTAATCGTTTTACCCCTGTTCAGATTCCGCTCTTGACGCGTGCCCAGGCGCGCGTTCGGAGCCGTTCCTGTTTTGGCGGCGCACTGAGGACCGGGTAGACGATCTCCCAGGCGGCACTATCCGGGTAGATACCGCGGTCATTCAGGACGCGTGGCGACATATACTGGCGGGCCGTTTTACTGGCATTTGCGTAATAGACGTAGTTCGAGATCTCGGCAAGCACCTTCGGCCGCAGCATGTAGTTAATGAATTTATACGCATTGTCCTTGTGTGGCGCGTCCTCGGGTATGTAAAGACCATCAACCCACAGGCCGGAGCCCTCTTTCGGCATCGTGTAGTGCAGCGTGATGTCGAGGCCGGCTTCCTCGGCACGTGCCGCAGCCTGTGCATAGTCACCCGACCAGCTCATCGCGACACAGACCTCCCGGTTTGGCAGGTCGCTGATCATTTTTGAGTTGCTGAAATAACGCACATACGGGCGTATCAGCTTGAGCTGCGCTTCCGCGGCGGCGATATTTTCAGCATCAACCGCATTCGGGTCGCGGCCAAGGTACGCCAGCACCATCGGAAAAACATCGGTTGGGCCATCGAGCAGGCTGACGCCGCAATCCGCCAGTTTGGAAATGACATCGGGGTCGAACAGCACGTCGGCGCTGTCCATCGGGTGATCCGGGAGCCGTTCGCGCACCAGCTCCTCGTTCCAGGCGTAACCGGTCGTGCCCCACATGTACGGGGCACTGTAGTCGACGATTTCCTCGTAGAGGGCGATTCGCTCGACTATCTCCGGGTCCAGGTGCCGGACGTTGTCAAGACGCGAGAAATCGAGTTTTGAATAGACGCCGATGGGTGCCAGGCGTGACGAAAACTGGGCGCTGTGCACAACGACGTCGTAGCCGCTGTTTCCGGCCAGCAACTTGACGTCGACGACTTCCGACGAGTCGTAGACGTCGTAGTTGACCTTGATACCGTACTCGGATTCAAACCGCTGCAGCGTGTCCGGTCCGATATAGTCGGACCAGTTGTAGACATTGACGACGTTGTCCTCACTGGTCTCAGCCGACGGCCCGCCGCACCCGGCGGCGAGGCAGAGGCACAGGCAGGCGCCGAGCCACAGACGGCTTTTATTGTTTTGCGTAGGCGCGCGTGAACTCATTACCGGGCGATTTGACCATGCGCCAGTGAACGTGACAATTGCTGTCCGCGGTTCCGCCGTTTGCAAGCGGCCTATAATCCGCCGAGCCCGCGCTTTAACAGTCCGCGGGCGATGATCAGGCGCTGGATTTCGCTGGTGCCCTCCCAGATGCGGTCGACGCGCAGCTCCCGGAAAAAACGTTCAGCGACATTTTCCCGCATGTACCCGCGGCCGCCGAAAATCTGCACGGCGCGATCGGCGACGCGATTCGCCATCTCCGATGCATGCAGTTTGGCCATTGAGCAACGCATGTGCAGCGATTTGACATCCTCGCCGCGGTCGTGCGCCGTCGCGGCCTCGAATGTCATGAGGCGCGCCGACCAGAGCTCGGTCACACTGTCGGCCAGCATCATCTGTATTGCCTGGCGCTCAGCGAGCGGTTCGCCACCGACCATGCGCTGGCTGGCAAACTCAGTGGCCTCCTCGATCAGGCGCGCGGCGGCGCCGCAGCACCGGGCGGCAATCATCAGGCGTTCGCGGCGAAACCAGGTTCGGGTAAACGCCATGCCGTCCCCGGCCTGGCCAATGCGGTTGCCAACCGGGACGCGCACGTCGGTATACCGGTAGGTCGGATGATGGGCCGCAAAGGTGTGGCTGAACGATGGCGAGGCGATGACTTCGATGCCGGGCGTGCCCTGGTCGATAAAGAACAGCGTGTCGTCATCCTCATCCTGCAGTCGGGCCTGGAACCAGAAATAGTCGGCCAGGTTGGCGCCGGTCACGAACCATTTCTCGCCGTTTAATACGTAGTCATCGCCGTCACGAACAGCCGTTGCCTTGAGCGACGACACATCGGAACCAGGACCTTCCTCCGTGATGGCGTAACAGTCGTGCTTGGTACCGTGCATCAGCGGCAGCACGTACTTCTGCTGCTGGTATTCATTGCACGCCTCGAACATCCAGCTTTGCGGCTCGGCAAAGCACCACGACAGGGCATTGGTAATGCGCCCGAGCTGCTCCCACACGGCCACCTGTGCCGCGATCGACAGCGCGCGTCCGCCGCTTGACTCCGGTACGTCCATGCCGCTGAAACCCAGCTCGACGGCGCGCGCCTTGTTGCGCTTGGCTATATCAGCGGGCAATACACCGCCATTGAGTTCGGCCTCTACTTCGTGGGGCAGCAGGTAGTCGTCGGAGTACTCCCGCGCTTTCGTTTGCCATTCCCGTGCCTCTGGCGTCAGCTCAATATCCAATTACGTGCTCCTGAAGGTTTGTGTTCCGGTGGTGGCGGCAATGCTGTCTTATTCGTAGTGATCCGGGAATACGGCCCGAAGGTAGCTGTAAACTGCATCGAGCGCTGCTTCACGATCAAAGGTGCGCGGGCTGATCAGGTACGACAGCCACAGGCCATCCGTCATCGCGCTCAGGGCATCCGTGACGGTTTCGGCGTCGATGTCACGATAGCCGCCATCGTCGATAATGGTCTGGCAGAGTTCGATCAGTTGCGCGCTGTAGGTCAGGTCGTGTGCTTCGCAGATTTTCTGGTAGGTGGGCACAGCCTTTACTTCACCCCAGAAGGCAAACCAGACGGCGAGCTTGCGGCGGTCGCAGATAGCGGGCCCGAGATCCATTTCCATCAATGCCAGCAACTTTTCGGCCGCCGTCGGCGGCGACTTCTCGAGGACCTGGGCAAATCGCGACCGGTATTCCTGCGACAGATACCGCAGCGTCTCATTGAGCAGGTTTTCCTTGCTGTTGAAATGCAGGTTGACGATGCCCTGCGACAGTCCGGCCATCTTTGCAACATCGCCGAGCGTCGTACTGCCGATTCCCTTGCGGGAAATACACTTGATGGTGGCATCGATAAGCTGCTGCCGGCGCATCTCGCGGCTTGCGGTGCGGCTTGTCCTGGTTGATTCGGCTACCGCCATTCCTCTACCTCCCGCGAACGGTTCACAGGCCCGCAGTTTGACACAAAATGAATGGGTATTCATTCATTTTTCTGGACTTCCAGGCCCTATCCATGCGATTCTGGGAACCGTCATCGTTACATGGAGGCTCTATGCGGTGTCTCGACAAGTCGAACCGCCATTTCAGGAAGGCCATCACGCGCCTGCCTCTGGGCGTTGCGTCGAATTTTCGCTATTGGGGTGAAGACCGGACGATATATGTCAAGAAGGGCAAGGGTGCGCGACTGTGGGATATCGATGACAACGAGTACATCGATTACCGCCTCGGCTATGGCCCCACGATTCTCGGCTACGCGGACGAACGGGTTGACCAGGCGGCGCGGGACGGCATGGACATCGGCG
>CAZLNH010000045.1:0-3093 GCA_964560775.1 uncultured Woeseiaceae bacterium | reverse complement strand
GGCGACCTCGCACCGATTGGCAGAGCCATTATCTGTGCGAGATCGCCACGTCGCTGCGCTCCTCGCGATGACCATGCTCGCGGCGCGACCATGGTCATTGTGCGCCCGGGCCGATAGCATAGGCGGCGCCGGCGCCCTGTCGGCGATTCTGCAAGGAACCAGGTTTTTTATGAGCAACAGCACGGATTTGCAGGCCCGGCGCCAGGCGGCAGTGCCGGCCGGCGTGGCCAACCTGCACCAGATATACGTCGAGCGTGCCGCGGGTGCGGAACTGTGGGATGCCGACGGCAAGCGCTACATCGATTTTGCCTCGGGGATAGCCGTCAATAACGTCGGTCATTGCCATCCGCGCGTCATCGCGGCGGCCGAGGCACAACTTGAGCGTTTCAACCACGCGGCGTTCCAGATCACCCCTTACGACGTCTACGTGCGACTGGCCGAGCGCCTCAATGAGCTCGCGCCGGGCTCCTCGCCGAAGAAAACGATGTTCCTGACGACCGGCGTCGAGGCCGTCGAGAACGCCATCAAGATCGCCCGCTACCACACGAAGCGCGCTGGCGTCATCGCATTCAGCGGCGGCTTTCACGGCCGCACGCTGCTCGGCATGGCGTTGACCGGCAAGGTCGCGCCGTACAAGAGCGGCTTTGGCCCCTTGCCAGGTGACATTCACCATGTGCCATACCCTGTTGAATACCATGGTAAAAGTGCCGACGATTCATTGCAGGCGCTGGACGCCCTGTTCAAGTACGACATCGACCCCGCGCGCGTGGCGGCCGTCATCATCGAGCCGGTGCAGGGCGAGGGCGGCTTCTACGCCGCATCGCCCGGGTTCATGCGCGCGCTCCGTGAGCACTGCGACAAGAACGGCATGCTGCTGATTGCCGACGAGATCCAGACCGGATTCGGCCGTACCGGCAAGCTGTTTGCCTGTGAGCGGCTTGGCGTCGAACCGGACCTGATGACGGTCGCGAAAGCCGTCGGCGGCGGATTCCCGCTGTCTGGCGTAATCGGCAAGGCCGACATCATGGACTCGGTGCCGGCCGGCGGGCTGGGCAGCACCTATGGCGGGCCGCCAGCCGCTTGTGCGGCGGGCCTGGCCGTGCTCGATATCATCGAGGAAGAAGGCCTGTGCGAGCGGGCAGAGATGATCGGCCGGCGCATTCACGACTGGGGCAAAGGGCTGCAGAAGTCGGCCAACTGTATCGGCGATGTGCGCGCCACCGGCGCAATGGCGGCCATCGAACTGGTGCAGGATGGCGATGCCGGCAAGCCGGACCCCGACTTCACGCGCGAGATTGTCGCCGAGGCCGCGCGCCAGGGCCTGCTGCTGCTGTCCTGCGGCGTGCGCGGCAATGTCATACGTTTTCTGCCGCCACTGACGATTCCGGAAAAGCTGCTGGACGACGGCCTCGCGATCGCGCGCGATGTCATCCTCGGCCTGCACCGGCGGGTGCAGAAGGCCAGCTGACCTTCGGCCGCACATGAGCGACACCCTGCTTACGGCTCTCGGCCAGATCGTCGGCGACGACAACGTCATCCCGGGCGAGGTCGTGCGCGCGCGGCCGCCTGCGTGGCAAACGCACCAGCCCTGCAACGCAAAGGTGGTGGTGCTGCCGGCGAATACCCGCGAGGTTTCCGAGGTCCTGCGCGCCTGTTTCGCAGCCGGCCAGCCGGTCGTGCCGTATGGCGGCGTTACCAACCTCGTGCAGGCGTGCGCGACACAGGACGGTGACATTGCGATGTCGCTCGATCGCATGAATCAGATCGAAGAAGTCGATGTCACGGCACAGACGCTGACGGCCGGTGCCGGCGTAACGCTACGCGAAGCGCAGCAGGCTGCCGATTCCGAGGGCTTGTTCTACCCGGTGGATATCGGCGCGCGCGACAATTGCACGCTCGGCGGCACGATCTCGACGAATGCCGGTGGCACGAAAGTCATCCGTTACGGCATGACCCGCGACAATGTGCTTGGTCTCGAGGCGGTGCTGGCGGACGGTACCGTCCTGTCGTCAATGAACCGCTACATCAAGAACAACTCCGGCTTCGATCTCAAACACCTGTTTATCGGGACCGAAGGTGTCCTGGGTGTTGTGACGCGCGTCGTCATGCGGCTCGCCGTGCGCCCGGCCAGTCACAATGTCGCGTTGCTTGCCTGCTCTGCTTACGACGATGTCCAGCAGGTGCTGCGCGAATCACGCCGGCTGCTCGGCGGCGCGCTGTGCGGGTTCGAAGTCATGTGGAACAGCTTCTACCGCGAAGTGACGGTACCGGTCGGGCGGCAACCCGCGCCGATCCCGCCGGAGTACCCGTTCTACGTACTGGTTGAATCCATGGGCAGCGATCCGGGGGGCGATGACGAGTCGTTCGCGACGGCGATGAGCACGCTGTTCCGCGGCGACTGCGTTACGGACGGCGTCATGGCGAAATCCGACAGCGAGCGCGAAGCGATCTGGCGGATACGTCACGACGTCGAATGGATTGTCAGCGGCGCGCACAATTTTGATGTCAGCTTGAAAGTCGCCGACGTCGGTGATTATGTGCGAGACGTGACCGCCGGAATCCAGCGCGAGATGCCGCAGGCGCTGGTAGCCGCGTTCGGGCACCTGGGCGACAACAACATTCACATATCGGTCATCGCGCGTGACGGCAGCGAACTGGATGCAGCGGCGGTAGAGAAACAGATCTACCGGAACCTCGTGCCGTACCGCGGCGCCATCTCCGCCGAACACGGCATCGGCCTCGAGAAACGCGCCTGGCTGTCGCTGTGCCGCACTGAGGAAGAAATTGCGATGATGCGCACGCTGAAGGCGACGCTCGATCCACGCAATATCCTGAACCCGGGCAAAGTGCTGCCCTGAAAAACCACCGTCATCGCGAGGAGCGCAGCGACGTGGCGATCTTGCACAGACACTGACTCTGCCAGCCGGTACGAGATTGCCACGCGCTGCGCGCTCGCAACGACGGGGTTCTTGTCGTCGCGAGGAGCGTAGCGACGTGGCGATCTTGCACAGACACTGACTCTGCCAGCCGGTACGAGATTGCCACGCGCTGCGCTCGCGCAACGACGGGGTTCTTGTCGTCGCGTGGAGAGTA
>CAZLNH010000044.1:0-1630 GCA_964560775.1 uncultured Woeseiaceae bacterium | reverse complement strand
ATCAGCCCGTCCGACGTCTGCACCAGGCCGTAATACGTACCTCCGAGCTCGAGCGTGCCAACCATGCGCAGGCTGTCGAGCGGGAAGCTTTCGAGATACTCACGGCTGCGGTCCATGTCGGGGCGCGTGCCGCCATCCGGGCCGCCTCCCGCGGACTGCGGCGCATCGGGCACGAAAGGCGAGCGCATGCCCTCGGCATCCGCCGTGTAGACAAAGACTTCATAGGGCGTGATTTCCGGCAGCGGTTCGATACGGCCGCCCGGACGCGCCTTGATCTCGTTGATGTACCTGTCCAGGTCATCCATGTCACCCGCGCAGCCTGCCATTGCAACAGCGGCGGCAAACAGCATCAGGATTCGAATGTGCAAGGAAGCTTTCATTATTGTTGTGCCTCCTGGTCCAGATAGCGGTATGTCTTCGCCGTCACTTCCATCGTCAGGCGGTTAAATGTTTCGCGCTGGTCGGGAGTTATGACGATGTCATGCAGCGTCACGATACGAGGCAATGCTGCGATTCCGCTGACGAAATTCGCGATTTCATGATAACCGCCCGACAGGCTGATCTTGATCGGCTTTTCGGCGTAGAAATCCCGCTGGATTTCCGGCTGAGGCTGGAACAGCTTTTCCTGCAGCCCCGCGGCCAGGCCGGTCTGTGAAATATCGACGATCAGGCTCGGGATTTCGGTTTCGCCCGGCAGCTGGCGCAACATCGTGCCGAACGACTGCTCCATCTGCGCGAGCTGCGCGCGATAGGCATCGTAGTTGGCGGCCTTGCGCTGCTTGCTCTCGAACGTCGTGCGCAAGGTCTGTTCCTCGGCCTCGGCGCGCTCCAGCAGCGGTCCCTTGTCCCCGATGATGAACCAGTAGATGCCAAAGCCGATCACCGCGACGAACACGATGGCAATGACCGCGGCCCTGAACGGCAGCGGCCAGCGGCCGACATCATTGGCATCCAGGGTTTTCAGTTCTTCTAAAACGTTCATCCCGCATCCTCCGCGTCCGGATCGCCGCGGCGAATCTGTTTCAGGTCGACCACGAACTCGGCCTGGCGACCGGGGCCCGCTTCGGTCGTCTCGACCCTGATGACGCTCGGGTCCGTCAGCCATTCTGATGCGTCTATACGGCGCATCAGGGCCGAGACGCGCGTCGATGACTGCGCGATGCCGGTCAATTGCACCGTCGATCCCTGCTGGCGCATGCCGGTCAGGTAAACGCCTTCCGGAATCTCGCGCGTGATTTCGTCGAACAGGTGCACAATTTCCGGACGGCTGCGTTGCAGCTGTTCGATAATCTCCATGCGCGCCAGCAACCGTTCCTTCTGGCGCTCAAGCCCCTCTATTTCGGTAATGCTCTTGTCGAGCTCGGCGATTTCTGCCGTCAGCCGTGTGTTTCGATCACGCTGGTAATCGATGCGCTGGTTGTAGACAAAGATCGTCGCCACCACGACAACGACGCCGGCGACCAGTGCCCCTGCAACCGCGATCAGGAATTCGCGCTGGCGCCGTTTTCGCTCGGCTTCGCGCCAGGGGAGGAGGTTAATGCGTGGCATGTCAGTCGAAGCTCCTCAGTGCCAGGCCGCAGGCCGTAAGAAGTGCGGTCGAATCCTTGTGCACCCCCTGCGACTTGGCCTT
>CAZLNH010000043.1:0-3909 GCA_964560775.1 uncultured Woeseiaceae bacterium | reverse complement strand
CCGCGGTTATTCATAACTGTCGCCGTTGTATTGCCGATTGTCGCGGCGATGATCAAGGCATTGGGCACTGCGTTTCGGCGCTACAGCAGCCGTATCCAGGATTCGATCGGGGAGGTGACGCAGGTTTCCGAAGAAGTGCTGACGGGCAACCGGGTCGTCAAGATATTTGGCGGCCAGGATTACGAAGTTAAGCGCATGGCCCAGGTCGACGACGGCAACCGCAGCCAGAATCTCAAGCTGATCCGGTCGCGGGCATTTGGCGTTGCGGTGACCCAGGTTGTGTTCGGCATCGGCATTGCCGCGGTGGTCTACTTTGCCGGCATCGAGTCGATCGACGGCAACCTGAGTCCGGGCAGCTTCATGGCATTTTTCGGCGCGCTGATGTTGATGATGCAGCCATTGCGGCGTATTACGAATGTCAATGCGACACTGCAGCGCGGCATTGCGGCAGGTGACAGTGTGTTCCGGATCATTGACGAGGATGACGAGACGGACACCGGTACGTGGCGCGCCGGCCGCGTGGAAGGCGCCGTGCAGTTCCGGGATGTCAGTTTCGCGTACGGCGACCAGGAGGCGCCTATACTCGACCACCTGTCACTCGACGTCGAGGCAGGGCAGTCGCTGGCTATTGTTGGGCATTCCGGCAGCGGCAAGTCGACACTTGTCAGTTTGCTGCCCCGGTTCTTCGATGTAACGTCGGGCGAAATACTGCTGGACGGACGGCCGATAAAGGAATACGCGCTCGATTACCTGCGTGACAATATCAGCCTGGTCAGCCAGGAAGTCATATTGTTCAATGACACGATTGCCAATAACCTTGCCTACGGCAAGTTGAGAGAATGCAGTCGTGCAGATGTACTGAAGGCCGCGGAAGCGGCGCATGTACTGGAGTTCGTCAATGAGATGCCAGACGGGATCGAGACGATGGTGGGCGACCGCGGCGTACTGCTGTCCGGCGGCCAGCGGCAGCGTATCGCAATTGGACGCGCACTGCTGAAAAACGCGCCATTGCTGATTCTTGACGAGGCCACTTCGGCGCTCGATACGAAATCCGAACGCCGTATACAGGACGCGCTGAATGCGCTGATGCGAAACCGCACGACGCTGGTCATCGCCCACCGGCTGTCGACGGTCGAAAGCGCGGACCGGATCATCGTGCTGGACCACGGCCGGATCGTTGAATCGGGTACGCATACGGAACTGGTACAAGCAGACGGCCATTACGCCGCACTTTATCGCATGCAGTTCAGCGAGGAACCGGCGCCGGCGCCGGCCAGCTGAACCCGGCACACTCGCCCACGTGAGCCGCCAAAGCGACAATTGGGTGCAGCGCGTCTGGTACTCCGGATCATCCTGGTTCGTGCTGCTGTTGCCATTAAGCGCCGTATTTGCCGCTGTGACATCGGTCCGCGGGATGTTCTATCGGCGCGGCTGGCTCAGGAGCTTTTCAGTGCCGGTGCCGGTAATCGTTGTCGGCAATATATCGGTTGGCGGTACCGGCAAAACGCCAGTCACAATCTGGCTCGCACAACAGTTGCGTGAACGCGGTTTCAATCCGGGAGTTGTCAGCCGCGGCTATGGAGGCGTGCTAGGTGATACCCCTGTCCAGGTCAGCAGCAACAGTGACCCCGATATTGTCGGCGATGAACCGATTCTTATTGCCACACGCAGCCGTTGCCCGGTTGTCGTACATCCGGATCGGATCGCCGCTGCCCGCGACCTGGTGGCCATGGGTGTGGATGTCATCATTGCGGACGATGGTTTGCAGCATTACCGCATGCAGCGCCAGTTCGAAATTGCCGTGGTCGATGGCGCGCGGGCGTTTGGCAATGGTTTCCGCCTGCCCGCAGGACCGCTGCGCGAAGCTGTGCACCGGCTCGATTCCGTGGACCGGGTGTTGGTGCAATATGCAACACGTGACGATGAGTTGAGGAATCCGGTGGCGGGATTGCCGTCGCACACCAGCGGCTTTCATCTCGCCGCACACGAATTGCAGCGTATCGATGGCACGGAAACGTGTGTTATCGATGATATGCGCGGCCGACCGTTACACGCAGTCGCCGCAATAGGCAATCCCGAACGGTTTTTCCGGATGCTGGAACGACACGGGCTAACCATTGAGCGGCACGCGTTTCCGGACCACGCCGTGCTCAGCGCGCGCGACATCGCGTATGATGACAATCACCCGGTGATCATGACGGAGAAAGATGCTGTGAAATGCCGCGCGTTCGCCGCTGGCCGCCACTGGTTTGTGCCGGTCGACGTCGATATGCACGATCAGGCGTGGCTCGACAAACTCGGGCATCGCCTCCGTCCGGGCAAGGCAACCGCATCGTCATGAGTGGTTTTGTTGTCGTCATACCGGCGCGCTATGCGTCGGAACGGCTTCCGGGAAAGCCGCTGAGACTGATTGGCGGACGGACGATGATCTGGCATGTGCACGAGCGGGCGCGCGAGAGTGACGCGGACCAGGTCGTCATTGCAACGGACGATGATCGTATTGCTGACGCGGCCCGCGCATTCGGCGCGACGGTTTGCCTGACATCGACTCATCATGGGTCCGGCACGGAGCGGCTCGCGGAAGTTTGCGCGCAAAGCGGCTGGCCGGACGACCAGTGTATCGTCAATCTGCAGGGTGACGAGCCCCTTATGCCTGCGTCCCTGATCAATCAATGTGCGGAACTACTGGACGATCCGGATGTGGACCTGTCGACACTGGCGTCGCCCCTGGCATCTGAAGCCGACTACCGCAACGCGAATATCGTGAAGGTCGTACGCAACGACATCGGCGACGCGCTCTATTTCAGTCGTGCCGCAATCCCGCACGCACGTGAACCGGTCAATTCATCGCTGGCTGTCGAAACGGCGCTGCACCACCATGGTATTTACGGCTATCGGGCCGCGGTGCTGAAACGAATCGTCGCCGCGCCGCCATCGCCCCTTGAAATCTGCGAACGGCTTGAACAGTTGCGCGCGCTGGGCCTCGGCTTGACGATCCGCGTTGGCATGCCGGCGGTACGGCCGGGGCCCGGCGTGGACACTGAAGAGGACCTGGAGCGCGCGGAGCAGGCACTTAAGTCAGGGTAACCACGGTACTGTCGTCGCGATCTCGCACCCGCTGTTATCGCGAGGCGCGCAGCGCCGTGGCGATCTCGCACGGATAATGGCTCTGCCAATCGTCACGAGATTGCCACGCCCTGCGGGCTCGCAACGACGGATTGCGATGCCCTGCGGGCCCGCAACGGCGTGTCAGTCTAGATCCCCATTTTGCCGATGGCATCGGCGAGTTCCCGTGCCATTCGCTCCAGCGTCGGGTGGCTGGCGGCAAAGCGTGATTCGAGCTGCTTGACGCGATCGAGCATGGAATCGACCTCCGTATCGCCGGACGCTTCGAGATGATTGACGTCCTCGTGCAGTTTCTTGAGCGTCTGCCGAGCGTCGATGTCGATATCCTCGGCCCGCTGCAATTCCCTGCTGAGTTGGGCGAGAATCTCCCTGATATTTTTGAACTTCATCACGTTACCTGCCTGCAGCCCATTGTGGCGGTGATGATACCAAGTCATGTCGTGGCCGGCTGCCAGCCGCTAGCTGCAGCCCGTTACATAGGAGTCGTGGCAAGAAGTCCTCTCGACCAAGGATGTATCAGCCGTTATCGTCGCAGCCAGGTAGCAAGGATGCGTGCCGTCGCTTGAGATATTACAGTCGCTTGTCGACAATAGCCTCAAACATCCGTTGTCTCAACCGATCCCAAGACGACGAAGTCGCCGCCGGCTGGGACGCAATCCAAACAGGAGAGACACAATGGCCGACGACCGCCAGTGGCCCGACATCCCCTACGCACAATGGGCCGAAACCTGCCAGGCGCTGCGTCTCTACTCCCAGATGGTCGGCAAGTACCGTCTGGCTCGC
>CAZLNH010000042.1:0-4310 GCA_964560775.1 uncultured Woeseiaceae bacterium | reverse complement strand
GTGGCGACCTCGCAAAAATTACCTCTCTGCCAAAACAACGAGGTCGCCACGTCGCGTTGCTCCTCGCGATGACGGAGGTACTGCGCGCCTCACTATGGCAGCGGGTGCGTTACTCGTCGCCGCGCAGATATTTCAGCTTGTAAACGAGCTCGAGGGCGTCGCGCGGCGATAGTGCATCCGGGTCCGCGTTATCCAGCAGTTCACGAAGCTTATCAACCCGTTCCGCCGCTGACGACGCAGACAGCGGCAGCTGCCCCTGCGGGCTGTCGACATTATGGTGCTGCTGCGACTCGAGCGTGCCGAGATACGCACGTGCGCGCTTGATAACGACCGGCGGCACACCGGCCAGCGAGGCAACCTGCAGGCCGTAACTCTGGTTGGCAGGTCCTGGCCGCACGGCATGCAGGAAAACCAGCTGGCCCTTGTGTTCGGTTGCATCGAGATGCACGTTGCTGCAACCCGGAATCTCGGCGGCGAGCGCTGTCAGCTCGAAGTAATGCGTCGCAAACAGCGTGAATGCGCGCACTTTCCCGCCCATGTGATGCGCGGCGGCCCAGGCCAGCGACAGGCCGTCGAACGTGCTGGTGCCGCGGCCGATCTCGTCCATCAGCACGAGACTGCGGTCTGTGGCGTTGTTCAGGATCGTCGCCGTTTCAGTCATTTCGACCATGAAGGTCGACCGGCCTCCCGCAAGATCATCCGACGCACCGATGCGCGTGAAAATCCGGTCGATGGGCCCGATGCGCAGCCGCTCGGCCGGTACGAAACTGCCGATGTGCGCGAGGATCGCGATCAAAGCCGCCTGCCGCATGTACGTCGACTTGCCGCCCATGTTCGGGCCGGTGATGACCAGCAGTCGATTGTGGTCGTTCAGGTCCAGGTCGTTGGCGACGAACGGCGCGTCAATGACCTGTTCGACAACGAGATGACGGCCGTTTTCGATTGCGATGCACGGTTCGTCCGTCAGTTCGGGTTCCGACAGGTCGAGAAGGCCTGCGCGTTCGGCAAAGCACGCAAGCACGTCGAGTTCGGCCAGCGCCGCCGCCGTTTGCTGGAGTTCAGCCAGCGTTTCGCTCAACCGGTCAATCAGTTCTTCGTACAGGGCCTTCTCGCGGGCTAGCGCGCGCTCGCGCGCACTGAGCACCTTGTCCTCAAAGGTCTTGAGTTCGGGCGTAATGTAGCGTTCGGCGCCTTTCAGCGTCTGCCGGCGCGTGTAATCATCCGGAGCTCTTGCCGCCTGTCCCTTGCTGATCTCGATGTAATAACCGTGTACGCGGTTGTAACCGAGTTTCAGGGTCGTAATGCCGGTGCGTTCCCGCTCGCGCCGTTCGAGATCGAGCAGGTACTGATCCGCGTTTTCGGCAATCGATCGCAGATCGTCAAGATCGTCATCGTAGCCCGATGCAATGACGCCGCCATCGCGGATCAGCATGGGCGGATTATCGATCAATGCCCGTTCGAGCAACTGCTTTTGCCGCGGATGCTCATGCACCTGCCCGCGCAATGACGCGAGCAGGGGCGCACTGCTGTCAGCAAGCAATGCACGCAACGCCGGCAAGCGCGCGAGCGTGGCGCCTAGTTGACTCAGGTCGCGCGGTCGGGCCGAGCGCAGCGCGACGCGCGACAGGATGCGTTCGACATCGCCAATACCGGCCAGTTCGTCCCGCAACGGTTCGGCCAGTCGCGCATCGAGCAGGATACGCACGGCCTGGTAACGCCCGCGCAGGATTTCAGCAGCGCGCAACGGCCGCTGGATCCAGCGACGCAGCATGCGACTGCCCATCGCGCTGCGGCAGCGGTCAAGTACACCGGCCAGCGTGTGTTCGTCACGGCCGCCAAGACTCTGTTCGAGTTCGAGGTTGCGCCGTGTCGGGCCGTCCATGACCAGCGCTTCATCGCTCCGTTCTACGGTCAACGATGTCAGGTGGGGCAGGGCAATTTTCTGTGTGTCGCTGACATACTGCAGCAACGCACCGGCCGCCGCGACGCCGCGCGGCAGTCTCTCTGCATCGAACCCGGCCAGGTCGTGGGTGCCGAACTGCGAACACAGCAGGCGCGTGGCGCTGTCATGGTCGAAGTGCCACGGTGGACGTGTCGTCACGCGCGGTGCATCGCGCAACGTCGCATCGAAGTTTTGCTCTTCGCTGCAAATCAGTTCCGCTGGCCTGAGGCGCTCGAGTTCGGCCAGCACAGCGCTTCGGCCGCTGACTTCGGTGGCGCGGAAACGGCCGCCGGCCAGGTCGAGCCAGGCAAGGCCCGTCGTATCACCGTCACTGAATACCGCGGCAACGAGGTTGTCACGGTTTGCCGACAACAACGCGTCATCGGTCAGCGTGCCGGGCGTGACGACGCGGATGACCTTGCGTTCAACCGGCCCCTTGCTGGTCGCCGGGTCGCCGACCTGTTCGCAGATTGCCACCGACTCGCCTTTCCTGACGAGCTTGGCGAGGTAGGACTCCGCAGCGTGATATGGCACGCCGGCCATCGGGATCGGGTTGCCGCCCGACTTGCCGCGTGACGTCAGCGTGATATCAAGCAGCGCGGCCGCACGCCGGGCATCGTCGTAGAATAGTTCGTAGAAGTCGCCCATGCGGTAGAACACCAGCATGTCGGCATAGTCGCCCTTGATGCGCATGTACTGCTGCATCATCGGGGTGTGTGCGGGACTGACCTGAGCGTTCATTATAAATTTTTGTATGCGATGAGAGTGGCACGCGCCGCGCGGCGGCCCGACGAGCCATGCTAGCCTGTCGGACCAGCCAAGTCGATTTCGGCAACGTGTCATGAAAATCCTGCACATCGAGACCGGAAAACATCTTTACGGCGGCGCGCAACAGGTGCTGTGGCTACTCGCGGGGTTGCGGCGCGCCGGCATCGAGTCGCCGCTGGTCTGCTCGTCGGGATCGGCGATTGAAGTCGCCGCGGCACAGAACGGAATTCCGGTTATTCCGCTGCGATGCCGGGGAGATCTCGACCTGCTGTTTGCAAGGCAGCTTGGCAACGTACTGCGCCGCGAAGGCCCGGCGCTCGTGCATTGCCACAGCCGGCGCGGTGCCGATGTGTTTGGCGGCCGGGCGGCGCGTGCGGCGAACATTCCAGCGGTATTGTCGCGGCGGGTCGACAACCCGGAAGCTCGCTGGCTCGCGAGCCTGCGTTACCGGCCGTACTCGCGAATCATCGCGATCTCGGAGGCTATTGCCGACGTGCTGGCGGACTGCGGCGTCGACCCGCAGCGCGTTACCGTCATCCGCAGTGCGGTCGACGCGGCCGCGTTCCAGGCGCCCCCCGACATCGCGGGATTGCGCACGTCGTTCGGCCTGCGCGACGAACACCAGGTGCTGGTCTGTGTTGCGCAATTTATCGCGCGAAAAGGTCATCGCTTCCTGCTACAGGCCGTCTCCCAACTCGCGCCGCGCTATCCCGGATTGCGCCTGATTCTGTTCGGGCGCGGGCCGCTCGAGCAGGACCTGCTCGCGCAATGCGACCAGCTCGGCCTTGCCGATCACGTGCAGTTTGCAGGCTTTCGTGCTGATCTCGATCGTTATCTGGGCGCAGCCGACCTCGTGGTGCAGCCATCGCTCAAAGAAGGGCTCGGTGTGTCCGTTCTTAAGGCGGCAGCCGCGGGCGTACCGGTGGTCGCGTCCGATGCAGGCGGACTGCGTGAAGCAGTCGCCGACGGCGAGACCGGCGTTCTGGTGCCACCCGGTGATGCGCCGGCGCTGGCCGGCGCCATCGCGGCATTACTTGACGACGCGCCCCGCAGGCGGCAGTTTGCCGAAGCCGGCCGCCGGCGCATGCAGGCGGAATTTTCAATCGATGCCATGGTGGAGGCGCATCTGGACGTGTATCGCGACCTGACAGGACGGGCCCTGTGACGGATGCCGGAACGATCGAATCGTTGTCGGCCGCCCTTGTTGGTGAACTGACGGCGACCGGGCACACGATCGCGCTTGCGGAGTCCTGCACCGGCGGCTGGATTGCCAAGGCGGTTACGGATATCCCCGGAAGCTCGGCCTGCCTCGGTTACGGCGTCGTCAGTTACAGCAACGAGGCCAAGGAAAGCGTACTTGGGGTCGATGCTGCGATCCTCGAAACACACGGTGCGGTCAGCGAGGCAGTCGTGCTGCAGATGGCGGAGGGTGTCCTCCGCCTGAGCGGTGCGGATCTCGGCATCGCCGTCAGCGGCATTGCCGGCCCGGACGGCGGCAGTGGTGACAAGCCGGTCGGGACGGTCTGGTTCGCCTGGTCACGCCGTCACAAGACCGGCTACCGCAGCGAAGCCGTCTGTCACATGCTTGACGGTGACCGTG
>CAZLNH010000041.1:0-3887 GCA_964560775.1 uncultured Woeseiaceae bacterium | reverse complement strand
ACGGGTCAAGCACCCGTCGGAAGTCGTAAACGTCGGCGATGAGATTGACGTCAAGATCCTGAAATTCGACCGCGAGCGCCAGCGTGTATCGTTCGGCATCAAGCAGCTCGGTGATGACCCGTGGCAGGATCTCGGGCGCCGTTACCCGCCACAAACGCGCATTTTTGGCAAGGTCACCAATATCGCTGACTACGGCTGCTTCGTGGAAATTGAAGAGGGCGTCGAAGGCCTGGTGCACGTGTCCGAAATGGACTGGACCAACAAGAACGTCAATCCGTCGAAAGTCGTGCAGGTTGGCGATGAAGTCGAGGTCATGGTGCTCGAAATTGACGAAGAGCGCCGTCGCATTTCACTGGGCATCAAGCAGTGCCAGACCAATCCGTGGGCAGCATTCTCGGCAACGGTGAATCGCGGCGACAAGGTCAGTGGCCAGATCAAGTCGATCACTGATTTCGGAATTTTTGTCGGCCTGGATGGCGGCATCGATGGTCTTGTGCATCTGTCCGATATCTCCTGGGACATCCCGGGCGAAGAGGCCGTGCACAATTACAAGAAGGGCCAGGAAATCGAAGCGGCGATACTTGCCATTGACTCCGAACGGGAACGCATTTCGCTCGGCATCAAGCAGCTCGACAAGGACCCGTTCTCTGGATGGCTTGCCGATCACCCGAAGAATACCGTGGTCAAGGGCCAGGTCATCGAAGTCGATGCACGCGGAGCGACGGTCGATCTCGGTGACGGAGTTACAGGCACGCTGCGAGCATCCGAACTTGCGCGCGGACGGGTCGAGGATGCCCGTACGATGATCAAGGTGGGCGACGAGGTTGAGGCGAAATTCACCAACGTCGATCGCAAGAACCGGAGCGTCGCGCTTTCCATCAAGGCCAAGGAGGTTCATGAGGAAGCCGAGGCCCTGAGTAGCTACAAATCGGACTCCGCAGCGACACCGAGCGGCACCACGCTGGGCGAGCTTTTGAAGGAAAAAATGTCCGGCGACAGCGATTAAGGAAAAAAAGACTGGCCCGGACCCATCGGTCCGGGCTATATTTCCTTTATAATCGGCGGCTTACGCGGAACCGCGCAGGAACAACAAGCGAAGCGTGTTATGACTAAATCTGAACTGATCGAAGTTATCTCCAGAAAGCAAAAGCACCTGCCCGCGAAGGACGTTGAACTAGCCGTCAAACACCTGCTTGACCTCATGAGTGACTCGCTTGCCAAGGGCGAGCGCATTGAAATACGGGGCTTTGGCAGCTTCTCGCTGCACTTTCGGCCGCCGCGCATTGGCCGAAACCCCAAGACCGGCGAGGCGGTGGCGCTGTCGGGCAAGTACGTGCCGCACTTCAAGCCGGGCAAGGATCTGCGGGAGCGGGTCAACTCCAGCCGGGAATTCCCGATCAAGTCCTGAACGCGCGGGATAGCGGCGCGAGTCGCGCATCCGCGGCTGCACTTACCATATTCTGGCATAAGCAATACACTGTGCGCGGAGCCGTACTGTCCGGCCGCCGCCGGCATCGGAGTGGACCCATGCTACGAAAAATCGGTATCTCGCTGGTCGTCGTGGTCATTTTCGTCGCCATGATCCTTTTTACCCGCATCAATCCCGGCACCGTGACTGTCGATCTCGCCTTTGGCGTCGTCGAACCGGGTATCCCGCTGGCCTTTGCCGTCACATTCATTGCCGGCTGGCTGTTCGGCCTGATGTGTACGGTGCTGTTTATCTCTCGCCTGCTGAATGACCGCCGCAAGCTCCGCAAGGCCCTGACGGACCGCGAGTCCGAGGTCAGCAGCCTGCGCAGCCTGCCGATAGCCGATGCCGACTGAATCAACGTTTCTACTCGCCGGGCTGTTCCTGCTGCTGGTCGCCGCCGGCTGGGCACTCGGGCGCTTCGGTGAGCGGGATGATGCGGGCGAAGAGCCACCGCCGCCGCTCAATATCGATTACCTGAAAGGCCTGAATTTCCTGCTGAATGAGCAGACCGACCAGGCACTGGAGCACTTCCTCAAGATGGTGCGGGTCGATGACAAGACCATCGAAACACATTTTGCGCTGGGCAGCCTGTTCCGCCGGCGCGGCGAAGTCGACCGGGCGATTCGCATTCACCAGAACATAATCGCGCGTCCGGACCTCGCGGCCGAGCAGCGCGACCAGGCATTGCTGTCGCTCGCGAAGGATTATTTGCGCGCCGGGCTCCTTGACCGGGCCGAAAAGATGTTCGTGCGGCTTGCCCAGGGTTCGCGGCACCAGGTCGAAGCGCTGGAACGCCTGTGCCGCATTTACGAGCAGGAACGTGAGTGGCAAAAAGCCATCGAATCCGGGCAGAAGCTCGAAGCATTGAGCGGCAAGTCTTTAGGCCTCCAGATTGCGCATTATTATTGTGAGCTTGCCGAACAGGCGCTGGCAAACAAGGACTATGCAGCGGGCCGGGCTTACGTGAAAAAAGCCCAGAGCGGGCGGCCGCGCACGTTTCGCGGCGCGTTGACACGGGCAAATATTGCCTGTGGCACCGGCGACTACAAGACTGCCCTGAAACTGTTGCAGCGGGTGGTCGACGAGAGTACCTACCTGATCACAGAGGCACTGCCGAAAATGGTGGATATTTATCGCAGCGAGGGCTCGACCGACCGGCTGGAAAAGGAATTGCGGACGATGCTGTCGGCAAAACCCGAAATCGGCCAGGACATCGCGTATACGGCTATCGTCCATGATATTGGTGGCATCAGCACAATCGATGAGTGTGTCGAACAGTACATATTGAACGACCCGACGATGACAGAATTTATCGACTTGCAACAGGTTGTCGGCGACGACGAATCAACACGCCATGACGCGATCGCCAGGATTCGTGCAGCTTTGAGCAAGCTGGCCGCGGCAACGCCGCGCTACAAATGCAAGGAATGCGGGTTCTCGAGCCAGCGATTGTTGTGGCAATGTCCCAGTTGCAAGGACTGGGAAACCCAGCGGCCATTCACTCGCGTGCAGTTTGATTCCCTGCTTGAACGAAACCGCACGGCTGCGTGATCGTTTCGCCACCAATCGCCCAGATTTGACGGCGGCAATAAATACACTCCCGCACTAACCTTCTTACTCGTCCTTCCGGATGCCGGCCGCTGTTGCCGGCTCCGGTTTCGATTCGATACTTAATGCAGGAGCCGGAAATGAAAAAAATCTATACCCGCTGCGTGGCCGTTCTCGGTGCGCTGTTGTGTCCGTTGCTGGTGTTTGCAGGACCCGTGGATGTCAACTCTGCCGATGCGGCGACCCTGGCCGCTGAACTTCAGGGCGTCGGCATGAGCAAGGCGGAGGCCATCGTCGAGGATCGCGAGGCCAATGGGCCGTTCCGCTCGGCGGAGGATCTGATGAGGGTGACCGGCATCGGCCAGCGCACCGTCGAAATCAATCGGGAGTACATATTGCTGCAACCGCCCGGCGGTGGTAGCGATAACTAGTGCGCCAGGGGGCCGCGTTCGGCGTCGGGCGCGGCTCCCCGCAACAACGTGAGTGTATTTCACCGGCCCCGGCGCTTGGCGGGGTTACCGTGGCACGCCCGGATTGGCTATCATGCCGCCTTGATACCCACTACCGGAGAGTCAACTTGCCGCAACATGTCCGTTCCGTTGTATTTCCGGTTGCCGGCCGGGGTACCCGATTTCTGCCGGCGACCAAGTCCAACCCGAAAGAAATGCTGCCCATCGTGGACAAGCCGCTTATTCAGTACGCGGTCGAAGAGGCACTCGCCGCGGGCGCCACGAAGCTGATCTTCGTGACCGGCAGTTCCAAGCGGGCCATCGAGGATCATTTCGATACCGATGCCGAACTCGAGCGAGCGCTGCAGGAGTCCGGCAAGGAGGAGCTGTTTGAATCCATCCACAATATAGTTCCGGAG
>CAZLNH010000040.1:0-2277 GCA_964560775.1 uncultured Woeseiaceae bacterium | reverse complement strand
AACTTCCGCGCGGGCGACAATGGCACAATTCGTCACGATCAGCGGGATAAAGATGCCGAGCGACCTGTCGAGAGCCGGAAGCCAGGCCTTGAATATCAGTTCGATGCAGGTCACGAGGCTCGCAATGATCAGTACGTACATCGGAATCCGGATTTCGCTGCGAATGAAACGCCGGGTGGCGGACACCAGCAGGTTCGAACAGCTGAGAACGAAAACCGTTGCGAGTCCCAGGCCGAGTCCATTGACAAAACTCGTGGTGACGGCGAGCAGCGGGCACAGCCCGAGCAGTTGCACCAGCCCGGGATTCTGGTCCCATAAACCGGCGCGCCATCGTTCTGCTGCTGTCGTGCTCAAGGTGATTCCTGCTGCTGACCGGCGCCTGTCATGCTGAAAATCATGTCGCGATTATTCTCGAAGTATAACAAGGTCTCCTTGACCGCCTTGATGACGGCTCTTGGTGTAATCGACGCGCCCGTAAGCTGGTCGAATTCGCCACCGTCGCGCCGGATGGCCCAGCTTTCGCGCGCGGGGTCACCGAGCGAGGTGCCGGAAAACTGCTCGATCCAGTCTGACTTCGATGCCTCGATCAGGTCCCCCAGTCCCGGTGTCTCGCGGTGTTCGAGGACACGTACCTTGCTGATTTCGCCGGAATAAAGAATGCCGATTAGCAATTCAATCGGCCCGGTGAAGCCGCCTCGCGCGGTAACGACAAACAGTGCGGCTACCGGTTGGTCTTCATTGAACGCCCGGTAGACAGTGACTGGCTCGTTGCCTGGCAGCTCGTGCGGCGGCTCGATGACGAGCTTCGATGCCGACAGGTCGCTGTTGTAGGGCAAATCGGCGAGTACCGGCCGCAGGCTTTGCTCGAGGTAGGCCACGGCGTTTGCCTCGATACGCGGTTCAGTCAGCCAATGCGTCAGCGCAACCGCGGCGGTACACACGGCGGCGAGGACGCCCAGTATCAGGCCGCCGCGCCATATTGAAGGCTTTTCGCGATCCTGCCCCGTCATGGTGTGTTGCCTGGTCGCTTTGTCGGATGCCCGACTATGCGCGGCTTGGTGATGTAGTCGATTGCCGGTACCGCCATGTTCATCAACACGACAGCAAATGCAACGCCGTCCGCATAGCTGCCCCAGCGGCGGATTGCGTATATCAGGAAGCCGATGCCGAAGCCATAAACCAGTCGTCCCCGATTGCTGGTCGCAGCCGACACGGGATCCGTCGCGATAAAAAAGGCGCAAAGTATGGTGCCGCCGCTGAACAGGTAGAAGCCGGGGCTTGCGTGCGTGCCGGATTCCAGGAAGTACATGATGCCGGAGGGTACCAGCAGCCCCGCCAGCACGGCGACCGGAATGTGCCAGCGTATGACCTTGCGCAGCAGCAGCCAGCCACCACCCATTGCGGTAAAATTGCCGATCCATTCCCATCCACGGCCACCAAAGTCACCCATCATCGGATTGGTGCGGATCTCGGCGAACGTCTGCATGTTATTCAGACCGGCCTTGACGGTGTCCAGCGGCGTTGCACGGCTGATTGCATCGAAGGTCAGGTAGTCCGGCAGCGTTCCGGACAGCGTGTAGCGGGCTGTTTCGTAGAACGTCATGTAGTGATAGTCGAGGTCACCCATGCGTGGCGCGGTCCACAGGTTGGCGTACATCGGGAATGCAACAAGCGCGACGACGTAGCCGGCCATCGCCGGGTTGAATATATTGAATCCGAGACCGCCATACAGGTGTTTCGCGACAACCATCGCAAACAGAGATGCCGTTGCAGTCACCCACCACGGTGTCAGCGCAGGCAACGCGAACGTCAGCAATACGGCGGTGACCATAGCACTGTAGTCGGACAGCGCGGTGACCGGGTCGCGGCCGCGCCAATTCATAACGGCCGCCTCGCCGAGAGCACAGAAGATTGCCGCGATGATCAGGTTCAGGATGAAGCCCGGCCCGAAGAACCAGACGTAGGCAATGGCGGCCGGAATCAGCGCATACAGAACCTGCCGCATGGTCGACGCGACATCGGTCGGCGGCGTGACAAACGGAGCTTCGCGGCGTTCGAAATCCATGCGGTCAGTCGTCCTTCTTCGGTGCGTTCTTCTTGTCGCGGGCCCGCTTCATGATTCCTTTGATATCGCCTGCGCTGACCTTGCGCGCATCGCGCTTTTGCTCGGCCAGTTGTTGCTCCCGCTCCTGCTGTTCGCGGGTCAGGCGTTCAGTATGGGACTCGAAGCGGCGCCGCGCCCGTTCGGCCCGGGCCTTCTCATCGGCGAGTTCCCGC
>CAZLNH010000039.1:0-5144 GCA_964560775.1 uncultured Woeseiaceae bacterium | reverse complement strand
CTTTCGGGCCCGAGACTTGAACGATATCTTTCCACTTCTCGTATCGTTTAAGGATATCTTTGGGCAACTTGCGAATTCGCCGCTGAATACTGCGGTGTTCGAAAACCTGCCACATATGGTTTTTAGTATATATACCATTATTAGTATGTCAAGCTCAGGTGTGGCGATTGCAGCCTAACGTCAGGGATCAGCTGCAAGCAAAAGAGGCGCGGCCTTTGCCAAAGCAAAGGGCGTGACGCTTTTGATTGTCAGCTGCATCCCTTGGTTAGGCGGCACCGCGCTGTGCTCAATGTAGCGAAACTCGATCACCATAAATGTTCCCTCTGCGCGCCTACTGGCTTCCACTGTCGTCTGTTCCGACGGGTGCATATTTTTTGTTCACCAGATCGAAAAACTCCGTGAAAGCGCTCAAGACCCAGGCCAGACCAGAATGAATTCCGGGCCAATCCTCGTCAGAGACCTCAAGATCGACCGCTGAGTTGGGGTGCGTAATTCGATCTCGCACCTGAATCGCACTTCGTACATTTGCCCAATGCTGATCGCCGAAGTTCGGCGTGCCTTCGAGTTCGTGAAGCCGATATGCCAACTTAAGAGTTTCCTTGATTCTTTCGGCGGTTGCGAACTGAGACTCATCGTCCAATAAGCGCGCATGTTTCTCGGATAAGGTTAGCTCGCAGTGCTTTCTGAATACATTGCAGAATCGTCGCAAAGTACTTGCGTACGCCTCGATCATGGGCCAATGCACTCGTACGAGATTTCTGCGCCATGGCTGATCAGCGCGAGGATCATCCAGAACACGACTACCATCTTCTCGTAGAATGTTGGAGAGTACGAAGTAGTCATCATAGGCGACTCCCAGCTCCCGTACGGCTTCTTGCAAGATGGCCACCAGTGCCGCCTAACGTCTAAGCTCACCCGCACTTGACGCAGACTGCCTGGAGAGGCAGCGCAAGGCGGGCTGGGTCAAGTGTCGGGTGCAGCGCATTGTTAGCGTCCATTGTGTGATGGGGCCGAAATCGCATTGACCTTTGGTTGCACGAACCAGAGACCGATCGGGAAATACAATAGCGCAAGAAAGTATCGAAAGGATCTCCAAAAACCCGGCGACCGCGGTTCTGCAAGCATAGCCAGACTCCGGGCCGAAAACGCCACCGAATAGAACAGCAATATCGACGCCACAAAGTGCACAGGGAAAACTACGGCCGCGAGCAAGCTCATATTTTCGGAAAGAACCGCCTCCGGAAACACCCAGATAGCAACTGTCAAATACAGCATGGCGAACGGAACAGAGAACCGAAATAGCCGTTCCGGTTTACGGTACGAGTTCTCGATACTCCGATTACAGACGACTCCCACGGTCATAATCCATGCGTAGAAGGCTAGCATGCCAGGCAGCGAAGCGGCCATCATGACGGAGAATTGTGACTTAAAGCCTTCAATGTCGGACAGAGGGTCGGCGGGGAATGGGCTGAACAGTGTCACCGCCAAGACCATTGGCGTAACCGTGATGAAAAAGAGGAGCCAAGGCTTGAGTCGAGAGAGCAACGAGATAACGTATCTCATGGACGCTAACGTCTAAGCTCACCTGCACTTGACGCAGGCCGCCTGAAGCGGCAGCGCAAGGCGGGCTGGGTCAAGTGTCTGGTGCAGCGCGTGGTTAGCAGGCAGTTTCCCACCCGGATGTTGGCCCTTTAACGTCACAGGCGGCCCTTCAACGCCAGTTTTTGACACGGTCGTTACCTTTACCACGATTTCCACAGGTTAAAGCCTCCGGGAGCCGGACCTAAGATCAAGCCAAATAAAACGAAAGCCTATCGTTTCGTCTTCCAAGGTCACTGGCACGAGGTAGCTTTCAGGTGCGCTCAAAGACGGGAAGCCGCCAGCTTCGAACTCAAAAATATAGCCTAGTTGTTCAGCCTCTGTACTCTCTGAAACCTCCAAAATAAGCTGTCCCGCATCGGTACAAGAGCCGCCGTCACCACCGTCGGTTCCACGCAGCACCGAACGAACTGATATTTCGGCCGGCGGTGGCGCGTCGCCGGAGAATGGTAATTCAGTTGAATCGAGCCGAAAGGAGTCGAAGCCTGGCGGAAATGAGCACGCGCTTGCGGTCCCTGAAAGAGCCAAGAGAAACAAAGCTACGCTGAACCCAATTACACGCATGATTTTCGTGCCTGCTAACGTCTAAGCTCACCCGCACTTGACGCAGACCGCCTGGAGCGGCAGCGCAAGGCGCGCTGGGTCAAGTGTCGGGTGCAGCGCATGGTTAGGCTGCTGTGTCCAGTTGGTTGAACCAAAAAACGACAATCCATAACCCCACTGTAGCAACGAAATTTATCGTAAATACGATTCCGCGAAGGCGGATATTTTCGGTCATGATCTGGACGTAACTATGTACCAGGCGTCCAAGAACAAACAGCCACGCAAGTAGAATGGCGACTGGACTCTCCGTCGCGCTTTGTACCAGGAGCAAACAAGCCGCATAAAAGAAAAGTGGCGACTCAAATTGATTGGATAGATTTGCGCTGATACGGGGCTCGACAGTTTCCCAAGCATTGGAGCCGTCCGGACGCTGACCAATGCCCCAGACTTTAGGAGCACGTGCAATTGTCAACGCGACATACAAAAGCATGGTGAGCGCCACGTGAGCTGCCATCGGGAGTATCAGTGGATGCGCCATGTAGCGTCCGTTTGCACAATTCTTAGATTCAGCAGCCTAACGTCTAAGCTCAGCGGCAAAGGCAAGCTGGCGCGACTCTTGCGAATGCAAGAGGCGTGGCAGCATGACTTTGTCCGTCTGCAGCGCCTTGTTAGGCGGCGCACGTCGGCGGGTACGCCAAAAGTGCGAAGTCACTTTAGTTCCACCAGCGTCGCCGGAGGATGCACCGTAACCATCACGATCTTCCAACCGTGCTCACCCTTGAAAAACGCATACGTCGCTCCGAGGCGTTCGAGTTCTTCTTCGTTGGCCTTGCGGCGGATCCACTCGACTGCGGCCAGTGCAGTCGTTGGACTTAATATCCTCACCGTCGTCCGCCCTAACTCACTTCTGGAGTAACCACGGGCTCGCAGATTCTCTATCTGGGGTCGAAGGAGCGTAAGAGCCTCGTCCTCAGTCGACGGAGAAATCACACCTGCCGGCGCCATGATCAGGTACGACGAATGAAAAAAAGATAAGTAGCGCGGCAGGTCCGCGTCGGAAAAGGCAGCCTCCACTCCTCGTAGAACGCCGAGTACCGACTCTTCGTTATGACGTGCAGCATTCTCATCGCTACGCAGACCTTCAGCATGACTTTCGGCAATTGGATCTGGCGTAGCCGACTGAGCAAATGTCAGCTGCACGATACACCCGATTCCAACCAAAACGAGAAAGGGAGCGATCTGGGTCGGACTCATGTTCGTACTCCGGTTTGACGCTTACGAACGGGCATTGCGCCGCCTAACGTCTAAGCTCACCCGCACTTGACGCAGCCCGCCTGGAGCGGCAGCGCAAGGCGGGCTGGGTCAAGTGTCGGGTGCAGCGCATGGTTAGGCTGCGCTGTGCGCCAAGGCAAACTACGCGTTCGGTCGGCACCCTAATCACTGCGGCCCTCGTCTTTCACCGTACAATCAAGTGGGCTTGATCCAAATAATGCCACATAAAGGAATATGAAGCCGGCAAGCATGCTTGCAAAAAACATGAACCCGACTTCCACGCTTCCAGTCTGGACTGCGTTGAAGCCGATCGCCGCGAATCCGAGTAGGCCGAGTGCGCCACAAACAAGTCGAATCGCCAGTGAATACTTTTTACCGGTGTCCATGGTCGCTGTGTAGCCTAACGTCTAAGCTCACCCGCACTTGACGCAGTCCGCCTGGAGCGGCAGCGCAAGGCGGGCTGGGTCAAGTGTCGGGTGCAGCGCGTGGTTAGGTGTCGTTATGACCATCAAAAAACATCCCCTCCCGTATCTTTTCGTAGCACCACCGCAGCGTTGAAACAATGTTTAACATGAAAAATGAAGCAAGAAACAAAGCGAGGAATGCCATACCAAGATCATAGTGAAGCAAGATACAGAAATAGAACCATATCCAAGCGAGCCAGGCCACCCCAACCTTCACTATTGGACTGAGCTCCCGATAAAACGTCATTTGAAAGAAGAGAATCAGCATGTAATAGGCCATCACTACACCGAAAGCGACGATGGAAGACGCGGTAAACTCTCTAGCTGCGCCCAAAAAACCAATTCGATCTACAAAATCAACCCCCGCCACCTCAGACAAGCTGACGACTGGAATCGCTAGCAACATGGGTATGCTATCCAAGAACGCCAAGAGCGTCTCTTTCTCGACTTTGGCACGAAGGTTGCTCTCTACGGCATGTTTCCTACGTAGTGCTCTCCAAATCTCACTCATTTGTTTAGCGACACCTAACGTCTAAGCTCACCCGCACTTGACGCAGACCGCCTGGAGCGGCAGCGCAAGGCGGGCTGGCTCAAGTGTCGGGTGCAGCGCGTGGTTAGGCCGCACCCTGCTTCAATCTCAACGACTGAACCTCCGAATACCGGACACGCGATCGAGGTGTCAAGATTCAATATAAAGACCTCCTATCGGCCATAACCTGCGGGCCAATGGAGCGCAGTTTCCTATGCTGACTTAGCTCAGCCACCGTACCCATTGTTTCATTGTCAGCCAAAATCTGTTGCCGAAACGCATCGCTGCAAGGCCGAGAATCGTCGCCAGAAGGACCGTTACTGCGAGAACTGAGTAGCCGTTTTCGTAGAAGAGACGCAATGCTAGTAGTCCACCGAAAACAGCACCGAATAGGAAGCCGCATCCGAATCTAGTCGCCTTTTCGCCTCTATCAACGGTACTCAAAGAATTATTTCGTCGTGTTGGTGAGGTCTTAGCCTGTCAATGGATGAGCGGCTGCTCCGGGTCAGTTGGCACCACTCCGATCGTATCGACGCAAGTGGCTGCTGTCAGAAGTATAGCGGTCCTTCGATTGCGACATAGTTTCTGCTGCGGCCTAACGCCGGCGATCAGCTGCGGAGCAAGCTGGCGGCCAAATTGCGGAAGCAATTTGGGTGACAGGTTGGGCCGTCAGCTGCATCGCCCTTGTTAGGCGGCATCTGGCATATTGGCTTGAGCACCCGATCTTACTCATAGTT
>CAZLNH010000038.1:0-1618 GCA_964560775.1 uncultured Woeseiaceae bacterium | reverse complement strand
CGGACGACCGACGATACGACGCGCGGCGGTGGATGAAACGCCTCCGCCGGGACGTCAAACAGCGGCACGACATCCATGAAACACCCGAGCATGATGGTCAGGCGGCCATAAGCCTTGCTGCCCGGCACGGCCGACATGCGGTCGACGACTTCCTTTTGCAGCATGAAGTGCATGTCGCGAATGGCGTGGCGGTGCGTAACCAGGTGAAACAGCAGCGGCGTCGAGATGTTGTAGGGCAGGTTGCCGACGACACGCAAGCCATCGCCGAGGCTCGAGTAATCGAAGCGCAGAGCATCGGCTTCGTGCAGACGGATGTTTGCAGCGTCCCCGTACCGTATCCGAAGTGACCGCACGAGATCCCGGTCAAACTCTATGGCATGCAGTGTGCCGGCCAGCCGTGCAAGTGGCTCGGTAATCGCGCCCTGACCAGGACCGATCTCGACCAGCACATCGTCGCTCTGCGGGGAAACCGCCTGCACGATGTCACTGACGACCCCCGGGTCCCGCAGGAAATGCTGTCCGAACCGCTTACGCGGCCGGTGCCTGCTGCTCACCTCGCGGCCAGTTCCGCGGCAAGCTCGACCGCCGCAATCATGCTGCCGGCTTCAGCTTTACCGGTACCGGCGAGTTCCAGCGCTGTGCCGTGATCGACCGACGTGCGAATGACCGGCAGCCCAAGCGTGACATTGACGGCGTTGCCGAATCCTGCGTATTTTACGACCGGCAAACCCTGGTCGTGGTACATCGCGAGGACGGCATCCGCCTTGCCGGCCGCCGGCGTAAAGGCTGTGTCAGCCGGCAGCGGACCGCGGACCCGCATGCCGCGCGCGCGCGCGGCGGCAACAACCGGGGTGATAATGTCGCGGTCTTCATATCCCAGGTGTCCGCCTTCCCCGGCATGCGGATTCAGTCCGCAGACGATGATTTCCGGATCGGGCAGCCGAAACTGCTTGCGGAGGTCCCTGTGCAGCACGTCCAGTACAGCCGAAAGCCGCTCGTGAGTCAGGTACGCGGGCACCGCGGACAGCGGCATATGCGTGCTGGCGAGCGCCACCCGAAGTTCACCGGCGACCAGGAGCATGACGGGCGTGTCGACCGAGGTCAGTTGCGCAAGGTATTCGGTGTGACCGGTAAACGGGATGCCAGCGTCGTTGATGACGCTCTTTTGCAGCGGTGCTGTGACGATCCCGGCAAACGTCCCGTCACGGCAGCCGGCAACGGCTGCTTCGAGGCCCGATAGCAACGCACGGGCATTGGCAGGGTCAGGCGTGCCGCAGACGTCCGGGCTGGGCAATGATGCGGGCAGAACGACCAGGTCACCATTGCGCCGCCACGCTTGCTGCGGGAATTGACGCAATTCAATGCCGACCCCCAGCATCGCTGCGCGCGCCTTGAGCACGGCCGGGTCGCCGATAACAACAAGCCTGGAGGCCAGTGGTGTAATCGCCAGCGCGAGGCACAGGTCCGGCCCGATGCCCGCCGGCTCGCCGGCGGTAACGGCAAGGGGCAGGGTGGTCGGTTGGCGGCTCACCTTGGCAGCGTACCAATATTTATTAAATACGTGTTTCGACGTATGCCTCGTCGCGAAGGCGGCGAATCCAGAGTTCGGATTCGTTCG
>CAZLNH010000037.1:0-2976 GCA_964560775.1 uncultured Woeseiaceae bacterium | reverse complement strand
CACTGGCCGCCGTATATCCGGGCGCAGTCTCGCAGGCGGGCTGCCACTGCTGTCGGACTGTCGGTGACCGATGCGTCGTCGAGCCCGAGCGATGCATGCTCCCACAGCGACTTGACGATCCAGCGGTCACCGGTATTGGCACTCCCCTCGGCCGTCTCGTGCCAGTCCGGTGTCGGGATGCCGTTCCGCCGCATCCAGCGCTTGGCCAGCATCTTGTGGGACGTCAGGCTGATCGCCATGCTGCCCGAGCCGGTAAACGGCAGCGCCGCGCTTTCGAGCAGCGCCGGCACGAGGCCGATCAGCTCGCCGCGCCCGCCGAGCGACTCGACCAGGTTGAAAACGCAGCCAGGCGCCGCCGCCTGTAATGTCTTCAGTCCTTGCGCCAGGTTCAGGCTGACCGCGGCGACGGAAACATCGCAGCGCAGCTGGCGCAGGGCATCGCTGACCTCGGAGACCTGCTGCAGGGCATCGGCCTCGTCCGGGCGCGCGCCCGCATCCAGTTCTTCATGGAGTACGAGGACGCGTTGCAATGATGCGGATTTCACCGGCCCGTCAGGCAGCCATCAGATCGGCAACGGCGCCCCGCCGGCAGCGAATTTTGGCCGAGCGCATGATGCCGTCGATCAGGGATGTGTAGCTCATGTTGACCATCGTTGCCATGATCGGCAAATCGGAATGTTCAGGGTGAAGGCCGGCAAGCGGGTTCACCTCGATGAAATTGGCGGTGCCCGTCTCGTCGAGCCGCACGTCGATACGCCCGCCGTCGCGGCATCCAAGCGCGCGCCAGGCGTTCAGCGCCAGCGCTTCGACCTGCCGCCGCAGCCGGCCGTCAGTCAACAGCGTGTAGGCGACCAGCTCCTCGCAATTTTCCTTGTTGCGGTAGGAGTAAACCTCGGCATCCGCACCTGCCAGCAGGTTGATCTCGAGCGTCGCAATCGCGCGAGCTTTGCGGGCCGTGCCAATGATGCCGACCGTGAACTCGCGCCCCGGCAGGAAGCGTTCGACCAGCACCGGCTGCCGGTGCTCGGCGAGCAGGCGTCGGCAAACGGCGGACAATTCGTCACTGTTATTGATCTTTGACTCCCGGCTGACGCCCTTGCCGGTGCCCTCGGCGACCGGTTTGGCGAACAGCGGGTAAGGCAGCCGGATCGCTCGCAGCGCGGCAGCGTCCTGGATAACGGCGAAGTCCGGCGTCGCGACGCCGGCGGCACGGACGACATCCTTCGTCATGCCCTTGTGCAACGTCAGCGCGCAGACCAGCGGGTCGGAAAACACGTACGGAATCTGATAGGCGTCCAGCAGCGCCGGCACCTGGGCCTCGCGCGCCCAGCCGTGCATGCCCTCGCAGATGTTGAACACGAGATCCCAGCGGTCGCCCGCGACGAGGCGCCCCGCGAGCTGCTGCAAGTGCCCGATCCGATCGACGCGGTAACCGAGCGTAGTCAGCGTGCCGGCTATACTGTCGATGGTATCGATGCGGTCAAACTCGGCGGTTTCCAGCTCGCTGTAGCCGGCTTCGAGCCAGGCATCGCGGAGGTCGTACGTCAGGCCTACAGTCATCTGGCTCGTTCGTTTCATTACGAAGCCTCTGGTGCGGTCGCGCCTGGCGCGCCGGAATCCGGATAGCGATAGGTCCCGCCGTCGTAACTTTCGAGCAGCAGGTCGCCGTTGTCGTAGCCGGCCGTATAGTCCGGCGCGACGGGTATCTTGCCGCCGCCATTCGGCGCATCGACAACGAACGTGGGTACTGCATAACCGGTCGTGTGGCCCCGCAGGCCGCGAATCAGCTCGACGCCCTTTGCGACCGGCGTACGGAAATGCGCAGAGCCGGAAATCGGGTCGCACTGGTACAGGTAGTAGGGCTTGACGCGTATGCGTAGCAGCCCCTGCATCAGCGCCGTCATCGCGGGGACGTTGTCATTGACATCCTTGAGCAGCACGGTCTGGCTGCCGAGCGGGATGCCGGCATCGGCGAGGCGGCCGCAGGCTTCAGCGACTTCCGGCGTTATTTCGTCAACGTGCGTGAAGTGCAGGCTCATCCACAACGGGTGGTAACGCTTCAGGATGCGCGTCAGCGTCGGTGTGATGCGCATCGGTTGGACGACGGGCTGCTTGCTGCCGATGCGCACGAACTCGACGTGCGGAATCTTGCGCAGGCGCTTCAGGATGTACTCGAGCCGGTCGTCATCGAGACTCAGCGGGTCGCCGCCGGAGATCAGTACGTCCCGCACCGCGGGCGTTTGTTCGATGTAGCCGAGCGCGGCCTCGATGTCTGACTTCTTGACGCTGCGTTCACCGACGGACCCGACCATGCGGGCACGAGTGCAGTAACGGCAATACACGGAACAGAAGTTGGTGACCAAAAGCAGCACACGGTCCGGATAGCGGTGGACGAGGCCCGGCACGGGACTGTGCGAGTCTTCGCCCAACGGGTCGTCGTTCTCGCCGCGTGAAACGTCGTACTCGCCAAGCACCGGCACAACGGTACGACGCAACGGCTGCGATGGGTCGTTGCGATCGAGCAGGCTCGCATAGTACGGGGTGATACCGACGGGCAAGGATCCGGTGTGGCGCCGGATCGCTGACGCTTCTTCGTCGGACAAGTCGATCATGCGCTCCAGGTCGGCAAGCGTGCGAACACGGTGCCGGTTCTGCCAGCGCCAGTCGTTCCAGTCATCCTGCGTGGCGTCCGGGTAGTACCGGGCGAGGAACTCGGCCGACCGTGCGGACACGCGAAACCGTGCCCGATCGCGCCTGGCGATGGACTGGGGCAAACTGGTGGATGTTGGAACGGTGCGGAGGGGACGGATGGCGGGAGGGGCGAGCGTACTGCTTTTCCCGTCAGGAGGTTCCTCCGCGTTTTGAGACGCGGTTTCCATCGACAGATCCTGGTGCGCAGTTGGGCGACCTGCAGACAAAAATCGACTCGGCCCTTTGAGTCGCGCGGGAACCTGCCCGCCTGATTTTCGCGGTACT
>CAZLNH010000036.1:0-5118 GCA_964560775.1 uncultured Woeseiaceae bacterium | reverse complement strand
ACTATTGTATTTTCTAGTGGTCTTGGCCAGTTTTGTGGTTTGATTTTATTGCAATTTCTCGTTCCTTTTTTCCCAAATGCTGCCTATTTATTGACCAGGCAACAGATCCAGTAGTGCCTCTTCATTTATCGTTACTACTTCGAGGTTTTGCGCTTTTGTGAGTTTAGATCCGGCGTTCTCTCCGTATACGAGGTAGTCGGTTTTCTTCGAAACACTGCCCGTCACCTTGCCGCCAAGAGATTGGATCTTTGCTTTTGCCTCGTCGCGGGTCATGCTCGAGAGAGTGCCGGTCAGCACAAAAGTTTTCCCGGCGAGCGGCCCGCTGCCGGGTTCTGGCATGGCGTCCGTTTCCGGCCATGACAAGCCGCAACGCACCAGATCGTCGATGACACTGCGGTTGTGGTCCTCCTGAAAGAACGCTTTTACATGTGAAGCTACAATTGGGCCGACATCCGGTACCTGCAGCAGCGCCTGTTCGTCGGCCTCCATGACATCACCGAGGCTGCCAAAATAGGCTGCGATTGCCGCAGCCGTCGCCTCCCCCACCTCGCGAATGCCGAGCCCATACAAAAACCGGTCAAGTGTTGTTTTCTTACTTTTTTCAATCGCTTGCAGAAGGTTCTCCGCGGACTTCGGGCCCATTCGCTCCATTGATTCGAGCTCATCCTGGCGCAGGGTATAAATATCAGCTGGCGTATGGAGTCGATCGGCAGCCACGAGCTGCTCGACCAGCTTGCTGCCAAATCCCTCAATATCGAGCGCCCGTCGCGAAACGAAGTGCTTCAGTGATTCGACGCGCTGCGCGGAACAGACCAGGCCACCGGTGCAGCGCGCGACCGCCTCACCCTCAGCACGGCTGACGGCAGACCCGCAAACCGGACAGGTTTTCGGCGCCCTGACTATTCGGGTTCTGGCCGGTCGCCGTTCCGTCACAACCTTGACAACTTCCGGGATCACATCGCCGGCGCGCCGGATAATCACGGTGTCACCAACGCGCACGTCCTTGCGGTGCAGCTCGTCCATGTTATGGAGTGTTGCGTTGCTTACCGTGACACCGCCGACGAAGACGGGCTCAAGCCTCGCGACGGGCGTTATCGCTCCGGTCCGACCCACCTGGAATTCAATTTTGTTGACCACCGTAAGCTGTTCCTGGGCCGGAAATTTGTGGGCAGCTGCCCAGCGCGGCGCCCGGGATACAAATCCGAGCTCTCGTTGATAATCAAGACGATCCACCTTGTACACCACGCCATCAATGTCGTATCCAAGCTGGTCCCGGCGTTTGCCGAGATCACTGTAATAATCAATACACCCGTCAATGCCCTGCACAACACGCCACTCCGGACAAACCTTCAAGCCCCAAAGTTGCAGCTGCTCAAGAATGTTGCTGTGGCGATCCGGGAGCGTCCCTCCTTCTACGTGTCCGACTGAATAAACGTAGATATCGAGGGGTCGTTCTGCCGTCAGGCGCGGATCCAGTTGCCGCAGACTGCCGGCGGCCGCATTTCGCGGGTTGACAAAGGTCTTGTCACCGCGCGCCGCCGCCTGTTCATTGAATCGCTTGAAACCCATGCGCGGCATGAAGACTTCGCCGCGCACTTCGAGGCTCTCGGGGTGCCGCTTGCCGGTCAGTTTCAGCGGCACCGCCGGTATTGTCCGGACGTTGTGGGTGATGTCCTCGCCCGTCGTGCCGTCCCCCCGCGTTGCTCCGCGAACCAGGCGGCCTTTCTCGTACAGCAAGCTCACCGCGGCACCATCGAGCTTTGGCTCCGCGGCATATTGCAGCTCATCGTCCACGTCCAGTTCGAGGCGATTGGCGATGCGGCGATGAAATTCCCTGAGCTCTTCCTCGCTGAACACGTTGCGCAGCGACAACATCGGCAGCACGTGTTTAACGGTATTGAATGTTGTGACAGGCTCTGCGCCTACACGCTGGGTCGGTGAATCGTCTGTAATCAGTTCCGGGTGCCGCAGTTCGAGCGCCTGTAATTCCTGCATCAGGCGATCGAACTCGGCATCGGGGATTTCCGGGTCATCGAGCGCGTGGTAGCGGTAATTGTGGCGATCAATCTCGCGTCGAAGCGATTCAATCTTCTTGCGAACAGTTGCCGACGCCGCCATGAATTGAGTGTACCTGTGCTCAGGCCACCTTGAACGCGAGCTGGTATTGAATGATTTCCTCGCGCAGATAGCGCTCACGCTGGATGCTGAGCGTGCTCCCGGACTCATCGAGCAACTCCGCATTCAGCGCCGCGGCCAGCTCACGGGCCGTCGTCATCATCGCATCGAATGCTTCGGCACCATCAATTGGTCCAGGCAGTACCAGGAACAGGCTGATTCCCGGTAAGCGCTGTTCATTCAGATTCGCCAGATCGAAACTGCCAGGCTCCACGAGGCTTGCCGCGCTGAAGATAATCCTCGCCTCATCTGCATCGCGATAATGATGAAAAATGCCGAATTTGCCGTGCCGCATGCCGGCTTCGCGCAGTGCAAGCACCAAATCATCGCCTGCCATCGAACCGCGGTTACCGGCGACCATGCGCAATGTCACGACCTTCTCAGGCACGGCGTCTACGCCATTGGGTGTTTGGCCGGGGTCTGGCAAGGGGTCGCCTGCTTCTTCGGGCCCGGCCTGCTCTGAGGACGTGTCCAGTGACGGCTCGCGACGCTTCGCCGGCCGTGGTGGGCGCCTGGATTCCCTGCGGCTATACCAATAGACCGCTGCGACAACCAGGACGCCTGAAATCAGCAGCAACCAACGAAGTCCATCCATACCGAATCTCGTTCGCGCCGGGGATCAGCTGGCCGCCATCTTCACCGCTTCGTCAAGATCCACAGAGACCATTCGGGAAACGCCCGGTTCCTGCATTGTGACGCCGGTGAGCTGACGTGCCATTTCCATTGTCACCTTGTTGTGCGTGATGAAGACGAACTGCACCTTCTCCGACATTTCACTAACAATATCGCAAAAGCGGGTAACGTTGGCGTCATCCAGTGGTGCGTCGACCTCGTCAAGCATGCAGAAAGGCGCCGGATTCAACTCGAATATCGCGAATACGAGCGCCACAGCCGTCAGCGCTTTTTCGCCGCCGGACAACAGGTGAATCGTACTGTTGCGCTTGCCGGGAGGCCGTGCCATCACGGTCACCCCGGCCGCGAGCAAATCGTCACCCGTCAGTTCCAGGTAAGCGTGCCCGCCACCAAAAAGCTTGGGGAACAGGCGCTTGAAGCCGTTATCGACCTGCGTAAACGTCTCGCGAAAGCGCGTGCGCGTTTCACGATCGATCTTGCGAATAGCGCCTTCCAACGTCGACAGCGCATCCTGCAGATCCTTCAACTGTGAATCCAGGTACTCCTTGCGCTCCGACTGTTCCTTGAATTCATCAATTGCCGCCAGGTTGATCGGGCCCAGGCGCTCGATACGGCGCCGCAACTTGTCGAGATTCTCTTCCCAGGTCGCCGGGTCCGCGTCATCGGCAAGGCCATCCAGCACCGTCGCCAGGTCGAAGCCTGTATGCGTGAACTGGTCATTGACACCTTCCCGGCGGACACGCACTTCCTGTACCGCCAGCTTGGCCTCACTGACCTGCGTGCGCGCATCATCAACCGTCTGGTCAACCTGCAAGCGCGACTGATCCAGTTCCCGCAGCTGGCTTTCCACATCCTCGACGAGCTTGCGTGCTTCGGCAAGTTCGTTCTCCACCCTCACCCGTACATCGAGGTGTTCAGCTAGCTGCTGTCTTTTCTCCCCAAGAGGCTCTTCGCCGTTCGCAAGCTGTTCACGTATCTCGTGCTCGCGCCGGCCGAAATGTTCCAACTGCCGCTGCATGCGCTCGAGGCTCTGCGCCGCGGATTCCTTGCTGGAGCGGCGACTCTCGAATCGAATCGCCAGGTCCTGCGCTGTATTGCGGTCCTGTTCCGCCTGTTGTCGCACCCGGGCCACTTCGGCGCGCAGCTCCTCCCGGTGTCCCTCGAGGTTATCCCGCTGCGATTTCAATTCTTCGAGAGTTTCACTCGCCCGGGCAAACCGCGAGCGCGAACCGGCAAGTTGCTCCGACGCATCACGCTGTTCCGTTTCAAGTTCTCGCGATTCTTCGGCTAACGCGGCTGCACGCACCCTGGCCTGGTCCATGCGGTAGCGGGCGGCGTCAAGGTTCGCCTTGACCTCCGAATACTCGGCGAGCAGTGACGATGCGTCCTGCTGCAATGTTTCGCGACTCTCTTCCAACTGGTTCAGCCGCGTACGGCCGTCCGTCAGAAGGTTCCGCGCATTGTCCGTGCGTGCCTTGAGCTCCCGTATTTCATCCTTCAGGTGCCGCATTTCATGCTCGCGCCGAATGACACCGGCTTTGGCGTCCTTGTCGCGGCACACCCGCAGCCAATGCTTGCTGAGCCATACTCCATCTGCGGTGATGACTGACTCACCCGAGGCCAGCGACTCCCGCATGGCGAGCGCCTCATTTAATGAGGCCGCGGTATGGACGACGTTCAGCAGGTCATTGATTGCTGCCGGCGCGTTGCTGACTTGGGCTGCCAACCGTGCCCCGGTGATCGGTGACGTTACGTTCGTCGCCGCTACCTGTTCCAGCAGTGTCACATTGCCGTTCTTAATCTCGCCGATACTGGCGATAGCCCCGGACACGTCATTGACGCAGATGGCCTGCAGGTAGTCTCCCAGCACTGTTTCAACGGCGCGATCCCAACCGCTCGCAACATCGAGCGACTGAGCAACTCGTGTATTACGGTCCAGCCCGTTTGCGGCCAGCCAGCCCGCTACACTTTCGTCGCCCTGCCCCAGAGCTGCTTTCTGTACGGCTTCAAGGGACGCCAACCTGGATTGAGCCGATTGCAACAGGCCTGTCCGGTCGTCGACAAGCTTGGCGAGCCGCACATCCTGCTCGCGCAGTTTGCGAATCTTATCGGCAATATCCGCCAAATGACGCTCGAACTCATCGCGCGCCTGGCGCTTCTGCTGCTCCAGGACAGCAAGCTGTTCAAAGCGTTCTTTTAACTCGTCGGGATTCGCGGACAGCGCAGCGTCACTGAGTTTCCTGCGACGTTCTTCCAGGTTTTTAATTCGGGAGTCGATTTGCTCGATGCGGCTTTGCTCAATACTGCATA
>CAZLNH010000035.1:0-13415 GCA_964560775.1 uncultured Woeseiaceae bacterium | reverse complement strand
TGGAAGATTATCTGGACGAAGGCTATACATTTGTGACCGTGGGCTACTGGGACGATGCAGGCATCTCCACGCGACCGGGCACTGCACTCGAGATCGCGCGGGAGGCCGCGGGCCGCTGATTTCTGTCGACAAAAGTCGGCGACTGCGAAGCCGCGCCTGGCACGAGGCACGAACGGCAACGCAGGCGTGGCTGACGCGGACGGCGCGACATTGGAGTTCGTTTAGTCGCCGGATCGAATGACCCGGCGCCTGATTAAAGTTGACGCAAGCTGTCCATGACAATGGTATCGCTGGTACTTATCGGAGCCGTCGCCGCGTTGATAGCGGTCATGGCCGCGTGGCGGATGGCAGACAAACGTGCCGATCGCACGGTCTGGAGGCGACTCGCCGCGACGCAGCCGCACGCGCCTGCCGCATTCAACGTATCCATGCTTGATGGCTTGCCAGACCCGGCACAACGCTTTTTCCGCTTCGCCATCGAACCGGGCGCGGCGCTCCACACGGTCGCGGAAATTTCAATGCAGGGCGAGTTCAGTCTTGGCAGCAAGGCCGCACCGAACTACCAGCCGATGCAGGCGGAACAAATACTCGCAACGCCACACGGTTTCGTATGGAGCGTTCGAGTGGGCCGCCTGATCACGGGGTCGGATGCCGCTGACGACAGCAGCAGCTGGAGTCGTTTCTGGGTATTGGGCGTCGCGCCGGTTGCCCGCGCCGGCGACAATGCGGACCATGCGCGCGCGGCTTTTGGGCGTCACGTCGCCGAAGCGGTTTTCTGGACACCGGCTGCGCTGCTTCCCGGCGAGCATGTCCGTTGGCGAGCCGTTGATGACTCGACGGCGAGGGCCATCGTGGCGTACAAGAGGATGGAACAGACGGTTGATGTGACCGTAGGCGAGGATGGTCAGCCAATGCAGGTCGTATTCCAGCGCTGGTCCAATGCCAACCCGGACAAGGTCTTTCAGCTGCAGCCTTTCGGCGGCTACCTGTCGGAATTCCGGCTGTTCGAAGGCTTTCGGTTGCCGACACGAGTGCAAGCCGGCAACTTCTTCGGCACGGACGATTACTTCGAATTTTTTAAGGTAGCCGTAACATCCGTGACCTTCCCGCACGTCGACAGCGGCTGATATGGCCAGCGCCGGGCTGTGTGCTGCAGGCGAACGTGCCGCGCGGCCGACTCACTTCGGGAAACTGGAGATATAAGGTGTTGCCTGGCCGCTCTCCAGCGGCCGGTATCGCCGACGCAATACAGCTCAGCACGGGCCCAGCCACAATCGAGGTCCAATGCGATGCGTTTGCGGCAAGGATAGTCAATTCGGTTCCAGCAGAAAAAGTACCCGCCGATGCATAAAGATCAACATCTACGAAACCCCTACGAACGCCTCGACCGGGACGACCCGGACGCGGTAATCCACTTTGTCGAAACCGCACACCCGGTGGATGTCGCATCACTGCTGGACGAACTGGAACCCGCTATTGCCCGCGACCGGTTGCTGTCGACGCCCTTGTCTCGCCGTACCGAGACGTTCAGCTACCTGCGTCCGGAAAAGCAGATTGACCTGACCGGGCAACTTGACCGGCGGCAGCTTGCCGAGATCGTCACAGCGATGAGTGCCGACGACCGGGCCGATCTGTTCAATCACTTGTCGACAGAAACCCTAATTGGGACACCCATATTTGCTGAGCCTCGCCAACCTAACGTGGGGCACCCACATAAGCCCTGATTAGGACACCCACAATTACTAAACGTTGCAAAGGCCTGACCCAGCCAATAGCATCAATCGGGACATCCATAATTGTCGACCCAAACCAGGACCGAATCCCGGCCGGACTCTGCTTAACACAACTGGATAATCAGCCATATCGTCGAGATTCGGGACGACAATTAATAATCGGGGCACGATAGTCTCGGTCTATGACCCTGCCACGCTCTTTTCTGGTCAATGCGAATGTGACGCCTTACTACCATTGCGTCAGCCGTTGCGTCCGCCGCGCATTCCTGTGCGGCAGGGACGCCCGAACCGGTTACAACTTCGAACACAGGCGTGCCTGGATAGAGCAACGCCTTCAGAAGCTAGCTGGCATATTTGCGATCGATGTCTGCGCGTATGCGATTATGAGCAACCACTACCATGTGGTCTTGCATCTCAATCAGAGTCAGCTTCGGAGCTGGCATGATGATGAAGTCGTTGCGCGCTACAGCCGCCTGCATCGGCTGCCAGAGGACTTCGAGTTCGCGAATCCCGATGATGTGGCCCGCAACATTGCGCAATGGCGCGAGCGATTGGGCAGTATCAGTTGGTTCATGAAGTGTATCAATGAACCGCTCGCACGCTTGGCCAACAAGGAGGATGATTGCAAAGGCCGTTTCTGGGAAGGCCGCTTCAAATCACAGGCGTTGCTTGACACCAACGCCGTTCTGAAGTGCATGGCTTACGTGGATCTCAACCCGATACGCGCGGGCAAATCGGCAACTCCTGCGGGATCCCGGCACACGTCCATCCGGGCTCGCATAAAGGGTCGTGACGAAGCCCTTGCACCGATGGCCGAAGCATCCAACAGCGGTTTCAAATTGCCTGTTTCAGCTGCCGAATACCTCCAGCTGGTGGACTACACTGGCCGGCAACTTCGGCCCGGCAAGCGAGGTCGAATTGCTGCACAACTTCCTTCTGCTTTTGAGTGGCTGGATGTGCCGAACCTGAGTGAGTGGCTTGACGACATTTCGCATCTGACCCGCCGCTATAGCCGCGCAATAGGAAGTGTGGCTTCACTTCGCAACTACCGGGATTATCTTGGCCAAATGCGCCTCAACGGTGTGTCCGGGTAGCTTTCTTTAAGGACAGTCACAATAGAATCCGGCTACTACTGCTCTTATTGGATCGTTCCGGACACTCAAAGTTGAGTCGGAATTCCAAAGGCTGCCTGCCTGCTCTCCTGGCAAAAATGAGTGTCCTATTTCCATTTCGCCTCCTATTTCTCCTTCACTTCCGGGCGATCAGGCGGGATCGAGCGGGTTTCTCCGGGCGTGGTAAATAGATCAACGCCGTCCAGCGGTGGCGAACGCCTGACTGCCGATTGCGGCACGTCAACCGGGACATGAATGCCAATGGCCAGCAATGGCTTCAAATAATCGCGCAGTACATCGAGTCCGGAGGGAGACAGGAAATACCAATAGGGGGGAAACGCGATATTGGCGCGATGAGTGCCCCAGTATCCGGCATCGCGAGTAAAGTGTGCCGGACGCGTATCGGCATCGCCAAGGTGCAATACCGTCGGCCCGTCGTCGAACGTGATTCGCCACGCCAGGTTCTGCACATTCGCCATACGCTCGGGCCAACCGGCGTGAGGGATCCGCACGGCCCCGATGCGTAATCCCGGCATGAAGAATTTCGCAGGCGCATCACCATAATTAAGATCGACCGCCTGAACTCTGTCAAACAGCTCTGTATTTGCGTTTGCCACCGCGAGCATTGCGTCAACTGCCTGGCGTGGCGCATACAGGCGAACGTTGTCGCGATTTGCCATGAATAACAGCATATCCGCGGGGTCGAAGTGGTCGTCGTGGTGGTGGCTGATAAACACAGCATCAATTCCGTCAAACGGCGCCTCACCAGCAAGCAAAGCCGCACGCATTTGAGCAGGTAGCAGCCGGTATTGCCCGAAGTCTTCGTTGAACAGTGGATCGAAGACAATTTTGGCATCACCATGAATTGCCATTACACCCTCGTTGGCGAGGTACTGGACAGTGCCGCCCACTTCGTGGGCAGCTACCGAGTGCGAGAGCAACAGGAGGGCACTGAAGAGTGAGAAGATTTTGCACACGTCAGAGCTGTCCCCGATGGTTGTCCTCGAATAGAAACCGATACACACAGAAGGTTCCCAACGATTACGCGGTGGTATCGCGGCCCTGTGCGCATGGCTCCAGGCACTCATGCACCACGAGCCTGGTGAACCCACTTTGAATTTGCACCATTACTTGTTCGCGAGCTTCTCGCTATCGGCCTGAATACGCTGCCAATCGTCCGCTAACTTCGGGGTCAATGCCTCACCGAAATCCTCGGGCCCGAATATTGGACGTATCTCGATCTCGGATTCTTCGCGCATCGGATTCGGGCAGCGTTTGACCCAGTCGACAGCTTCCTGCAAGGACCCGACTTCCCACAGCCAGTACCCGGCCACCAGCTCCTTTGTTTCCGTAAACGGGCCATCAACGACGGAGCGATCCTTGCCGGAGAAGCGCACTCGAACTCCCTCCGAGCTGGGCTTTAGACCGTCGCCGCCGCGCATGATGCCGGCCCGCACCAGTTGCTCATTGAAAGCCATCATATCCGTCAGCAGCTGCGGGTCAGGCATCTCGCCTGCCTCGGAGCTATTGGTAGCCTTTACAAATACCATCACTTTCACCGGCAATCTCCTGAGTTATCGATTCGGATGAATGTAGCTGGATTGGTCGATCAGGTAACGGGGAAATCGACAGGCTCGAGTAAGGGCTCGTATAAGGACACTCACATTTGAATCCCGCCACCACGTCGCGCCCGGCCGCCATAGCAATTTTGAGTGTCCTTATTGGTCTTCCTTATAGGTCTCCCCCAGCCTACATGATGGCAGTATTGAGTGTCCTTATCACACTCCTAATTACTCGTCTTTAATGCTCCGATCAGGCAGACAGGGCCCAGTCGACCGCCTCAATCTGCTGCGGGCTGATGCGGCAACAACCTCCGATAAGAGTGGCGCCGGCGTCGCGCCACTCGCGTGCGGACTCGGCGCAGGCGGCAAGGCTCGCGTCGCCGGACCAAGTGTTCGTAGCGACGTCGTAGGCCTCACCGGAGTTCGGATACACCACGACTGCCTTATCTGGCGCCGCAGCACGGATTTCGGCGATCAGCGATGTGACAAATTCCGGCTTGGTGCAGTTGATCCCCAGCGCCAGCACAGTCGGATGGTCAGCGAACAGCGCACAAACATCGCGCAGCGGCGTACCGTCGCTGAGATGCCGTTCGTCGCGGCAGCAAAAGCTGACCCATGCCGGCAACCTCGCCTGCTTGAGCAGGTTGCGCAAGACGTCGGCTTCGCGGAGATTGGGGATCGTCTCACAGGCAAGCAGGTCTGCATCCGAACGATCAAGCAGGTCGAGGCGTCGCTCGTGAAAGCGTCGCAGTTCGGCATCGCTAACGGTGTACTCGCCGGTGTACTCGGAGCCGTCGTGCAAAGCCGCGCCGTATGGTCCTATGCCAGCTGCAACGAGCGGCATTCGGGTGGTCCCGGGATGCGCGTCCAGGAATTGTTGCCGCGCCATGCAAGCCAGGGCGACGGAGCTTTCGATCAACGCTTCGGCATCCGCTACCGCCAGCCCCAGCGATGCGAAGCCCTCAACGCTGGCCTGGTAACTGGCAGTAATGATGACGTCAGCACCCGCCTCAAGAAACGCACGGTGAGCGGCAATAATGGCCGTCGGATTCGATTGCAGCAGCGCCGCCGACCACAGGCGCGTGCCGATATCGTAGCCATGTGCCTCGAGTTCAGTCGCGAGACCGCCGTCCAGCGTTATGGGTTGGCCGGTCGCGAGCGCGCGCTCGAACAACCCGATTTGTGCCTTTGGCATTGCGTATCACCGTTGTCTACCGGCTAGCTCGTATCGTACCCCCCGGCGATCAGCACTGTCTCAGTCATTTCCGCAACTCCCATCAGCGGTGTCGGGTGTCCTGTTAGACCTTCGGTGAGTGTCTTCTATCGCGTCCTGTCTGAACTCTGAGTGTCCTTTTTGCGGTTGGACTTTGTCCCTTAGTGAGTGTCCTTGTTGTTCCTCTTGTTGCTCCTTGTGGTATCGTCTGTATTGTAAGTCATTGATATTGTTCGATATTGTCATCGGCGCAATTATGAGTGTCCTTGTTGTCGCTTTTGTGAGTGTCCTTGTTGTCGCTTGTTGTCGCTTGTTGTCGTCCTTATTGCCGATACCCCCTTATGGCTGGCGGTCGTTGATTCAGGTGTGTGCAAGTCCTTGATCCTGCTTGATGATCCTCCCGTAATCGGAACTGTAGGTGCACTTTTTGTCACCTCACTGGCAAATGTGAGTGTCCTTATTGTCATCGCCTATTGTCATCATTGGTTGTCCTTGTAATTCTTGCTTTACCGGCTGGCCCGGTAATTGACTGCTATTCGGGAGGTCTACCGCTATGAACATCATGGAGCTTGGCGCGCTTGGCGAACTCCTGGGAGCTCTCGGCGTTATGGCGACGCTCATATACCTGGCTGTGCAGATCAAACAGAACACGCGCGCGATGAGAGAGAACAAGCGGCTTGCGCTGGCGCAGACTTATCAGATGCGTGCCGATGCCCTGCAGGCCATGCTGGTGCGCGCGGCGAGTTCAGCAACCATAGGGCCGTTGATCGTCAAACTAACGCAGCTTGGTTACCCGACCGACGTGTCGGCCCTGGAGCGAATAACGCCGGAGGAGCGCGGAATATTCAAGCAGTGGCAGATCGCGCAACAGACACATTGGGACAATATGTTCTACCAGTATCAGCAGGGTTTTCTCGATCCGGAATACTACGAGGACGAGTTCAAGGTCCGGGTCCGGCGGCTTGCACCGACCTGGCAGGCGCTGGGGCTGACCGGCGGCCGCTCCAGCTTCAAACAGGAGGTTGACCGGCTTCTTGACGGCTAAGGTAAAACGGTCGAACCCTCTTATCATCGCCAGCAAAATGCTTCGACCCCGTATTGCTTTGGAATGGCGGATGCGGCGGCCGGGTTGCGCTTTTAACCAGTACGCACGACCATGGTTTGTAACCAGCGCAAGAAAAGAATCTCTAGGGTAATTCGCCTGCCGAATGACGAGCGGGCGCGAATTCAGAGGAGTGTGAGTACGATGCCAAGAATCATGACGGTCTGTACCTGCGCGGCCATGCTCGCGTGGTCTGTCAATGCCACGGCCGATTTCAAATCCGAATATTTCGGCAAGTTGTTTGATAAAGACGTTGAACGGCTGGAAAGCATCGACGACGTGCTATTGACCAAGGAAACCATGGGACTGTCGCGGGCCGAGTACTACGAGAAGGCTGCCTCCGTAGAACTCGACAACGGCGAGCAGGTTTTTGTCCTTGATCACATACCGCTTACCGAGATTCAACGTCGACAGGCCGGCGATTCCGCGTTGGCCAACGCCACGCCGGACCAGCTCGACCGCGCGGCGAATGAGATCGAAGAGATCGGCAGGCAGGCGGAAGTTGGCGTACAGCAGGAGATCCAGGCATCCGGATTTCCACCAGGCCTGGCCAACATGCTCATGAATGCAGGTGACGACCCGCGAACGCCCCGGAACGAGGACCAATTCTGGATGTCGGCGAATCCAACCGACGTGGGCCGTATGTACGGCGTCATGCTGCGCGGCACGGCGGAGGGCAAGCGCCTCGAGGAACAGATGGATGCCGAGGAACGCGCGGCTTTCAACGAGCGCAGGCAGATTGCAACACTCATGGAACACGCCGGATCCATAGTTTTCAACGACCGGCCGGCAGAGCATTTCGTCGCCAATAACCTCAACGTGACACAGGGCGCGGATGGCATGACGATGACGATCGACAGCATGGAGTTTATCGGTGATGCCGAACACCATGTGCCGCTGATGATACGCATGGAAGGCGAGTTGAATGACGGGAACGAAACCCGGCCCATACGGATTGAACAGGAACAGCGGGACTATCGGACCGTGGACGGTTGCGGATCGCTGTACCAGCCGTTTCAGTCAGTAATGCGAATCTCCGGGGTCATGACGCCGGAGCAGGAAGCACAGATGGCCGAAGCACAGGCGCAGTTGGCGGAATTCGAAAAGCAGATGGCGCAGATGCCCAAGGCCCAGCGGGACATGATCATGCGCCAGATGGGCCCGCAGATGGAGATGATGCAGAACATGACGCGGACCGGCGGTATCGAGATCGTCGAGAACGTCCTCGACATGCGTTGCAACGGTGGGATGCCGAATCCCCTGCAATAGTTGGCGCAGGCCACGATGGGCGGTGGCAAGTTGGCGAACATGGGCGGCGGCGCCACGCCAAACCGCGAGCGGCCGTATTACGTTGGACAGAACGGCGTCGGGGTCATTCGGTACACCGACTCAGCCAGTTCGTCCGGCGAATACTTTCTAGACGTCATGCGTGTGGCTAACAGGTAACGCGGGGCGCGCGGCGACAGTCACTCCTGATCCGGGTCCGGATGGGCGGGTTCGAACAGTCGACCTCTTTCCGTGATAAGGATCATCACCAGCGCGATGAGGCCGCAGGTGACGAAGCCGGCCGTGAGCGGTATGAGGGTGCCATCAAATTGCTGGCCTATGCCGAAACCGATCAGCGCCCCACCAACGGTCGTTACGAAACCGAAAATCGAAGATCCGGTGCCAGCGACGTGGCCGAGCGGCTCCATCGCGATCGAGTTGAAATTGGCGCCGACAAGGCCAAAACAAAACATCATGGCCGACTGCAAGCCGGCGAAGGTCCAGATCGTTTCTTGATCGTAGTACGCGAGCACGCTGTGTAGTGCGGCTACAGCAATAAATCCGAGCAAAGCGGCGTGCGAGACACGGCGCGTGCCGAGGCGCTCGACGATGCGCGAATTTAGATACGACGCGACCGCCATCCAGCCGGCGACCAGTGCGAAGACAATGCCGAGCAGTGCCGGTGCGTCAAACACGTCGGCAAACACCTGCTGTACTGAATTGATGAAGCCAAACAGCGCGCCGAGCATCGCTGTCAATGCCAGCATGTAACCCATCGCGACGCCGCTGGTCAGTGTGATGCGGTATGCGCCGATGATGCCGCCTGGCGATACCGCACGTCGGTCTTCCGGGCGCAGCGTTTCGGGCAAACGCCGCCAGGTCCAGATGGCGGTACCGGTGCCGAAAATCGTGAGTGCCGCGAAAATCCATTGCCACGGCGCGAACAGTGCGATCAGCTGGCCAAGGGACGGCGCGATGACGGGCGCTGCGAGGAAAACAATGAAGGTCAGCGACATCACGCGCGCCATCGTCCGGCCCGAGTAACGGTCACGAATGATCGCGACCACAAGCACCCGGGTGGCTGCTGCCCCTGTACCTTCGAGCGCCCGGGCGACGATCATCGCCGACAGCGTCGGTGCGAACGCGGCGGCGATCGTGAAGACGGCGTAGATCGCCAGACCCGCGAGCAGCACCGGCTTCCGGCCGAAGTGGTCCGCGAGCGGTCCGTAGATGAGCTGCGCTGCACCGAATCCGAGCAGGTAGGCAGTCACGATCCATTGCTGCTGGTTTTCGGTCGCGATGCCGAGCGACGCTCCCATCTGCGGCAGGACCGGCAACATCGCGTCGATCGACAGCGCGTTGATGGCCATCAGTGCCGCCATCAGGGTAACGAATTCGCGGAAGCCCATGATGGGGGCGTCGTTCGTGATGCGCGCGGGGCTCGGTTTCATGAGAACGCGAGGGTATCACGGCCTCTGGGAAGCAGACTGGCGCCATGCCCCCGCGGCCGCTGATCGTGCACTACTCGCGTCTCTCCGACGAGGCCAAGGCAGCCGAGACGCTGGGGAGCCACGAGAGCGCGTCGACGGTACAGGTCGACCAGCTCAGATTTTCGCCGCCGCTGGACGACGGTGGCGCCTGCGGTCCGGAAAGTCTTGTCGAAGCAGTAAACGCCGGGTACGGCAATACCGGCACCGATGCTGCCGATATGAGCCCCTATCAGGTTGCCCTGCACGGCAACGAAGAGACCTCTGCGCGATCATCTCGCACCCGTCCGCTGTCTGCGTGAGCGGCAACATGCTGGTAGAATTTTCGGATAGCAGGCTCTGGGCGGGGGGACGAGATGGTGAATATCACTCGGCGGGAAATGCTACGGGGGGCAGTCACGGCCGGCGGGCTGGCGGCGGTTTCAGCGCCGGCGACGGCCTTCGGTCTGGAGGCCGCCCAGGCAGGGCCGTCGCGGCCCTCCCGCTTCGGCGATCTCGACAAGTTACTGCGTGGCGAATTGGTCACACCCGCACACGCAAACTACGATGCAATGCGCACCGTCTGGAACGGCATGATCGACCGACGGCCGGCGGCTGTTGCCCGCTGCACCGGCGCCGCCGACGTAATCGCCGCCGTAAGGTATGCCCGAGAAAACGGTATTCCCGCGACAGTGCGCGGTGGCGGTCATCATGTGGCCGGAAAATCCGTGCGGGATGACGCGATCGTTATCGACCTCGCGCCGATGCAGGGCATGCACGTCGATCCGGACAAGAAGCGCGCACGAGCCGAAGGCGGTTTACGCTGGGCTGCGTTCGACCATGAAACGCTGGCACATGGCCTATACACGACCGGCGGTACTGTCTCGGTCACCGGTATCGGCGGGCTGACCCTTGGTGGCGGGCTTGGCTGGCTCATGCGAAAACACGGGTTGAGCTGCGATAACCTCGTCGGTGCCACCGTTGTTACGGCGGACGGCCGACTGCTCTCGGCGAACGCCTCTGAGAACAGCGATCTTTTCTGGGCTCTGCGCGGCGGTGGTGGCAACTTCGGAGTGGTGACTGCATTCGAATACCAGCTCCATGATATCGAGCCGATTGTCGGCGGCCTGGCGCTGTACTCCGGCGATCGGCTGAAAGACATGCTGCATTTCTACCGGGATTTCACCGCGAGCGCACCGGACCATGTCGAAACGCAAGCTGGCGCAATGATTGGCCCTCCAGGCACACCGGTCGAAGGCCAGGTTGCGGGCTGGATCGCCGTCTGCCATAGCGGACCGCAGGCCAGGGGCGAACGCATCGTCGCACCGATAAAAAAATTCGGGCCGCCGGTGCTGGATTTGATTGGCCCGAAATCGTACACCGCCATCCAGACGATGTTCGATGCAGGAATGGCCGTTACCACCCGCAACTACTGGCGCTCGAGTTTCGTGAAGACGCTTGACGACGCCGTGCTCGACTCGCTCGCAGCGCATTCCGCCGACATGCCGCGACCTTCCTCGCTTTTGTTGATCGAACATATGGGTGGCGAGATCAGCCGGATTGGCGAACAGGAAACAGCGTTCGCCAATCGTGGCGCGCTGTACAACGTCTCCGTACTGTCGAGCTGGCTCGATCCGGACGCGGACGAAAAGAACATTGCCTGGACACGCCATTTCGGCGACGAGTTGAACTCATTTTCAACGGGCGCCGCGTACGTGAATTACATGGCTAACAGTGACAACCCGGCGGCTGTCCGGGCAGCCTACGAGAGCAACTTCGAACGCCTCGTCAAAGTCAAGCGCAAGTATGATCCGGACAGTTTTTTCAATAGGGGCGAGATCAAGAAACCGTGACGCAGAACAGCCTCAGCGCATCCCCTTGCTGCCGGGCTACCTATGTACGCTATCGCACAGAATCACACCCAAATGCAGCCCATAATCGGCTTTGATGACTTAAAGGCTGGCTAAACAGCTGATAACGCGGAACCGCGGCGAGGAACTGCCAATGACTCTTATGGTTTGGCTCGTAATTGGTGGCTTGGCTGGCTGGCAAGCCAGCGTGCTGATGGGAACCGACGCACGGCAGGACATGACCCTCAACATTCTGGCCGGCATCGTCGGCGCCGTGCTGGGAGGATGGCTGCTGGGCGGTCTGGTCGATACCGGATCTATCAACCAGAGCGACTTCCGCGTGTCGGCAGTGCTCGTAGCCTTACTCGGCGCTGTCTTCCTGCTGTGCCTCGTCAAGGTCGTTCGCAACAACGCACTGCGGTGAGCAACCAGCTCGTCCACGTGTAAATCGCGATGCCTGGTCGTCAGGGGTATCTGTAAGCCAAGCCCCCCCGAAGCGCACCTGGCGCACGACTTCCTCGAACGATTCTGGACATTGCGGTACCGTGGAGATAGCTTCAGTCTTTCTTGCAGGCTGCCCTGAGTCGGGGGGGGGTATGAACAAGAAAGCCAGGCATAAGCCGAAGCGACCAGCTCAGAAGGTGCAACGAAGCGCGAAGGGACCGAAACGACGCTGGACCGCAGGTCACCTTGTCGCGGCGTTCGTACTGGGCGCGGTACTGGGTTTCCTGATTGCATACGTACCGGGTGACGGTAGCGCGCGGACCGACGCCTTCGGCCGGTCGCCAGGCGATCCGCACTACATGCACAGCCATTCCTGAGATCGCCCCTCGCCTGCCCGAACGGCGCAACCCGCCAGGACCGGTGTAGCCCACGCCCAATACCGGTGGCAGGACCAGCGGCAAAAACGTATGCTTTTGCGGCCAACTTCGAGCGCAACAGGGGGGATGCCCTTGGCGCACATCGCGAATCTCGTCGCAGAACTCAGGCGCCGGCGCGTATTTCGGGTCGCCGGCCTCTACATCGTGGGCGCCTGGGTCGTGTTGCAGACCACGGACCTCTTCCTTGAATCGCTCGGTTTTCCGGATACCGCATTGCTTGCGGTGTGGATCGCCCTCCTCGCCGGCTTTCCGCTGGCACTGCTGTTCGGCTGGCGTTACGACATTACGGCGCACGGAATTATCCGTACGAAGGCGGCCGATCAAGGTGCCGCCGCAAGCACAGCGTTGAAGTGGCCGGACTTCGTGATCCTCGGGGCGCTTGCAATCATAGGTGGCGCCGCGGCCTACAACGCGGTGACTCGCATCAGCGAGGTCGCAACCGGGCATATCGACTTCGGTAACACCATCGCCGTCATGCCGCTCGACAATCTGTCGGGCGAACCGGATTACTTCGCCGCAGGCATGCACGACGCACTGATCACTACCCTGTCAAAAATTCCGCAGCTCAGGGTCACGTCCCGCACTTCCACACTACGCGTCGGCAACGAGCTCTCCGTGCCCGAAATCGCGCGCACGCTTGGCGTCACCAGCATCGTCGAGGGCTCCGTGACGCGCGAGGGCAATCGCGTACGGGTCAACGTGCAGCTCATCAACGCAGCCAGTGATTCGCATATCTGGGCGGAGAGCTACGAGCGTGATTTCGCCGGCGTCCTCACCATGCAGCGCGAGATGGCACGGGCAATCGCCTCGGCGGTGCGCATCCGCATCGCGCCGGAGGACGAGCGCTATTTCGCGGCCGCGCCGACCAACCCGGAAACGCTCGAGGCGTATCTTCGCGGCATGTTCCAGCTACGCAAGGAAACGCCGGCGGGCTACGAACGCGGCATCGAAATCTTCACCGATGCGGTCGGGAACGATCCTGGCTCCGGACTGGCCTGGGCCGGTCTGGCGGCGGGCTACGCCAAGCTTGGCCACAACCCGTACCCGGTAGAGGACATGTACCTGCGCGCCAAGGCAGCGGCCGACCGGGCGATCGAGCTCGATCCGACGCTCGCCGAAGCCCACCTCGCGGTTGCCATGTTCAAGCTCTATTACGAGTATGACTTCAAGGGTGCCGAAGACGCCTTCCTGCACGCGATCGACATCAACCCCAGCCTCGTTGACGCTCAC
>CAZLNH010000034.1:0-12375 GCA_964560775.1 uncultured Woeseiaceae bacterium | reverse complement strand
GGCGCCCGTGCCGGCATGATCGCGCCCGATGACGTGACCTTCGAGTACCTGCACGGGCGCCCGCTCGCACCGTCGGGTGCCGGGTGGAACGCCGCTGTGAAGCGCTGGCGGACATTGCCGGGGGACGCGGACGCACAATTCGACAAGACCGTGACCATCCGCGCCGACGAATTGCGCCCAATGGTCACCTTTGGCACCAATCCCGGCATGGTCGTCGCGGTCGGCGACGCGATACCCGACTCCGGCAATGCAGGCTTCCGCAAGGCACTGGAATACATGCAGCTCGTACCGGGCAAACCGATCAGCGACGCCCGGGTCGACGTCGTCTTTCTTGGCAGCTGTACCAACTCACGCCTCTCCGACCTGTCACAGGCGGCCGACGTGCTGCGCGGACACCGCATTGCCGATGGCGTACGCATGCTCGTCGTCCCGGGCTCGCAACAAATAAAGCGGGAGGCTGAAGCGCTTGGCCTCGACGCCGTATTTCTCGCCGCGGGCGCTGAATGGCGTGAATCCGGCTGTTCGATGTGTCTAGGCATGAACGGCGATACCGTACCGGCCGGGCAACTGAGCGTCAGCACCAGCAATCGCAATTTCGAAGGGCGCCAGGGCAAAGGCGCACGCACCATACTCGCCAGCCCGATGACGGCGGCGGCCTCCGCCATCAGTGGCCATGTTGACGACCCGCGCCGGTACCTCTAGCACCATGGAACCCGTAACGAAAATTGTGTCGCGTACCGTAGTCCTGCCCGTCAGCGACATCGATACCGACCAGATCATCCCCGCACGATTCCTGACGACGACGACGCGTGACGGCCTGGGCAAGAGCCTTTTTGCCGACTGGCGCTATGCGCCGGACGGCAGCGAGAACCGGGAGTTCGCGTTGAACCGCCCGGACTCCGCCGGCTGCGAGATTCTCGTAGCCGGGCACAATTTCGGCTGCGGATCATCGCGCGAACATGCGCCATGGGCCCTGCTCGACTACGGATTCCGTGCTGTCGTCAGCAGCGGAATTGCGGACATATTCCGCAGCAACGCGCTGAAGAACGGCTTGCTGCCGGTCGTCATCGACGATGAAGCGCTGGCCTGGCTAACTCACAACGGTGGTGCCGAAGTTACGCTCGATATTGCGACGTCAACTCTGACGCTGCCCGATGGGCGCGCGTACGAGTACCCGATCGACGCGTTTTCACGCCTGTGCCTGCAGCAAGGTCTCGACCAACTCGGCTATTTGCGGCAGCACGAGGATGCCATTCAGCGATTTGAGGAGAACAGACCCTGGACGCCCTGATAACAGTGCTGCCCGGCGATGGAATCGGACCGGAGGTCGCCGGTGCCGGCCGCCGCGTACTCGAATGCATCGCCGACACACGCAGTCACCGCTTTGAGTTTTCCGAGCAGTTGATCGGCGGCGCTGCGATCGATGCGATAGGCAATCCGCTGCCGCCGGACACGGTCGCCAGCTGCCGCGAAAGCACGGCCGTCCTGCTGGGCGCTGTTGGTGGGCCGCAATGGGCAGATCCCAATGCCTCCGTCCGGCCCGAACAGGGTCTGCTCGGCATCCGTGCCGAGCTCGAGGTTTTCGCCAACCTGCGGCCCATACAGATATTCCCGGAGCTGGCCGGTGCCTCCCCCATCAAGGCGGATCGGCTGCAGCACGTTGATTTTGTCGTTGTGCGTGAACTCACCGGCGGCATCTATTTCGGCGCCAAGACTCGTGACAAGACATCAGCCAGCGACCTATGCGTATACGAGCGCCATGAAATAGAACGCATCGTGCGGGTCGCCGCTGAAATGGCACGCCGTCGGAAGGGCATGCTTTATTCGGTCGACAAAGCGAACGTCATGGAAACGTCGCGGCTCTGGCGCGATGTTGCAACGAGCCTGATCGCGACCGAGTACACCGACATCACCCTCGAACACATGCTGGTCGACGCCGCCGCGATGCATCTTCTGAACCGCCCTGCGAGCTTTGACGTCATCGTGACCGAGAATATGTTCGGCGACATCCTGACCGACGAGGCCTCGATGCTGGCCGGGTCACTCGGCATGCTGCCGTCTGCTTCCATCGGCGCTACCGATCGGGGCCTTTACGAACCAATACATGGTTCGGCGCCAGATATCGCCGGCAAGGGCGTCGCCAACCCGTGCGGCATGATTGCAAGTGTTGCACTGCTGCTGCGTCACAGCCTTCGTCTCGAGGATGAAGCCAGGGCCGTTGAGGCTGCATTGCGCAAGGTCATCGCTGCCGGAGCACGCACGGCCGATATTGCAACCGGCAATGATCCGGTACTGACGACTGCCCAAATGACGGACGCGATTATTCAGCAGCTGCGGTAAGCAGTTCCCCTGCCCGCGCGGTTGACTGCCCGGGTATTGCTGCCGTTCGGCGAAAAGCGGACAGCAGCGCGGACAATGGTCCGGTCTTGATCAGGAACCCGTCGTGCCCGTCGTCCGTCTGCAGAGTACGGTATTGCGAATTCGGCAAGTGCTTTGCGAGCAACGCCTGTTCACACGGCGGATAGAGAACGTCGGAGCTCACCGATACCACCAGCGCCGGTTGCCCGATGCTTTCGAGAATATCGAAGTACTCGCCGCGTCCCCGGGCAATATCAAAGTCATTCATGGCCTGGGTCAGCCGCACATAGCAATTGGCATCGAAGCGCTGGTGAAACTTTTCGCCCTGGTAGCGCAGGTACGATTCCATCTGGAACGCGTCGTCATCGTTCGCGTCGCGGGCAAAGCGCTGCTGGAATCCCCGCCAGCTGCGATACGTGCAGACAGCCATCATGCGCGCGGCGGCAAGGCCGCGACGCGGCGGGCATTCATCTGTGTAGTAGCCGTTGTTCCAGTCCGCGTCTGCATAAATCGCTGCACGCTGCGCCTCGCTGATAGCTATACACCACGCGGAATGGCGCCCGCCAACTCCGATGGGAGCGATCGTCCGTACCCGCTCCGGATAACTGGCTGCCCATTCCAGTGCCTGCATGCCGCCGAGCGACGGTCCCGTCACCAGGTCGAGCGTGCGGATGCCCAGTTCGTCAATCAGCTGCCGTTGCAGATTGACCATGTCGCGCACCGAAAAACGCGGAAAGTCGGCACGCCAGCGATCGCCTGCTGCCGTGCGGCGTGAAGCCGGCCCGGTCGTGCCATAGCAACTGCCGAGTATATTGCTGCAAATGATGAAATCGCGTTCCGGGTCGAATGCCGCACCCGGACCTATCATGTCCGGCCACCAGCGATCGGCATCGGCAGACGCCGTCAGCGCATGGCAGATCAGAACGGCACGCTTGCCCGCATTCGCGATATCCCCCCATGTCCGATACGCGATAACCGGTTTCGCGAGATAGTCTCCGCTTTCAAGGCGTAAACCGTCACTGACTTGCAGGTACTGCGTCTCTGGCGATACATGTTCGAGACATGACGGGGGCGCCTGGTCATCATTCGTGATTGCCACTGGATTCGTGCCTCTCATGCGCCAACGGCTGCCGCCACGGACCGCACCCGGCCGGCCCGCTGCGCGCGTTCCAGCGCTTCGAGCACGTCAGCGAGCAAATCATCGCCGTCCTCCAGACCGACGGAAAGGCGTATCAGGTTCGCGCCGATACCGGCCGTTGCCAGGGCCGCAGGGTCGACGGCGGAGTGCGTCATCGATGCCGGGTGACAGACCAGGCTTTCAACGCCACCGAGCGATTCCGCCAGAGAGAAGTACTTCAGGCCTTCAACAAATCCTCGTACTTCGGCGGCACCGCCGGCGATATCGAAACTCAGCATGCCGCCGAAACCGAGCTGCTGGCGACACGCGAGATCATGTTGCGGATGTTCCTTGAGGCCCGGGTAGTAAACGTGCTCAACGGCCGGATGACGCTCGAGGGCCGACGCGAGCTTGCGGGCACTCTCCTCATGCTGCCGCATCCGCGTGTGCAACGTGCGGACACCGCGCAAGGTCAGGTAGCTGTCGAACGGCGCACCGGTGATGCCGAGGCAGTTGGCCCACCATACGAACGTTTCCGCAAGTTCCGCGGTGCCGGCAATAACAGCGCCACCGACAATGTCGCTGTGCCCGTTCAGGTACTTCGTCGTCGAATGCAGGACGATATCGGCGCCGAGTGTCAGCGGATTCTGCAGCACCGGCGACAGGAAGGTATTGTCGACCGCCAGCAGCGCACCACAGGCTTTCGCACGCCGCGCCATATCGCAGATATCGACGATACGCAGAAGCGGATTGGACGGCGTTTCAACGAGTATCAGTTTGGGGCCACGGGCGCAGGCAGCCGCTATTGCATCCGGATCGGTCTGGTCGACAAACGCAACGTCGAACTGGCCGCGATCCGCGAGATTGCGGAACAGCCGGTAGCTGCCGCCGTAGCAGTCATGAGGCGCGAGCAGCAGGTCGCCCGGGTTCAACAACTGCACCAGCAGCGTCAGTGAGGCCATGCCGGACGACGTCACGACCGCGCCCGCGCCGCCTTCGAGTTGGGTCAGCGCATCAGCCAGCGCATCGCGTGTCGGATTGCCGCTGCGCGTATAGTCGTACTGGCGCTTTTCCCCGAAACCGGCAAACGTGAAGTTCGACGATAAATGGAGCGGCGGCACAACGGCGCCGTGCTGTGCATCGCTTTCCAATGCAGCACGCACTGCCTGCGTGGCCGGGTGGACTCTGGAACTCATGTCTTGTCTCCGCGGTAGTGTCCAATGCTGCGACCGAAGTCGCGTTCTCTCTCATCGGAACCCCCGCGGAAACCGCAAGGAAGGGTATCATGCCCTGCGCGAACTCAATCTGCCGTGCTCGCGTTGCACTGACCCTCATCTCTCGCACGCAATGAATTGCGTCGCAGGAGTTGGCACCTTTTCAGGATGGTTAGTCCTGAAGGTTGCCCCGGCGTCTTCGGGCCTTTCCCTCAGCCGGTCTCGATGAGTTGCAGTGAGTCTAGAGCGGACGCGCCGCACGGGTCAAGCACCCGCGACAGGATTTTTTCATGTCAGCTGTAACCAATATCAGGCGCCCGCGTCAGGATCCGGCCTTGCTCTCCGCGTATTAATGTATTAACGTACTACTACATTAATACAGATACACGAATACCCTGCCGCCGTGAAGCCCAACCGCCAGCAATCGGAAAACCATCGCAAACGCGCCGAAGACTCGTTGTTCGGCGCAATCAACTCGTTGCGTTCTGTTGATGAGTGCAGGAATTTCCTGATGGACCTGTGCACGCCGGCGGAACTCCAGGCGCTGGTCGACCGCTGGCAGGTCGTTGCACTTCTGCAGAACGGTCTTCCCTACCGGCGCATCCACGACCTGACCGGCGTCAGCGTCACAACCATAGGCCGCGTCGCCCGGTTCCTGAGTGACGGGTTCGGTGGCTACCGGACCGCGATAGAACGGACCACCCGCTCGCGCCACGCACGCACGTCACGCACGAACTGACAGGAACTTCCCATGGAAACCCAGCAGCAGCGCATAAAAATTGCGGTGCAAAAGTCCGGCCGCCTTACAGATCACTCGCTCGATCTGCTCGAGCGCTGCGGCCTGAAATTCACACAGAGCAAGGACCAGCTGTTCTGCTTTGGTGAGAACATGCCCATCGACCTGCTCCTTGTCCGGGACGACGACATTCCCGGCCTCGTCAGCGACGATGTCTGCGATCTCGGTATCGTCGGCCTCAATGTCGTTGCCGAAAAACGTTTCGGCCTGCTGCATGCGGGAAAAGAAGCCCTGTTCGACCAGGTCTTTGAACTTGACTTCGGCCACTGCCGCCTGTCAATTGCCGCGCCCGAAGACGCGGCATTCAACGGCCACGAGTCATTGCGCGGCGCACGTATCGCAACGAGCTACACCGAAACGCTAAAGCATTTTCTTGACGACAATGGCCTCAAGGCCGAAATCGTCTATTTCTCGGGCGCCGTGGAGATCGCGCCGCGGCTCGGTAAAGCGGACTTCATCTGCGACCTGGTATCAACCGGCTCCACGCTCGCCGCGAACCAGATGCGTGAAGTCATGACAGTTGCCGACAGTGAAGCGGTCATCATCCAGACGCGTGCAAAGCTTGGGGACGAAAAACAGGCATGGGTCGACAAACTGCTGCAGAGGCTCGATGGCGTATTGCAGGTGCGGGAAAGCAAGTACATCATGCTGCACGCACCGCGCTCGGCCCTGGAGCGCATCACGACGCTGTTGCCCGGCTCCGAATCGCCGACCGTCATACCGCTGGATGGTGACAGGGTCGCCGTGCACGCAGTCTGTCGCGAAACCGTATTCTGGGAAACGCTGGAGAACCTGAAAGCTGCCGGCGCCAGCGCGCTGCTGGTACTGCCAGTGGAGAAGATGCTGGCATGAACACAGCGTTCGCAGATACCCGCATCGTGCAATGGCGCGCGACTGGCGAGGGCGAACGGGCCCGCCTGCTGGCGCGGCCAGCGGTGCAACAGGACGACACGATCCGCGACGCCGTAAACGATATCCTGCGGCAGGTCCGGGAACAGGGAGACGACGCACTTCTCGACCTGACCGAGCAATTCGATGGCGTGCGCCTTACATCGCTGCGTGTCGGCAACGACGAGTTTGATGCAGCAGAAAAGGCACTCAGTACGACTGCGATCAACGCCATCGACGTCGCAATTCGCAATGTACGGCGCTTTCACGAAGCCCAGGTCATGCCCGATATTCGTGTCGAAACCATGCCCGGCGTGCTCTGTGAGCGCGTGTCGCGGCCGATCGATGCCGTAGGCCTCTATGTGCCGGCCGGCAGTGCGCCGTTGCCGTCCGCCGCGATCATGCTGACGATACCGGCGGCAATCGCCCGTTGTCCCCGGCGTGTACTTTGCACACCGCCCCGCCGCGACGGTTCGGCCGATCCGGCAGTACTTGCGGCGGCACGTCGTGGCGGGATCGAAGAAGTCTTCAAGATTGGCGGCGCGCAGGCGATCGCGGCGCTCGCTTACGGGACGACCAGCATCAACGCTGTCGACAAGATATTTGGCCCCGGTAACGCGTTCGTCACGGCGGCAAAGTCCATCGTAGCCAACGATCCGGGCGGCGCGGCGATTGACCTGCCGGCCGGGCCATCCGAAGTCATGGTCATCGCGGACGCCGGTGCCAATCCGGACTTTGTCGCCGCCGACCTGCTGTCCCAGGCGGAGCATGGCAGCGATTCGCAGGTCCTGCTGGTGACAACCAGTGATCAACTCGCAAGCGACGTACTTATCGCCGTCGACCGGCAACTGAAGCAGCTCGATCGCCACGCCATCGCCGCATCCGCGCTGCAACACAGCCGGATCATCGTTACCGACTCGATCGACACCGCGCTCGGGCTCTGCAATGCATATGCCCCCGAGCACCTGATCCTGCAAATAGACGACCCGCGCAGCGTGTTGCCGGTCGTGCGCAATGCGGGCTCGGTGTTTCTCGGGCCGTGGACGCCGGAGTCGATTGGTGATTATTGCAGTGGTACGAATCACGTGCTGCCTACCTACGGTGCCGCACGCAGTTACAGCGGCCTCGGTGTCGAACAGTTCATGCGCAACATGACCGTGCAGGAACTGACGCGCGACGGCTTGCGCGCGCTTGCACCTGTTGCCGTCGAGCTGGCCTCGCTCGAGGGGCTCGATGCACACGCCGAGGCGGTCCGGATACGGCTTGGCGAAGACGGCGGGATACGCGGATGAGCATCGAAGCCATCGTGCGGCCGGAAATCGCCACGCTCAAGGCGTACGTGACCGCCGAACAGGTGAGCGCCACAGTACGGCTGAACGCCAATGAAGCCCCGCACTCGCCGTGGCAAGCGGACACCCGCGACGGTCTCAATCGCTATCCCGAAATCCGGCCCCAGCGCCTGCAGGCGAGGCTGGCGCAGCTGTTCGATCCGGGCCCGGCCCGACTGCTGGCAACCCGTGGCAGCAGCGAGGCGATTGATGCACTGATGCGCGCATTCTGCCGCCCCTACACCGACAACATAATTGTCACCCCGCCGACGTTTTCGATGTACCGCGTTTACGCGGACGTACAGGCGGCGGAGACGATCAAGGTGCCGCTGCGGGCCGGGAATGATTTTGCGCTCGATACGGAAGCAGTGCTCGAAGCCTGCACACCCGAAACCAAGCTGGTATTTGTCTGTTCGCCGAACAACCCGACCGGCGCATTGGTTCCCCGCGACGACATACTCGCGCTCGTGCAGGGCCGTGCCGCGCAGTCGTTGGTCGTAATCGACGAAGCGTATCTCGAATTCAGCGGGGCCCGGTCTGTGGCCGACGAAATCGGCCGGTACGACAATCTGGTAGTGCTGCGCACGCTGTCAAAAGCCTGGGGCCTGGCCGGTGTCCGCTGCGGCGCACTACTGGCTTCGCCGGCCGTCGTCGCCATGCTTGAGCGCGTTCTTGCGCCGTATTCGTTCTCGACGCCGGCCACCGATTGCCTGCTCGAGGTACTGGACAGCACGCGCGTACCCGACGCACGGCGACTGGTCGAGCAGACTATTGCCGAGCGCGGGCGCCTGCAGCAGCGGCTGGCGCGTCTTGATTGTGTGCGGCACATCTGGCACAGCGACAGCAACTTCCTGCTGGTGCAGTTCGACGACCTGGCGGCAGTACATCGACGTGTCAGCAAGGCCCGGATACTGATTCGGGAATTCGCGGGCGACAAAATGCTTGATCACTGTGCGCGCATTACCGTCGGCGATCCGGATGAAAACGATATGCTGTTGGCCGCGCTTGTGAACGGTGCGGAGGAGACGGGCTGATGGCGATACGCATGCTGTTCATCGACCGCGACGGCACGCTGGTAGAGGAGCCTGCGGACAACCAGGTCGACTCGCTGGACAAGATTCGCCTGCTGCCCGATGTCATCCCGTCACTGCTGCGCCTGACGGCGGCCGGTTACCGCCTCGTCATGGTGTCGAACCAGGACGGCCTCGGCACTGAGACGTTTCCGACCGGGGATTTCGAGCGCTGCCAGGACCACATCCTGTCGCTGTTTTCGACGCAAGGCATCGAGTTCGACGAGATCCTGATCTGCCCGCACCGCGACAGTGACGGTTGCGCGTGCCGCAAGCCGCGCACCGGTCTGCTGACGCGACTGCTCGCCAAAACAGCGCTGGACGTCGACAGAAGCGCTGTAGTCGGCGACAGGGATACCGACCTCGAACTGGCGGCAAATATCGGCGTTCGCGGTTTCCTGCTGAAGAATGGCGCGGGAACGGAGCACAGTTGGCGCGGCATTGCTGATGCCCTCCTCGCCGGCAACCGCCACGCGAGCGTCGAACGCACGACAAAGGAAACGCGCATTCGCGTCGCGGTCAATCTCGACAGTGAGCAGCCGGTCCGCATCAATACCGGTATCGGCTTCTACGACCACATGCTCGAGCAGATCGCACGGCACGGCGGCTTCAGCCTGGTTGTCGACTGCAGCGGCGACCTGCACGTCGACGAACACCACACTGTCGAGGATACGGCGTTGTGTCTTGGCGAGGCGCTGCGCGAGGCGCTCGGCAACAAACTGGGCATAGGCCGGTTCGGATTCCTGCTGCCGATGGACGAAACGGAGGCAAAAGTATCGCTCGACCTTTCCGGGCGCGCGTTTCTTGTTTTCAATGGCGAATTCCCGCGCGAAACGGTTGGCGGACTTGCAACCGAACTGGTCCCGCATTTCTTTCGCTCGCTGTCCGATGCGCTGGCGGCGTCACTGCATATCGACGTCAGCGGCGACAACGCGCACCACATGGTCGAGGCCTGCTTCAAATCGACCGGACGTGCGCTGCGCCAGGCCATACGGGTCGAAGGCACGACGTTGCCGTCGACCAAGGGCACGCTGAGCTGACATGAGGGCGCAAGTCGCTATAGTCGACAGTGGCGGCGCGAACATCGCGTCACTCAGGTTTGCACTCGAGCGCCTCGGCGTCGATGCCCGGCTGACGTCGGAGCCACTGGCCATCCGCGATGCAAGCCATGTCATCCTGCCGGGCGTCGGTGCGGCGGCCGCGGCAATGGCTCGACTGCGCAACGCCGGCCTGACTGGCCTGCTGCCCGAACTCACCCAGCCGGTGCTCGGCATCTGCCTCGGCATGCAACTGCTCGCCGCCGCATCCGACGAGGACGATGCGGCCTGTCTCGGTGTATTGCCGGGCACTGCCAGGCGCCTTGCCACAAGCCCCGGGATACCGGTACCGCACATGGGCTGGTCACGCATCACCAAAATCGGCGACCCTGTGCTGCTCGACGGTATAGACGACGGCAGCTGGTTCTACTTCGTGCACAGCTATGCGCTGCCGGCCGACGCGACCACCATCGCGACGGCGACGCACGGCAGCGAGTTCTGTGCTGTCGCGAGCAGCCGCAATTTCCACGCGGCGCAGTTTCACCCCGAGCGCTCGGCAGCCGCCGGTGCCCGCCTGCTCAACAACTTTGTCCGGATGCAGCCGTGAACATCATCCCGGCCATCGACATGAAAGACGGTAACTGCGTGCGCCTTATGCAGGGCGATTTCGACCGTGAAACACGCTACAGCGACGACCCGGCCGCGGTCGCCCGCAACTTCGGCGGCTTGGGGTTCAGCGACCTGCACCTCGTCGACCTCGATGGCGCGCAGAGCGGCAGACAGCACAACCGCGAACTCGTGCGGCGCATAGTCGGTGAAACGCAGATGACGGTGCAGCTCGGTGGCGGCATACGCGATCGCAAGACGCTGCAGGCTTGGTTCGATGCCGGTATCCATCGCGCCGTCATCGGCAGCATGGCGGTTACAGACCCCGCCAGCGTGCAGGGATGGCTTGCGGAGTTTGGCGCCGATCGCATCGTACTCGCGCTTGACTGCCGACGCGATGCAGACGGTACACCGTGGCTCGCCACGCATGGCTGGACACGTGCGGCCAACCTCACGTTGTGGGACTGCATGGATGACTACGGGCCGCACGGCGTACGCCACGTATTGTGCACTGACGTCAGCCGTGACGGCGCGATGACCGGTCCAGCCACGGACCTTTACAGGGATTTCGTGCAGCGTTGTCCCGGTGTCGCACTGCAGGCATCGGGCGGCGTACGAAATATTGATGACCTGGCGTCCCTGCGTGCGGCCGGCGCCGCTGCCGCCATCACGGGCCGCGCGCTGCTGGACGGCGCCATCCCGGCAACGGAGATACGAACATTCCTGCGCGGCGCATAATTCCCTGCCTTGATGTACGCGACGGCCAGGTCGTAAAGGGCGTGCAGTTCCGCGATCACCGAGTGGTCGGCGATATCATCGAACTGGCCGCACGTTATTGCCGGGAGAACGCGGATGAACTGGTGTTCTATGACATCACCGCGAGCCCCGACGGTCGCTCGGTAGATCGTACGTGGGTCACTGACGTGGCGCGTGTGCTGGACATCCCGTTCTGTGTTGCCGGCGGCATACGCAGTATCGCTGACGCCGAAGATGTCCTGAACCGCGGCGCCGACAAAATTTCGATCAATTCGCCTGCGTTGCAAAACCCGCCACTGATCGCGGACCTTGCGCGCCGCTTCGGCACGCAATGCGTGGTCGTCGGCATCGACAGTCGCGCGCAGGACGGCGGCTACCGCGTCTACAAGTTCACGGGTGATCCGGACAAAACCGCCGCTGCCAAATTGGACACGATGGACTGGATTGACGAAGTCATCAGTCGTGGCGCCGGCGAAATTGTTCTTAATTGCATGAACCGCGACGGCGTACGTGATGGCTACGACATTGAGCAGCTCGCATTGGCTCGACGCCACGCCACGGTGCCACTGATCGCATCAGGCGGTGCCGGATCGATGGCGCATTTTGCCGACGTGTTCCGCCAGACTGGCGTCGACGGCGCGCTGGCCGCCAGCGTTTTCCACAGTGGCGATATCCGTATCGGCGATCTGAAACATTACCTTGATGCAGAGGCCATCGAAGTGCGATTGGCCACACAGGCATCGGACAGGCACAGGCAACATGATGCACAGGAACATTGACTTTCTGCAGACCCTCGAAAAGGTCATTCAGCAGCGCGCAGCGTCACCATCGGACAACAGCTACACCTCGGAGCTACTGCGTGCGGGACCGAAGCGCATTGCGCAAAAAGTCGGCGAGGAAGCCGTCGAACTAGCTCTGGCCGCGGTGTCCGGCGAGCCGCAGGAGCAACTGGACGAAACGGCCGACCTTCTATATCACCTGCTGGTCCTTCTTAACGACCGCGGGTTGTGCCTGGCAGATGCAGTAGACGTCCTCGAGGCCAGACACCGGCACGCAGGCTCCCATGAGTCTGCATCGTAATAGGCGAACGGGTTGTGGCGCAGACTCCTGGCCCGGATTATTCATGAACGGCACTTTGGTCGGAGCGGAGGTGTGCCCCGGGGAGGGCTTTTCAGGGCTGTGCCGGACAGGGACGTCCGGCACAG
>CAZLNH010000033.1:0-6264 GCA_964560775.1 uncultured Woeseiaceae bacterium | reverse complement strand
TTGCGCGCAGGCCGGCGCTGCATTAATCGGCGGCGAAACGGCTGAGATGCCGGACATGTATGCCGACGGTGACTACGATCTCGCCGGATTTTGCGTCGGCGCCGTTGAAAAGGACGAGATCATCGACGGCAGTGCGATCCGTGCCGGCGACGCGATTGTCGGTATCGCCTCCAGTGGCCCCCATTCGAACGGTTACTCGCTGATCCGGAAGGTGCTCGACATTGCGGAAAACCGCGATATCGATGGCGTCCCGGCGGAGCAACTGTTGATGACCCCGACCCTGATATACGTCAAACCGGTGCTCCGCCTGATCTCGAATTTGCCGGTGAAAGGCCTTGCGCACATCACAGGCGGCGGCATTACCGAGAATATCCCACGCATCCTGCCCGCGGGCGTGCATGCCGAAATTGACACGAATTCATGGCGGCCGGGCCCGTTATTCGACTGGCTCCAGGTGACCGGGCGCATTGCACGTGACGAAATGCGCCGCACATTCAACTGCGGCATTGGCATGATCGCTATCGTCGCGCCGGCCGACGCCGGGCGAGCCGTCGAAACGCTGTCGGCGGACGGCTTGACGGCGTGGCATCTCGGTACGGTCGCGCAGGGCGACGGCGGCGTCCAGTACATTTGATGCAGCCCCGCCCCGTGCCGGCCGCCGTCCTGATCTCTGGCGGGGGCACCAACCTGCAGGCTTTTATCGACGCGGTCGCCGCCGGCACGCTCGACCTGGACCTGTCACTGGTGATCAGCAACCGTCATGACGCCTTCGGCCTGACCCGTGCATCGCGCGCAGGTATTGCCACGAGCTGTATTCCTTCACGTGATTTTTCGGCTCGGGAAGCATTCGACGCGGCGCTCGCCGAGGCGATCCGCGCATCGGGCGCCGAACTGATCCTGCTTGCGGGGTTCATGCGCATCCTGGGCCGGGAGTTCGTAACGCAGCATGCCGGGCGGGTACTCAATATACATCCTTCCCTGTTGCCTAAATACCCGGGTCTGGATACACACGCGCGGGCCCTTGCCGCCGGGGACCGGGAGCACGGCAGCACCGTGCATTTTGTCACCGATGAACTGGACGGCGGCCCACGCATCGTCCAGGGGCGTGTGCCGGTGTTGCCGGACGATGACCCGGCCTTGCTTGCATCACGCGTGCTTGAAGTCGAGCACCGGATCTATCCGCATGCCGCGTCGCTATACGCGGCAAGGCGTCTCGAATGCCGGGATGGCGCGTGCTGGCTCGACGGCGCCCTGCTGGCCGAACCGCTGCAATACGAGTGACAGGCTCTCAGGCGCGCGGCAGCGTAACGCCGGTTTGTCCCTGGTATTTGCCGCCACGATCGCGGTAGGACAGCTCGCATTCCTCGTCCGACTCGAGAAACAGCATTTGCGCGACACCTTCGTTGGCATAGATTTTCGCCGGCAGCGGTGTCGTATTCGAGAACTCGAGCGTTACGTGCCCTTCCCATTCCGGCTCGAGCGGCGTCACGTTGACGATGATTCCGCAACGCGCGTAGGTCGATTTGCCGACACATATTGTCAGGACCTTGCGCGGAATACGGAAATACTCGACCGTGCGCGCCAGCGCGAAGGAGTTCGGCGGGATGATGCAGACATCGCCGGTCTTGTCGACGAAACTCGATTCGTCGAATTTCTTCGGATCGACGATCGCTGATTCAATGTTCGTGAACACCTTGAACTCGCTCGAACACCGGACATCATAGCCATAGCTCGACGTGCCATAGGACACAATCTGGCCACTGTCATTGTGGCGCACCTGCTGTGGTGCGAACGGTTCGATCATACCGTGCTGTTCTGCCATGCGGCGGATCCAGCGATCCGACTTGATGCTCATCAGCTGTCCTCAACGACGATGTTCGGGAATTTGCGGCTGTAGTCGCGTCCCCGCATCGCAAGACGCGCCGCCATGCGCCGGGCCGTGCGGCGATAGGCCTGTGCGGCGGCACTGTCCGGGTCTGCAACGACCGTCGGCGTGCCACTGTCCGTTTGCAGCCGGATAGCGATCTCGAGCGGCAGCTGTCCGAGCAACTCCACGTCGTAATCCTTCGACATTTGCTCACCGCCGCCACTGCCGAACAGCGGCTCCTCGTGGCCGCACTCGCTGCAGATATGCGTGCTCATGTTTTCAACGATCCCGAGCACTGGTACCGACACCTTGCGGAACATCTGCAGGCCCTTGCGCGCATCCAGCAAAGCAATGTCCTGCGGCGTAGTGACGATGACCGCGCCGGAGACCGGCACACGCTGCGACAGCGTCAGCTGGATATCTCCTGTGCCGGGCGGCATGTCGACGATCAGGTAGTCGAGCTCCGACCAGGCGGTTTGCTGCAGCAGCTGGTTCAGCGCCTGGGTCACCATCGGACCGCGCCACGCCATCGGCTGCTCGGCATCGACCAGGAAACCGACCGACATGACTTCGACGCCGTGCGCCTTCAGCGGCTCCATCATCTTGCCGTCGCTTAGCGGCTGCTCACCGGCCAGACCGAGCATCAGGGGCTGGCTGGGGCCGTATATGTCCGCATCGAGGATGCCGACCGACGCGCCATCGGCAGCCAGCGCCAGCGCCAGGTTGACCGCGGTCGTCGACTTGCCGACGCCGCCCTTGCCCGACGCGATGGCGATGATGTTGCTGACGTTTGCCAACGGCTTCAGGTTCGGTTGCACGCCGTGCGCGCGAATCCGGCTGCTGATTGCGATACGAATCGTGTCGCTACCGGTTATCTTTCTCGCAATTTCCTCAAAGTGCGCCTCAAGGGCCTGCTTGAGGCCATCGGCCGGTATGCCCAGCTCGACGCCGATGTCAACGCCGTCGCCACTGCTTTCGGCGTTGACGACACGGCCGATGGCCGCGAGAGGATGGCCGATTTCGGGCAATGGCGCCTGCTCCAGCGCGGTTTTAAGTTCGGAATTTGCTGACACTGTCACACTTCACTCGACTGCATTAGGTTAAATTTTGCCCGTGGGCGCACTCTGCCCACCGGGCGGCGTATTGTAGCGGAGCAGCCGGACAATTCCTGCCCCGAATGTGAGGCCGCGCCCGCCACGGTAACCGCTGTGCAACGTGTAGCGGCCGGGTGATGTGGCATAATGCCGCGGCGAGGGGTCACGGCCGGCGTATCGTCCCCGGCATCCGCAACGGTCAAGGGGGCTGACGGTCCGGCCAGAGCAAAAACATTGAGATTCATAGTCCTTAACGCACAACAGGAATGGCGCAGGAGGATGTCGGCGGTGCGCGGCACAGTATCGCTGTGTCCGGCAAATGCCGCGGATGAACACCTGTATTCCTGCATCCGGCGGCCGGAGCACGCAATCCCATGAACCTGCTGGGCGGATTTCGCGCGGATCAGCTGCTGGGCCAGCTCGCGAGCGAACAGGACATAAATTCGCCCTCGGCGCAGCGCGCGATCGAAAAACTGAAGAATCTTGGCCCGAAGGTCATACCGCGCACGATCGATGCGCTGGCGATGAGCGACAAGGCCCGCATGATGGTGTTTGTCGACATACTCGCGAGCCAGGTCAGCGACAAGACGTTAAGCCACTACCGCGACGGCCTCGCCGACGGCGGCGACCGTGTCGTGTCCGGCACGGCCTGGGCGCTGTCGAGCAGCAACAGTTACAACCCCAATTCGCTGCTGGAGTTCTTTGATGACCCGGAAGTGTCGAAGCCGGCGCTGATCGAGATCCTGAAGGTGCACAAGCACAATCTCAGTGTGCACGACCTGCTTCGGCGCGCCTACGAACTCGAACCCCGGGAAAAGGCGGCGCTGTTCAGTATCATCGAGGAAATCGTCACCGAGGACATGGTCCCGGACCTGATTGCGCGCATGGGCGGCAAGGACCCGGTGATCAAGATCCACCTGATCAATCTGCTGGCTCGCTTCGACACGTCCGACATCAACCACGCACTGGAAATGCAGCTTGGCGACGGCCACAAGATGGTACGGGCCGCGGCACTGACAGCGCTTGCCCGGCGCAAGGGCAGCGTGGATATACGGAAAGTGGCCAAACTGCTGCTGGACCCGGACCTCGATGTGCAAAACAAGGCTGTTGACGTCCTGATCAATATAAACCATCCGGATACCGTCAAATACCTCGTACCCGCGCTGAAGGATGAGTCCGAGTACACGCGCCGCGCCGCCGTCGAGGTCCTGAACGAAATCGGCGATGCCGACTCCGTCAAGGATCTGCTCGAGGCACTGCAGGACGACGACTGGTGGGTACGGGCCCGCGCCGGCGACGCACTGGCCGAAATCGGCGGCCCGAAAGTCGTTGATTCAGTGCTGCACCTGATCAATGACAAGAATGAGGACATCCGCCGTGCTGCGATTGAAATCCTGAACGCCACCAAGGACGAGCGTGCGGTTTCGGAATTGATCAAGGCGACGGATGACACGGACTGGTGGGTGCGCGAACGTGCCGTTGACGCGTTGTCACAGATCGGCAACAAGGAAGCCATCCCGAAGCTGGTTTCGATGCTTGGCAAGAACGCGAAGATGGACACGGTACTTTTGCGTGCGCTGGGCAAGCTCGGAGACCACAACATCATCGACAAGATCGTCCCGTTGCTGAAGCGGACCGAGCGCGACGTGCAGGTTGAGGCGATCAAGGCGATTGCGCATCTTGCTGACCAGAAGCGCGCTGACACCGTCCGCGGAGCACTGGAAAAAATAAAACAGTCCAATGATTCGGTGATCATCAACACCGCGGACAAGGCAATCAAGGAAATCGATGCGAAGTTCTCCCGTACCGTGATGGAGGAGAACATCCGGGCCGAGAAGATTGCCGACCAGACCAAGACCCTGCTCATCGAGAACGAGGACATCGAGAGCATTATCCAGGCACCGGAAAAGAACATCCTGGATATTTCGACGCTGACGCCCGGCGATGTCATCGACGGCCGTTACAAATACATCGAGAAAATCGGCAAGGGCGCTTTCGGCACCGTACTGCTGATGCAGGATCTCGTCGTGGACGAACGCCTGATTCTCAAGTTCCTGAATCCGAACGTCTCATCGGACGAGGAAATGATGAAACGCTTCGTGCATGAACTCCGTTACTCGCGGAAGATCACGCATCGCAACGTCATCCGTATCTATGACTTTTTGCACTTGCAGGGCTGTTACGCAATTTCGATGGAATACTTCCCGTCGCATACGCTCGGTGGCGAAATCGTCGATAACAAGCCAATGGATTTCAAGCGCGCACTGCAATTCTCGCAGGACATGGCGACGGGCATGGCGGTCGCGCATCAGGCCGGTGTCATCCACCGCGACCTGAAGCCCGCGAACATCCTGATTAATGACGAATTGTTGCTGAAGATCGTCGATTTCGGCGTTGCGGCCGCGGCGAAGAGCGGCGACACGCAGCTGACCAAGACCGGTTATGTAATCGGCTCACCGAAATACATGGCGCCGGAGCAGATTCTTGGCAAGAAGGTTGACGAGACGGCCGACATCTACAGTATTGGCGTCATCATGTACGAGATGGTGACCGGCATACCGCCCTACAGCCGGGGCGACCATATGTCGGTCATGTACCAGCATGTGCAGGGCAAGGCCAAGCTTTGCCGCGACGTCAATCCGAATGTTCCCGAAGAATTCGCCAATATCATCACGAAAGCCATGTCGGTCGATAAATCGAAGCGCCACCAGTCCATGAATGACCTGATCGACGCGCTCAACGCCCTCCAGCTTTAAAAAGTGTGCACCGGCGCACACTACAGCGCCGCCTGCCCGGTCAATCTTGCGCCAACGCACTGGCACCCGGCCGGATTTCCGCCTAGGATACTTAACTCGCAGCGGTGACCGATGCGGGCTAACCGGCTGATTTCGTGACGCAAAAAAGGTAGGCGCATTCCATGCCACGTATTGACTCGTTCCTGAAACTTGGACTGGCCCAGGGATGCTCGGACGTGCATCTCGCCGTCGGTGTACCGCCGATGCTGCGCATGAACGGCGACCTGATGCCGATCAAGTTTCGTGACCTGTCTGATTCCGAACTCGAAAACTACGTCATGGAAATTCTTAGCACGTCGCAACGCGAACACTTCGAATCCGGCCATGACCTCGATTTTTCCTACGTCGGCGAGGAAGGTGGTCGCTTTCGCGTCAACCTGTTTCGAAAAGCATCGGGAGTCGGGGCGGTTTTCCGCCATATCCCCAATGAGGTTCCGACACTCGAAAAACTCGACTTGCCGCCAATCGTCCGGGACTTTTGCGATTTTCACCAGGGCATGGTGCTGGT
>CAZLNH010000032.1:0-1565 GCA_964560775.1 uncultured Woeseiaceae bacterium | reverse complement strand
CCTGGTCAACGACCACCCAGTCCGACAGGCCCACTTCCGTGCCCTCCAGGGCTTTGGCATCGGCCACTGATCTGATGATGTGCAAAACGGGTCCCTGTGGCGCGCAGCATCATGCTGCACTTGTCATAAAGTCGGCTACAGAAATACACATAACACCGCAGCAGAGCAAGCACCGGATTGCTGCAATGCTGCGGGTTTTCGTCGCCTGCCGTCAATTTGCAGCAGCGGCAGGCATCCGCGGTCGTTCCGGATGTTGCACCAGCCGCCCGTCGCGCGCCGGCACCCGACGGCCGTCGCGGTATTTTCGCCCGCGAATGCTGCGGCTTATACTGACGCGCCGGGGGCGATGGCACCCCGGGCGCCGGGAGACAGACGATGACAAGACTGGCCGCAGCGGCACGCACCACGCCGCCCCGTGAGCCGCGCCTCTTTGCCCTCGTGCTTGCGGCCGGCCTCAGCGAGCGCTTCGGCGCCGTCAAGCAGCTGGCGCACTATCGTGGCCAACCGCTCGCGGCGCATGCCCTGCGTATCGCCGAGTCCGTCTGCAGCAACCGGACCCTGCTCGTGACCGGGCACCATGGCGCCGCGGTGCACGAGGCGTGTGCGCCCATTGCCGGGTTCCGGGTCCACAACAGCGACTATCGGCGAGGTCTGGCTTCATCGATCGCGCACGGCGTGGCGGCGCTGCGCCATGCGGCTGACGGCGTGCTAGTGCTGCTGGCAGACCAGCCGCTCATCGACCAGCAGCACCTGGCGCGTCTGGCCGCGCGCTGGTCCGCCGCCCCGGAACGGGTCGTTGCCACAGCCTATGCCGGCAAGTCCGGCGTACCAGTCATATTTCCGCAGCGCTTGTTCGATGACCTGTGCAAATTGACGGGAGGCAACGGCGCCCAGGTTCTGCTGCAACGATGCGGCAGCGACATCCTTACCGTTCATTGCGAGGCGGCGGCAACCGATGTCGACCGGCCCGAAGACCTGGCCGAACTCACCGCGCAGACGCCGCAGCCGTAGTCCGGAGTATCAATAATTGGCACGGCGGTCGGGGCGGAGGTGTGCCCGGATTGGCACGTATGATCGGGCGCCGGCTTGTTCAATCCTCGTGCGCGTGCGTTGCGCATTGCTCGCAGTTGACCCAGCCGGAGTGGCCATCGGCGTAATGTTCTTTTTTCCAGATTGGCAAGCGAACCTTAACCTTGTCGATTATGTAGCGGCATGCGAGAAAAGCGGCGTCACGGTGTGCGGATGACACGCCAACCCATACGGCGCAATCACCGATTTCGAGCACACCGGTGCGATGCACGCAACGTGCGTGCAACACGGGGTATCGCTCCATCGCCTCGCGGATGACTCGTTCGCCCTCTGACTTGGCAAGTGGCACATAGGCTTCGTACTCAAGGCGCAGCACACGCTGCCCCTCGTTCTCGTTTCGTATCCATCCTTCAAATGACGTGTACGCACCGGCCGCGGCGTCCAGCAATTCGTCGCGCAACCGCTCGGGGTAGATGCGGGTTTCAACAATCTGCATCATGTCAGCCACCGGCGACCGGCGGAAACAGCAGCACGAT
>CAZLNH010000031.1:0-10965 GCA_964560775.1 uncultured Woeseiaceae bacterium | reverse complement strand
GCTGAAGCACTTGCAGTAATGAGCGCATGCCGTCACGCATGGGTAGTGTCCGTGCGCGAATCAGCGACGGGGATCATAGCCAACCTGCTGATTCATCACCAATGCCGTACGATTGTAAGCGGCGCACCGGGTATTTTCGGTACGATGGTCCGCGAGGATAACGGGCGCGGTTCGGAGGCACATCACCGACGCGGAAGATCACATACGAGAGCGATATATGACCAGGTTCAACAGACTGCCCCGCCGACGATTCCTGCAGTTGGCGACAGCTGCCGGGTTCGCCGCGACGGTGCCGCCTGCCACGTTCGCGGCGTCGGGGGAAATGGAACGGCGCCGTATTCCCGGAACCGATGAACGAATACCGGTAATCGGCCTTGGCACGTCCGATGAATTTGAGCGCATGCCGGCGGATGGCGGTGCGCAACTAAGATCGGTCCTGACGGCGCTTGAAGAGCACGGCGGCACACTGATCGATACCGCACCCATCTATGGCAATGCCGAACAGGTACTGGGGCAATTGCTGGGTGAACTCGGCATGACCGCTGATATGTTCGTGTCAACGAAAGTCATGGAGCGCAGCCGGCGAGCCGGCCTTGAATCGATGGAGCACTCGCAGGCAGTACTGGACAAGAAGCCTCTCGACCTGATGATGGTGCACAGCCTCGTCGGCGCCGAAACCCAGCTCGATAATCTGCAGGACTGGAAGGACGCAGGCCGCGTGCGCTACATCGGCATCACGACATCGCGCCGGAGCGGTTTTGACGAAATGGAGCGGCTGATCAGCACCCGGGAACTGGATTTCATCCAGGTGAACTACTCGCCACTTGAGCCGCAGGCGGCGGAGCGCGTAATACCGGCAGCGGCCGAACGCGGCGTAGCGGTAATGATCAACCGTGCGTTCGGCAACGGCGACTACTTCGGCCAGGTTCGGGGCCACGAATTGCCCGGGTGGGCCAGTGAGTTCGATTGCGAAAGCTGGGCCCAATTTTCACTGAAGTATATCCTCGGCAATCCCGACGTAACGTGTGTCCTCGCGGCGACCAGCAATCCCCGCCACATGAACGACAATGCCGCGGCCGGCTCAGGACGACTACCGGATGCAAAGACCCGCAAGCGCATCGAGGAGCACCTGCGCGGACTTTGATCCCGGCAGGGGGTACCGGGGCGGCGGTCGCGGTCAATCGGTAAAAACAAAGCGGACCGACGGAATACATACCACTATTGACTGGAATCAGTCGTGACGGCCCCGTTCCCCGGCGGCCCAGTCGTCCCAGACCCCGAAGTCCCGCATCGCCTGCTCAATATCGTGTTGTTCGATCAGTTCGGCAATCTGCGCGTGCCCAAGTCTCGGCAGACGCGCGGTGCTGTTCGCAAAACCCCATGTGACGGCCGCTGCAATCGCCGAGTTCAGTTTGAGCTGACGCTGATCCACCTTGTCGAATGTGTCGGACTCCGCGTGGTAGTTCGACGCGTAATTGGCGTCCCGCTGCGCGGCGATCAGGTTTGGCACGCCTTCGATCATGAAATCGAAATTGTCGGTGCCGACCAGCGCGGCATTGACCTGTGTAAAGGGCCCGAGTCCGGCCACCGGCGCTAGGTGCACATCCACTTCGGGTATCAGCTCCGCATGGCCGCCGGTGAAGAAACCGGTAATGCGGCCCGTGCCGATATCAAACGACGCGGCAACGACATGATTGCCGAGTTCCGCCTCATGCTGTTCCGTGTATTTCCACGAGCCGACCAGCCCCTGTTCCTCGCCATTCCATAGTGCAAAACGTATTGTGCGGCGCGGCTTCAGCCCGAGGCGCGTTATTTGCCGCGCGATGTCAATCAGCATGGCGACGTTTGCGCCGTTGTCGAGCGCACCGGTGCCCAGATCGTGCGAATCCAGGTGTGCGCCCATCAGCACTATCTCGTCCGGCAGCTCAGTGCCGCGAATTTCCGCGATGACGTTGGTCGCGCGATAGGAGTAACCGGCGTCGACGGTGAGCTCGGCCTCGAGATCCAGCGAAGCACCATCGCGCAACAAACGCAGCGTTCGCTGTGCGTGCTCGCGTTCCATCAGCAGGATCGGGAACAAATTCACGGTAGCGAGCGCCGGCAACCGGTACAGCAGGTTCTTTGGCCGGGATGACATGTATATCAGGCCGGCGGCACCAGCGTCGCCGGCAAGCTGGTCCGTTGCCGACGATGCACCGTACTCGGCGAACAGGCCGGCCAGCCCGACGCTGTCGTCAAGGACCGGCGTTGCCACGATTACCCACGCGCCATTAGCCGCTGCCCCTAGCCGCTTGAAATCGGCTTCCGTGCCATCGCCGCCGTCTGCGAGCCGAGCGCGCAGCGGCCCGCTGGTACCATTTGAAAACGGCTTCGCGATGACCGATGGCATCATCTCCACGTCGCCTGAAATTCGTGCTGAAACGGATTCTTCCTGCCACTGAGCCGGCATGCCGAACACTTCACCGCGGGCGGATACTTCGGCGCTCGCAAACTTTGCAAGAGCCCATTCAACAGCGGCTTCATTCTGTGGCGTTCCGGTCACGCGTCCGCCAATTGAGTCCGTTAATTCGCGCAGGTCATCGATGACCGGCGTATCGCCGAGCATGGCCGCGACGAGGCGTTCTGTATCATTGGCTGCCGTCGCGGGAACCGCCATTGCCATGATGGCGATGGCAACCAGACCTGCCAGTAAGTTACGCATGCTGCTGACTCCTAGAAGAAATCGCGCAGGGCATCCTTTTCAATGCGGGCGCCGACGCGCTGGATAATATACGTCGCGCACCAGGTGCCCAGGCGCGCGCAGTCAGTCAATGATTCATTTTTCGACAGTCCATAAAGAAAGCCGGCCGTGTAGGCGTCGCCGGCGCCGGTCGTATCGACCAGACTGTCGACCGGCATTGCGGGTTGCTCTATTCGCTGGTCGCCTTTTATGACGACCGAGCCTTTCTCCGACCGCGTCATGACATAAAGTTTGCCCGATGCGGCGATGCGCCCGTACACGTCTTCAAAGTCCTGCACGCCGAGTAGCGCCAGCACCTCATCCTCGTCGGCAAAAACAATATCAACGTACGTGTCGATAAAGTCTGCAAACGCCTGCCGATGCCGATCGACGCAATAGGAGTCCGACAGTGACAAGGCAACCTTGCCGGACCTGGCATGCGTCAACCTGGCGGCTTCGGCGACGAGCGCCGGGCCCTCGGCGATGTCCCAGACATAGCCTTCGAGCAGCGTGATGGCGGGTTCGCCAACCGACGATTCCGTGATGTCGTCAAGCGCAAGTTCGGTACAGGCACCGAGGTAGGTCTGCATCGTTCTTTGGCCGTCGGCCGAGATCAGGATATGACTGCGGGCGGTCGGTGCACCACTCGAGGCTCGTGGCAGCCGGACGTCGACGCCCAGCGAGCGCATGTCGTGCACGAAAATTTCCCCGAGCTGGTCGTCGCGGACTTTGCCTATGTAGGCGGCGGAGCCACCCAGGTTTGCGAAGCCTGCAATAGTGTTCGCCACGGAGCCCCCGGACATCTCCGTCGCCGGTCCCATCATTTCGTAGATTTCGCGCGCGCGCTGTTCATCGATCAGCGTCATCGAACCGCGCGGCGCGCCGATCTGCTGCAGGAAATCGTCATCGACGCGCGCCAGCACATCGACGATCGCGTTACTGATTCCCAGGAGTTGTGACTTCATGTGCCAGGGTTTCCGTCGTCAAAACCGGCATAGACTACCACCCGGGCCGCTTGCATGCCCGGCGGATCACTGCCGCCGCTATGGCGCAGCGCGCGCGGCGGCGGTATTGTGTGCGAACTATCGGTCGGGTACAGGCCGAGCCTGCGTTTCCGCGAGACCGCGGTACCGGGACGGGGACAATGAGACGAGCGGCGAACTTCCTGATACCGACCACCCTGATAACGCTGTACTACGCGTTCTGGGTACTGTTGATGGCTTTTCTGCTGATACGCGTGCCGGGATTGCGCGAATACTTTCCCGTCGGCGGTCTCGGAGACCTGGTCAGTGCCGATACGACCAGCTTCGAACCCGTTTATTCACACGTCGAGGAAACCGTGCTGGCGCCCTACGGACCACTGCGCCTGGCGTTTGCCAGCATAGGCGCTGCCATCCTGATCGTGCCGGTATCCTGGGTCTATTTCATTACCAGCCGCAGCAAGGAGGTCGATCCGTCGTTTGTGCAGACTATCGTGATCATGCCCATTGTCGTTACGGGTATATCGATGATCGTCCTCAACAGCCTTGCGCTGGCATTTGCACTGGCGGGCATTGTCGCGGCGGTGCGGTTCCGTTTTTCGCTCGAACAGCCATCGCATGCCATGTACATATTCGCTGCCATCAGCATAGGCCTCGGCGCCGGCATTGGTGCGTTGGGCGTGGCGGTGGTCATCTCGATGGCATTCGTTTACCCGATGCTGATCATATGGAAACTACAATACGGCAAAGTCCTGTCGGGTCCGCTTTTCTCGATGCTGACGCGCCATGATGACGACGAGGACGGTTATTAATCACGCGGCCGCGATCCTGTCTGCCGTCCTGCTGCAGGGCGTGGCGTCCGCTGCGCTCGGCGACTCCGTGCTTTCCGGCTACTCTCTCGAGGACGAGTCACTCAGTCAGTGGCGTTTGCCGAACAGGCTGAAGGAAATCTCCGGACTCGCGGTGACGATGGACGGGCGACTCTTTGCCGTCGCCGACGAGGCCGCGATAATTTATGAACTTGACCTGGAGCGCGGCCGCATCCACAAGTCATTTGCATACGGCGACCCGGTTTTGCGGGGAGACTTCGAGGGCATCGCGATTGATGGCAGCGTCGTCTACCTCGTGACGAGCGACGGTGTTATCGTCAGCGGTGGCGAAGGCGCAAACGGCGAACAGCTGGAATATACCTCAGACGAAACCGGGGCCGGCACCGAGTGCGAAATCGAGGGCCTCGCGACAGACCGGCGTAACGGGCGTTTGCTGCTGGCCTGCAAGACGCTGCGGCAGTCCCGGTCGATCGATGACCTGGCAATATTTGGCTGGTCCATTGCGGATCGCGTAATTGATCCCGGTGCCACGATCACAGTGCCGGTGCGGCGGATTCTGCGTGAGTTGCGCACAAACCGGCTGAACCCGTCGGGACTGGTGGTCGATGAGCAGAGCGGTCACCTGTTGCTGGTCGCGGCGCGGCAACGCGCGCTCGTGGAGCTGTCGCCGGAAGGGCAACTCGTTGCCGTTACCGAATTGCCGCTCACAGCACGACACCGGCAGCCGGAAGGCCTGGCAATGCTGTCCGACGGGCGCCTGCTGATTGCGGACGAGGGTGGAAACCACAAAGGCCGGCTCGGAATTTACCGGGCGGATCGGGCAAAGGTCCCGATACAACGATGACGGCGCCTGATACCAAAGCGGCCGGGCCGGTCCTGATCTTCGTGCATGGCCGCGAGTGCAAGCCGGCGTTAGCGCATTACTTCGCGCTGGTACAGGAAGCGCTGGTTGCAGGAGTTGCGCGGGACTATCCGGACCGTGTCGAGACGTTTCAAGCACTCGACAAGCGGGTCGCCTGGTACGGGGACCTGAACAATGAATTTCTCGCCGGGTGCATGACGCATTACGATGAGCAACTGGATCTTGGCGACCGGCGCAACCTGTTGCAACGGCTTCGGTCAATAGACCGCCGCCGGAAGTTCAGCCTGGCGGCCTACGATTGCCTGCCGGGAAAATCTGCGCTACCCGAACTTGCGGCCGGTATTGCCGCGCCGGTTCTCGGGATGCTGGGGTCGTCGCGGACGGTGGTCAGCAGCATTTCGCGCGATGTCAGGGAATACTGGAATGCCGGCAGTACCTTCGGGCAATCCGTCCGGGAGCGCGTGCGCGCTATTTTGTGCGACGCACTGCGTAACAACCATCAGGTATTGCTGATTTCACATGGCACCGGCGCCATCGTGACCTACGATGTCCTCTGGCAACTGTCACACGACGAACGATTCGCTGAGTATCGGGATTACAAGGTGGACTGCTGGATTACACTGGGTGCGCCGCTCGGTGACGATTCCGTGCGCCACCGGCTGGCAGGTGCGAGGGAGAGCGGGCGCCGGCGGTATCCGGGCAATGTAGTGTCGTGGCATAACGTTGCCGCGGAAGATGACTGGCTGTGTCACGACGAATCACTGGCGGATGACTTCAAGCCAATGTTGAAGCAACGGCTGCTGAGCACCCTGCGGGATTACCACATCTACAACCTGGCAGTGCGCTACGGCAGGTCGGATCCGCACAGCGCGCTCGGTTACCTGATCCATCCACGCGTCGCGCAGCTGGTATCCGACTGGTCATGCCTGCACCAGCCGGTCTGTGGCCCGGATGACCGATAAGTGTTTTATGGCAGCGGTTGGTTGCGACGCGCCATGGCTATCGTCACTTTCCGTCAGAGGCAGCGCCCAAGCATATTTCGCGTGATCGTAGACGGCTTGTCGATGGCCTTGTAAAAACTCTCGATGTATCGAAGGCCCTTGTTGCGGTTGCGGTCGTCGAGCCCCTCCTGTTGCCGGATCAACGCAATTATGTCAGCGCGCTTGTCGCGCACCGTCTGCAGCGCCGGCTCCAGCGCATCGTTTACATCGCAATAGCCGCGATACAGCCGGGTCCTCACCGTGCGAATGGTCAGATTCGGGCTGGGTTCCGCATATGGCGTATTGACGAAACCGGAAAAATCAAAATCATAAGGAACAGAAAGATACGGCTGGTCTCTCTTGCCAAGCAGTACGGCGTTGTGGCAACAACCGTCTTCGGCGGTGCCGCGAATCAATGAATAGTCGGTATTGCCTACCAGGTACTGGAAGACGGCAACGAGCGCGGCATATTCCGGGTCCAGGGTCCGTGGGTTGATACCGGGTGATTCCACGACATCGTAGCCCAGCCGGTCCGCGAGCCCGTCGTCGTCCTCGATCAGGAAACCATGACGCTCTACGTCGTCTCCCGGGCTGGCCGAATTGGTCCAGTGTATGCGTAGCAGCCGAACCGAAAAGCTTCTGTCCGTAAACGCATTGAGTATCCGATAGGCCAGGTACTCTTTTAGTACGAACTGCTCATAACGTACGTTGCCCGATTGGCAATGTGTCACCAGTTTGAGTTTGTCCTGTCCATCAAACAGGGTGCCCGCAACCTGCGACTTGCGGAAATTGAGACGTATCGGCGGCAACTGACACGTCGTTTCGCGGCGACGGTAGTTGCCGCGCGCACGCAGCTTGATATCCAGGACGTGAGGCGTGCCGGCCGCGTCCTGGAACTCGAACGTGCCGTCGTGATATTCGCCTGAATCCCGTTCGCGCTGTATTGCCGCGAGCGGCGCCGTGATGCGCACGGCCAGCGTATTGTGGCTGGCGAAAAGAGGTTGGGCGGCAATCTGCTCGTCGGCTGCGACCGCCGTGCAGCAGAGAAGTATTGCTATTGCACATGGTGTACGAGCAACTCGTCGCAGCACGTTCCGCATCATCCGGCGCTATTCCCCAAAAGCTTCCCGCGACATCATAGCAGCGGACGGACCCGGTCGCCGCAGATGTCATTTGCCGGATGCCAATCTCCTGCCAGTACTCTAAACTGGAGTCCGGTGGTGGCGGCCTGGAATGCCAGATGGTAACTGCTGTTGATGTTCGGCAACGCGGACGGCGGCGTATTGCGGTACTCGCCCTGTTGCTGCTTGCGGCTGTGCAGGCACCGGCCAGGGACTGGCACTGGCAGGACGCAAGCCGTGTCGTCGCGATCAGCGATGTGCACGGCGCGCTGCGTGCGTTTGAACGAACGCTGGCGGCCAGCGGCCTGGTCGGGGACGATGGCCACTGGAGCGGAGGTGGCAGCCACCTGGTCGTCACCGGCGACCTGCTTGACCGAGGCGCTGCGTCCCGCGCGGTCATGGATCTCCTGATGCGGCTTGAGCAGGAGGCGCTGGCGGCCGGCGGCCGGGTGCATGTCCTGCTCGGCAATCACGAAGTCATGAACCTCGTCGGCGACTTGCGATACGTCGCAGCCGGCGAATATGCCGCATTTGCGGCGGACGAGAGCGCGGACGAACGTCAACGCTGGTTCCGGCGGTTCGTGCAGCGCGCGGGGGCGCACGGCGAGGCCATGCCGTCACAGGAACAGTTCGACCGGCAGTTTCCGGCCGGTTTTTTTGCGCACCGGCGCGCTTTCCGCCATGACGGTGAATACGGCCGCTGGTTGCTGCAAAAGCCGCTGGTCGTGGTTGTCAACGATACGGCGTTTGTTCACGGTGGACTGTCGCCCGGTCTTGCTGATATCGGGCTCGAAGGCATCAATGCCGGCATGGCGGGCGATCTGGCAACTTACGTTCGCGCGCTGGCGGTACTGATCGATGCAGGCATCCTGCATCCGGGCGACAGCTTCTATACATATCTGCGGCTTCTCGAGAACCAGCCCGCCGACGTCGATTGGCCCGACGAAGTTACCGTCGCGATCGAGACCGTGAAGCGCCTTGATAACGCAGCCATACACGACACCGAAAGCCCGGTCTGGTATCGGGGCACGGCCGGCTGCAGTCCGCTGGTCGAGGCAGCACGGCTGCAACCCGTGCTTGACGCGCTGGGCGCCAGTCGCGTTGTCATAGGTCATACGCCGACTGTCACGCGCGGCGTCGTCAGCCGGATCGGCGGACGCGTCATCGGCATCGACACCGGCATGCTGAACGAATACTACAAGGGCCGCGGCCACGCGCTGGTAATCGAGGACAACAAGCTGGCGGTCGTGTCCGAGAACGGTGAGTCGCTGGAAATCGGCCCCGACCCGCGGCTGAACGGTGCCGGCCCTCTTACAACCGATGCGCTGCAGACTATCCTTCTGGATGGCGACCTGGTCGCGGGCACGAAGCGGGCGGACGGCACGCGCACCATGCGCGTCACCCATGAAGGGGTGAGCGTGGATGCGCTGTTTTATGAGGACGCCGGTCCCGAGCTGGCCGCCTATCATCTGGACCGCCTGCTGGACCTGCAAATGGTGCCGGTCACCGTCGCTCGTACCGTCGATGGACGCGATGGTGCATTGCAGTTACTGCCGGCCGGTCACGTCGATGAAACCGGGCGTCGCGAAGCCGGTGCCGGCGCGTCCGCGTGGTGTCCGCTGCAGGCACAGTGGCAGTCCATGTACCTGTTCGACACGCTTGCCTACCAGGAACGCCGTGGGCCGGAACAAATGCTCTACGATCGCCGCACGTGGCAACTGATGCTGAACGGGCATGCCGACGCGTTCGGGACCGGGCGCGGTAGTCCGCGCTACCTGAGGAACATCGACATTGCTGTTGATACGGGCTGGCGGGAGACTTTGTCCGGGATTAGTGATGAACAGCTGGATGAAGAACTCGGTACGTGGCTCGACCGGCGCCGTATGCGGGCACTGGTGAACCGGCGGGACAAATTGCTCGAACCCTGATTGGTGCAGACAATGCGCAGGGGCTACCGGTGTGCCTCGAGCCCGCATGTCCCACGTCGTTGCGAGCGCGCAGCGCGTGGCAATCTCGTGCCAATTGGCAGAGCCATTATTTGTACGAGGTCGCCACGGCGCTGCGCGCCTCGCGATGACGGGGAGCGTTCGTCAGAATTCGCGCGACTTGAGTACGTGACACTGCTTCACAAATAATCCGGGTTATCCGGCCCTTGCGGCGGTTGCTATGTGCTCGGCGGCACGAAATGCCAGTGCCATGATCGTCATTGTCGGCTGGCCGCGGCCCGATGTGACGAAGCTTGAGCCGTCACAGATGTAAAGGTTCTGCACGTCGTGGCTGCGGTGGTAGCGATCAACGACCGAGGTCTGCGGGTCGTCTCCCATGCGGCAGGTTCCGAGCAGATGTGCCCCGCTGGTCTGTGGGTCAAGCGGGTAGGCCCACGATTTCTCCGCGCCGGCGGCGTCGAACAGCTCCATTGAACGGTCGAGCAGGAAACCGGCCATCGCGAGATCGTCGTCATGATCGCGGTAAGTGAGCCGCAGCGCCGGTCGTCCCCAGCGGTCCTTGTGCGTCGGATCGAGCGTGATGTTGTTCCTGTCCAGGGCTAACGACGTCGTGCTGCCAAGGATCGACATTTGCCGCGTGTAGTTGTGCGCCAGCAGTTCCTTGAATTCACTGCCCCAGGCTGGCGCATCGGGCGGCATGCCGGCGAGCGAAAAGAGTATTGGCGTGGCCGAGAACAGTGGTCTTGCGTCAATACCGCCGCCGCCGTAGAAACCGCGTGCCGGATCGGATTCGTAAAAATCGTGAATGATGCGCGTAACCTGGATGCTCTTGTAGTCGTTCAGCTGCTCGGCAAACACGCCATTGGCCAGCGAATGGCAGTTGAACATCAGGTTGCGGCCGACGAAGCCGCTGCTGTTGGCGAGTCCATCCGGATGCTTTGCACTGGCGGACTCGAGCAACAGGCGTGGCGTCTCCGCACCATTGGCGGACAGTATGACCGTCCGGGCTTTCTGTCGCTGCTGCTTGCCGTCCACATCGTAATAGAGCACTTCGTCCACAGTGCCCCGCGCGCTGGTGGGCAGATTGAAGACCGTACTGTTGGGGCGGATTTCGCAACGGCCGCTGGCCTGTGCCTGCGGGATCATCGTTGCAAGCGTTGATGATTTGGCGCCGGTTTCGCAACCGAAGCCCATGCAGTAGCCACAATGGATGCACGGCGCACGGCCGTTATGCGGTTTCGACAGCACGGCGACCGGTGCAGGCTGTGCGTGCAATCCGAGTTTCTCCGCCGCCCGTTCCAGCAGGACACCGGACGATTTGACCGGCATCGGCGGCAATGGATAAGGCTTCGAGCGTGGCGCATCGAAGGGCCCGGGCGCCCCTGACACACCGACTTCCCAGTCGACGCGCGCGTAATACGGTTCCAGTTCGTCGTAGGTGATCGGCCAGTCCGCAAACGTCGTGCCGCTGATGGGTCCGAGCAGACTGCGTTCCTGAAAGTCGCTTTCGCGAAAACGCCAGAAATT
>CAZLNH010000030.1:0-3953 GCA_964560775.1 uncultured Woeseiaceae bacterium | reverse complement strand
GCCGTGAGAGGGCGGCGTCCTGAACCACTAGACGAAGGGAGCACGGATTGAAGTTTTGACTGACCCCGGCTGGCGGGGGCTGCTATTATACGGCCGCAAATTCAATCCTCAAGCGGAATTTCTATTGAAAATCAGCGGGTCCACAAAAAAAACCGCACCCGAAATCATTCCCCGCCCGTCCCATAACGTTTCCCGGGCCGAGATCTCCGACAGTGCTCTCAAGGTTCTGTATCGCCTGCACAAGGCTGGATACCAGGCGTTTTTGGTCGGTGGTGGCGTGCGCGATGCGCTGCTCGAGCTGCATCCGAAGGATTTTGACATTGCGACCGATGCGAGCCCGGATGAGGTAAAAGCGCTGTTCGGTAATTGCCGGCTCATTGGCCGGCGGTTCCGTCTGGCGCACGTGCGTTTTGGCCGCGAGGTAATCGAGGTTGCTACGTTCCGCGCGGCTTCCGCCGGCGATGAGGAGCACCCGGACGCAACGCGCGACGATGCGGGCCGCATCCTGCGCGACAACGTGTACGGTACCATCGAGGACGACGTCTGGCGCCGCGACTTCACCTGCAACGCGTTGTACTACAACATCGCGGATTTCAGTATCTGGGACTACGTCGGCGGACTGGAGGATATCCGGAAGCGCCGGCTGGTCCTCATTGGCGATCCTGACATGCGTTTTCGCGAGGACCCGGTGCGCATGCTGCGCGCGGTACGCTTTGCCGCAAAGCTGGATTTCACGATCGACCAAGGCGTCCATGACGCGATCAACCAGTCAGTCGAGTTGTTGCGCAGTGTCCCGCCGGCGCGCCTGTTCGATGAATTCCTGAAAATGTTCCAGACGGGCTATGCCGAAAAAACATTTCTGCTGTTAAGGCGGTACCGGCTGTTCCGTGAACTGTTTCCGGAAACCGATGAGGCGCTCGATAACGATCCGGCATTCGTCCGTTTCGTGCAGTCGGCGCTGGTCAACACAGATAAACGGGTCGCCGAGGAAAAATCCATCACGCCGATGTTCCTGATCGGCGTGTTCCTGTGGGCGCCGGTGCGGGAAATGGCAAGGGACCTCCGCGAGAATGAGGGCATGACCGAGGTGCAGGCGCTGACCGCCGCCGCCTGGCAGCTGACGGGCATGCAGCAGTCGCGCATTTCAATACCGAAGCGTTTCACCGCGCCCATGCGGGAAATGATCGCGCTGCAACCCAGGTTCGACAGGATGAGTGGCCGGCGCGCGCAGAAACTGCTGGAGCATCGGCGATTTCGCGCGGCGTACGACTTCATGCTGTTGCGCGCCGAGACTGGCGAGATCAGCGAGGATACCGCCGAGTTCTGGACCCGGGTCCAGACCGAGGATGACAAGGGCCGGGAGGCCGCGTTTTCGGGCAGTGGCGGCGAGCCGGCCCCGGCAAAAAAACGCCGACGTCGTCGTGGCCGGCGTCGTGCAAAAGATGCCGGTACGTCATGACATCAGAGCGGCCACACTGGTGGCCGGCCTATGTCGGTATTGGTAGCAATCTTGATGCACCGGCAAGCCAGGTGGAACAGGCTCTCAAGCTGCTTGCCGCTATTCCTGACACGATCCTGACGGCACGGTCGGGCCTGTACCGGTCGGCGCCGGTAGGGCCGGCCGGGCAACCGGATTTCATCAATGCGGCCGCGGCGCTGCTGACCCGGTTGTCCGCACTGGCACTGCTCAAGCAGTTGCAAGCCATTGAAACCGCTCAGGGAAGGGTCCGTGACGGCGAACGCTGGGGGCCGCGATGTCTTGATCTCGACCTACTCGTGTACAGTAGCCATACCATGAAAACACCGGATCTCGAATTGCCGCACCCGCGCATGACGGAGCGGAATTTTGTCTTGCTGCCGCTCGGTGAGATCGCGCCGCACGTGGCTGTACCGGGCCTGAACAGTGTGAGTGCGCTCGCCGCTGACGTCAGCAAGTTTGTGCCGCGCATTGAGAAAATTGACCGGTAATCCGCGTGAGCGTCAGCACCCTGGCCAAGCAGCAGCCTGCACCCCGGTACATCGTCGTTGAAGGCCCGATCGGCGTCGGCAAAACGAGCCTCGCCGAGCGCCTGGCACACAGCTTCAATGGCGAACTGATACTTGAGCAGGTCGACGAGAATCCGTTTCTCGAACGCTTCTACCGGAGTGGGCGCAACGTGGCGTTGCCGGCGCAGCTGTTTTTCCTCTTCCAGCGTGCCCGGCAAATAGAGGATTTGCGGCAGTCGGATATGTTCGCGCCTGTACGTGTTGCTGATTTTCACATGGACAAGGACCGGCTTTTCGCGGAGGTAAACCTCGACCGCGAGGAACTCGCCCTCTACGAACAGATAAGTGCCAAGCTCGAAGTGGACGCACCCGCACCCGACCTCGTCATTTACCTGCAGGCGCCGGTGGATGCGCTGATGCGGCGAATTGCGCGCCGCGGCATACCGCACGAGCGCATGATCGACCGAACTTACCTCGAGAAACTAACCGATGCGTACGCGCGCTATTTCCACAGTTACGATGAGTCGCCGTTGCTGATCGTCAACGCGGGTTCCATCGACCCGGTCAGGAACGATGCCGACTACGAGCAACTCTACCAGCAGGTATTGCGCACCAAGAGCGGCAGGCACTTTTTCAACCCGGCCGCTGCTGTCGCATTCGCCTGACGGCGCCACGCGCCCCCCCTTCCACTTCGCCAGAGATTCCGATGTACACACAGCTCGAACAACGTGACATGGTCGAACCGCCGGTCAATGTCGGCACGCTGCACAAGATGAAGGCGGAGGGCGAAGCCATTGCATGCCTCACTGCCTACGATGCCAGCTACGCGTTGCTTGTGGACCGCGCCCGCACTGACCTGGTTCTGGTGGGCGACTCACTGGGCATGGTCGTGCAGGGCCACGACACGACCGTGCCGGTCACGGTCAGTGACATCATCTATCACACGCGCAATGTCGCGCGCGGATTGCGCCGCTCGTTTCTTGTTGCTGATATGCCGTTCATGAGCTATACGACACCGGATCAGGCGCTTGAGAATGCCGTTCACCTGATGCAGGAGGGTGGCGCGATGATGATCAAGCTGGAGGGCGGCGAAGGCCAGATCGATATCGTCAGGCATCTCGCGCGTCATGACATTCCTGTTTGCGCACACCTCGGGCTCAAACCGCAGTCGGTACACAAAATTGGCGGATTCAAAGTGCAAGGGCGGGAACCCGAGAAGGCGAAGCAGATGATTGACAGCGCCCGCAAGCTGCAGGATGCGGGTGCCGATATCGTGCTGCTGGAATGCGTGCCGAATGAACTGGGGCAGGCTGTTACCGAAGCGCTTGATGTACCCGTTATCGGCATCGGTGCCGGCCCGCACGTAGACGGGCAGATTCTCGTACTCTACGACATCCTTGACATTACGCAGGGCCGGACACCGCGCTTCGTTAAGAATTTCATGTCAGGCCACGATGCGCCGCTGGACGCCATAAGTGCCTATGTTCGCGCCGTCAAGGACCGCAGCTATCCCGCCCCGGAGCATTGCTTTTCATGAGTACGATCGAATACTACGGAAACAGGAGCATGACCGCTTGAAGGAAATCAGTGATCGCGCCGCGCTGCGCGAACAGTTGAAGGAGTGGCGCGACGCGGGCGACCACATTGCCCTGGTGCCGACCATGGGCAACCTGCATGAGGGACACATGAGCCTGTTACGATTGGCACGCGAGAACGCCGAGCGCCTCGTGGTGTCGATATTTGTCAATCCGACCCAGTTTGAGGACGCCGACGACTTTGAGCGTTACCCGCGCACGCTGGAGCGTGATAAACGGCACTTGAAGCGTGCCAAAACCGATCTGCTGTTCGTGCCCGACGTGGAGACTATGTATCCGTTCGGCACCGATGCGGCCACGTCCGTATCCGTGCCGGTCCTGACCGAAGAGTTGTGCGGCATCGGCCGTCCCGGGCATTTCGATGGTGTTACA
>CAZLNH010000029.1:0-9813 GCA_964560775.1 uncultured Woeseiaceae bacterium | reverse complement strand
CCCCCGTGTCAATGCTGAAACTGACGCTGTCGAGAATGGTCAGACTTCCTTCCGGGCTGGTAACCTGCTTACTGATATTATTGGCTTCCAGTACTGCGCTGGGGCCGGATGACTGATTCGACATGCGAAGATTTCTGACCTTGTTGCTGTTGCTGGCGTGGGTAAACGGGCCCGCGGTGGAAGTTCCATCGGTACTGGTATTTGGCGACAGCCTGAGCGCCGGCTATGGCATAGACGTTGACCAGTCCTGGCCGGCATTGTTGCAGACGCGGCTTCAAAAGGAAGGGTACGAGTATCGGGTGGTCAACGCCAGTATCAGCGGCGAGACGACCGAGGGCGGGGCACAGCGGATTCGCCGGGCACTCAAGCAGTTCACGCCGCGACTGGTCGTCCTGGAACTGGGCGGCAACGACGGGCTGCGCGGTTTTCCGCCAGAACGGATGAGAAAGAACCTCGAGACGATCATACGGTGCAGCCAGGCGGCCGGGGCCCGGGTCGTGCTCCTTGGCATCCGCATCCCGACCAACTACGGCTCACGCTATACTGAAGCCTTCGAGCAGGTCTACCAGGACCTTGCCGAGGAATACGAGCTGCCATGGATAGAGTTCTTTATGGACGGCGTCGCGCAGAACGAAAACCTGATGCAGAGCGATGGGATACATCCGAATGCCGAGGCCCAGACGCTGCTGCTGGACAATGCCTGGCCGGTTATCGAACAGGCACTCGGCATGCAACACGCGGATAACAGCTAAGGATAAAAAAATACGTGGATAAACCCTGGCTCGCGTCATATCCGGCAGATATCCCGGAAAAACTCCCGGTGCCCCCGTACAAATCCGTGCTCGACATGATCGAACAGAGCTTCGGGAAGTACGCGGACCGGCCCGCCTATACCAACATGGGCACGACCCTGACGTTCGGGGAGCTCGACGAGAAGTCGAAGGCGTTTGCCGCTTACCTGCAGAAGAAACTCGGACTGCTGAAGGGCCAGCGTGTCGCGATAATGCTGCCGAACGTGCTGCAGTATCCGGTTGCGCTGTGCGGCATCTTTCGCGCGGGACTTGTCGTCGTCAATGTCAATCCGCTGTACACGCCGCGCGAATTGCGCCACCAGCTGAAAGATTCCGGCGCGCGCTGCATAGTCATTCTTGAGAACTTTGCGCACGTGCTCGAGGAAGTGATTGAGGACACCTACGTCGAGCATGTCATCACGACAGGGATCGGCGATCTGCTGTCGTTTCCCAAGGGCGCAATCGTCAATATCGTGCTGAAGCATGTAAAGCGAGTAGTTCCGACCTATAGGCTGCCGCAATCTGTACCGTTGGGGAAAGCGCTGGCCGCAGGTGCGAAAATCGAGCTTGCACCGGCGCGGCTCGGGTTCGCCGATATTGCATTCCTGCAGTACACCGGCGGCACGACCGGGCTGTCGAAAGGCGCGATGCTGAGCCATCGCAACATGGTGTACAACGTGCACCAGTCGAAGGCCTGGCAGGGCGGCATATTTGACGGCGAGGAGAGACTGATCGTCATCACGGCGTTGCCGCTCTATCACATATTTTCGCTGCAGAGTAACTGCCTCGGCATGATGATCGAGGGCGGCGAAAGTGTGCTGATCACGAACCCGCGGGACATGCCGGCATTCGTCAAGGAGCTGGCAAAACATCGCTTCAACTACATCACCGGCGTTAACACGCTGTTCGCCGGACTGCTCAACACGCCGGGATTCGACAAGCTCGACTTCAGCAGCCTGAAACTTACGATCGGCGGCGGCATGGCCGTACAGGAAGCGGTGTCGCGCCGCTGGCAGCAGTTGACCGGCCGGCCTATCGTGCAGGCCTACGGGCTGACTGAAACCTCACCGGGCGCCATCATCAACCCGCTTGATTCGAAGGAATTCAACGGCTCGATCGGGCTGCCGATCTCCTCCACCGACGTCACGATCCGCGATGATGACGGCAACATCCTGCCGACCGGCGAGATCGGCGAGATCTGCGTGCGTGGCCCTCAGGTGATGGAAGGCTACTGGCAGCAGCCGGGCGAGACGGCGAAGGTCATGTTCCCCGGCGGCTGGCTCAGGACGGGGGATGTCGGGCGCATGGACGAGAAGGGTTTCGTCTATATCGAGGATCGCAAGAAAGACATGATCCTTGTGTCGGGCTTCAACGTGTACCCGAACGAAATCGAAAGCGTCGTCGTCGAACTCGACTGCGTGCTGGAAGTTGCCGCAATCGGCGTGCCCGACGAAAAATCAGGCGAAGCCGTCAAGCTGTTTGTTGTCCGCAAAAGTGAATCCCTGACCGAAGCACATGTTATCGAGCATTGCCGCGAGAACCTGACCGGCTACAAGGTACCGAAGCAGGTCGAGTTCCGTGATGAGCTGCCAAAAACCAATGTCGGCAAGATACTGCGGCGCGCGCTGCGGGATGAACCAAAGCGGGCTTAGGCCGCATCCGTCATCGCGAGGAGCGCAGCGACGTGGCGACCTCGTAACGCTCATGACTCTGCCAAACGGAACGAGATTGCCACGCCCTTCGGGCTCGCAACGACGCAAGCGCCGTTAGTCGTCCGCGTGGTACTGCGGACTCATTTCATGCACGGCATCGACCAGCACACCCAGACGCTCAGGATCGATATCCGGCGTAATGCCGTGGCCGAGATTGAATACATGCCCGGGCCCGTGCCCGTAACTCTCCAGGGCCTCCGCCACTGCTTCGCGTATCTGCTCCGGTGATTCCCTGAGGGTTGCCGGGTCGACGTTGCCCTGCAGTGCGACGCGGTCCCCGGTCAGCGTGCGCGCTTCGGCCAGTGACGTGGTCCAGTCAACACCGAGGGCGTCGCAGCCGGTCTCGACCATAAGCGCGAGGCGCGGGCCCGCACCTTTCGTGAACAGCACGACCGGCACCTTGCGGCCGTCGTGCTGCCGCTTCAGGCCATCCAGGATCTGCTGCATGCAGTTCAGTGAAAAGCGTCGGTAGTCATCGCCCTCAAGCACGCCGCCCCAGGTGTCGAACATCATGATGGCCTGGGCGCCCGACTCGATCTGCGCATTGAGGTAGTCGGTCGTCTTGCGTGCGATTGTGGCCAGCAGTTCGTCGAGCAGTTTTGGTTCCTCGGCTGCAAGGCCTCGTATGCGCGCAAACTCGCGGCTCGACTGTCCTTCGACCATGTAGGTCGCAACCGTCCACGGACTGCCGGCGAAGCCGATCAAAGGCACGTCGCCATCCAGTGTGCGGCGAATCAGTTGAACAGCGTCGAACACATAGGAAAGGCGCGGCTCGATATCAATTGGCGCGAGCTTGCGGATATCAGCCGCCCGCCGCACCGGATGCCGGAATTTTGGCCCCTCGCCGGTTACAAAATACAGGCCGAGACCGAGCGCATCCGGGATGGTCAGGATGTCCGAAAACAGGATCGCTGCATCGAGTCTGAAGCGCCGGAGCGGTTGCATCGTCACTTCACAGGCAAGCTCCGGATTGCGGCACAGGCTCATGAAGTCGCCCGCCTGCTCGCGCACGGCCCGGTACTCCGGCAGGTAGCGTCCCGCCTGGCGCATGATCCAGACCGGCGTCCGCGGCACGGGCTCGCGTGCGAGTGCGCGGAGCAGCAGGTCGTTCCTGAGCGTCGCGGTCATGACTATGCCTTGAGCGCGCCGGCGATCGTGTGCTGGATGGACTCGGCGGCAGCTCGCGGATCTGCTGCATCGCGAATCGGACGGCCGACGACGATGTAATCCGCGCCGTTTGCGAATGCCTGTTCGACCGAGACGACGCGCTTCTGGTCACCTTCCGGCTTGTTGTCTACCGGACGAATGCCGGGCGTGATGACGAGCAGTTTCGGGTCTATGAACTCGCGTAATTGCGGCGCCTCGAGACCGGATGAAATCACACCATCACAACCCGCTTCAAGTGCGCGGCGCGCGCGAGAGAGCACCAGGGCGCCGACGTCACAGTCGAAGCCCAGGTCATCGAGATCACCGCGATCGAGGCTTGTCAGTACCGTCACGGCAAGCACCTTCAGCTTGTCGCCCTTCTCGGCGGCGGCCGCTTCCATGATCGTCTGGTTGCCATGCACGGTAACGAAACTCGCTCCGCGATCCCTGAGCCGGCGCACGGCGGCGCCGACTGTTGCCGGAATATCGAAAAACTTGAGATCAGCAAAGACTTTCTTGTCACGCTCGAGCAGCCACTGCATCAACTCGAAATAGCCGCCGCTCATCATCAGCTCAAGGCCGATCTTGTAGAATGTGACGGCATCGCCGAGCTCGGTGACCAGCGCGCGTGCGCGGTCGCAGTCCGGGACGTCCAGCGCAAAGATCAGACGGTCGCGCGCGGCAATAGTACGGTTATTCAATCAGTTTGCTCCGTTGCGAGGCCGGAAGTTTACTGGTTTGACCGCTCAAGGGGTAGGAGAGGCACCGGCAGGGGGTACCGGTGCTCCTGCGAGGCGGCTTAACAATCGTTGGGGAATTCGGGCTAGGTCAGGCGTTCGTGTTCCGAGATCGCAAAGCGGTCGGTCATGCCGGCGATGTAGTCGGCGACGACCCGTGCGCGCTCCGGCTCACCGTCGGCGAGTGCCGGCACTGAAAACTCCGGCGGCATTTCGTCCGGTGCCGTCATGTAGCGGTCGAACAGTACCTCGATCATCCGTTGCGCCTTGCTGGTCATCTCGAGCACCTTGTCGTGCTGGTACATCGCCCTGAACAGGAAACGCTTCAGCTGTTGGTGTTCTTCCCGGACGTCATCGCTGAAGCCGATCAGCGGTGCCGGTTGTCGTCGCACATCGTCAATCGACTGAGGCGACGCATGCCGCAGCCGTTCTGCCGACGTATCGATCAGGTCGTTGACCGTACGACTGATCATGCGGCGGATGATTTCGTAGATGAAGCGGCGATCGTCGAGGCCGGGATAACGGTCGTGCACGTCGCGCCAGGCGCGTTCGAAGATCGGCTGTTCCTTCAGTTGCGAAATTTCCAGCAGGCCGGCACGGTAGCCATCATCAACGTCGTGATTGTTGTATGCAATCGCATCTGCCAGGTCGGCAATCTGGGCTTCCAGTCCCGGCTGTCGGCGTTCAAGAAAGCGCTCGCCGAGTTCGCCGAGCGTGCGTGCATTCTTCGCGGAGCAGTGCTTGAGGATGCCCTCGCGCGTCTCGAAGGTCAGGTTCAGGCCGGGAAAGTCAGCATATTTCGCTTCGAGCTTGTCTACGACACGCAGTGACTGCAGGTTGTGCTCGAACCCCCCGAAGTCGCGCATGCATGCATTGAGCGTCTCCTGGCCGGCATGGCCAAACGGTGTGTGCCCAAGGTCGTGTGCGAGCGCAATCGCTTCGGTGAGGGGTTCATTGAGCTTTAGCGCCAGGGCCACGGTCCGCGCGACCTGTGCGACTTCGAGCGAATGCGTCAGCCGCGTGCGGTACAGGTCTCCCTCATGATTGACGAACACCTGGGTCTTGTACACAAGGCGCCGGAATGCCGTGGAATGCACGATGCGGTCGCGGTCACGCTGGAACTCGCCGCGGTGCCGCGCCGCCGGTTCACGGTAGCGACGGCCGCGGCTCGCACTTTCGGTGGCCGCGTAAGAGGCGAGCAGCGCATCATCCGGCACGGGCAGCCCCTGCCTGCGCCAGGACTTCGGCCAGCCGGTTGTCCGGTACATCTGTCGCGACCCGCGCGCTGCCGATATGATCGAGCAGGATGAAGCGAAGCTTCCTTGCCTTCACTTTCTTGTCCATGCCCATCGCCAGGTGCAGGACATCGGCCCCGAGTGGCGGCGGCGCAAGTGGCAGCCCTGCAGCACCGATCAGGCTTTCAAGTCGTGCCCTCTGGACTGCGTCGATACTGCTCAGTTCGGCCGCCATCAGCATGCCTGCCGCGACGGCCTCGCCGTGCAGCCATTCGCCGTAGCCAAGGCTGTTTTCAATCGCGTGACCAAACGTATGGCCGAAGTTGAGCAGCGCCCGGCGGCCGTGTTCGCGCTCGTCTTCAGCGACGATTTCCGCCTTGATCTCACAGCAGCGTCTGATAGCGTGCCGTAGCGCCGCAACGTCACGCGCGAGCAGCTTTCCGATGTTGTCTTCCAGCCAGGCAAAAAATGCGGCATCGGCAATGACGGCGTGCTTGATGACTTCGGCAAGTCCTGCCCGAAGTTCACGGTCCGGCAGGCTCAACAGCGTCGCCGTATCGATCAGCACTAAGCGCGGCTGGTGAAACGCGCCTATCAGGTTCTTGCCCCGCGCGTGATTGACACCCGTCTTGCCGCCGACTGAAGAGTCGACCTGTGCCAGCAACGTTGTTGGCACCTGTATAAAGGTTACGCCACGCATGTAACTGGCCGCGGCGAAGCCTGCGATATCGCCGACAACCCCGCCGCCCAGTGCGATGACCGTTGTATCGCGACCTGCACCGCTCTCGGCAAGCGCATCGAGTACGGATGCTACCGACGCCAGGGTCTTGTGTGCTTCACCGTCGGGCAGGCAGACATCGCGAACGGTGGCGCCCGCCAGCGATGCACGAAGGGTATCAAGGTAGAGCGGCGCGACGGTGTCGTTGCTGACGATCAGGCAATCGGGACCCGGCATGTACGCGGCAAGTCCGATATCACTGCCGAGCGTTCCGTGATCAATGAAGATCGGGTAGCTGCGTTCGCCGAGGGCAACGGTCAGTGCGGGCGTCAACGCCAATGGAAGTCCTTGCGCGTACGGGGTTAACGAACGGCAGAGGTTACCCTAATTCCTTAACCCGGCCTATTCATGAATCGCCGCGATGATTGGGCAGAGACTTGTCCGCACAAGGATCAAGCAAGGGCGCGAGCGCATTCATGAATAGGCCGGGTTCACGCCCGGCAGGGCCTCCTGGATTTCGCGCGCGACTGTTTGCACCCGGCGGCCGTCGGTGTCTACGACAAGGTCGGCGATCTCGCGGTACAGCGGATCACGCGCAGCCATAAGGTCTGCCAGCACTTCCTCCGGCTCGCCGTTTTCCAGCAGCGGGCGTTCGCGGCCGCGCTGCGTGCGCTGGAGCTGCTGTGGAACACTTGTGTGCAGGTAGACGACGTAGCCCCGCGCGCCGAGCCTGCTTCGGCTGTCCGCATCGGCGATTGCACCACCGCCGGTCGCAAGCACAACGCCTTCGCGCTGCGACAGCTCGTCGATCACTTTTACTTCGCGCTTGCGGAAGCCGGCTTCGCCTTCCTTTTCAAATATGAACGGAATATCGACGCCGGTGCGTGCCTCGATCTCCTCGTCGCTGTCGACAAAGTGGAAGTGCAGGAATTTTGCGAGTTGCCGTCCGACGGCCGATTTGCCCGCGCCCATCGGGCCAATCAGAAAAACGTTTTTTGGTGTCATCATTTCCGTTGGTTTCGTTGTGCCGCGCGACAGGCTGATAAGGTGCCTGGCCGCGATCCGGCAAGGGGATCGCGCCGCCTCGGCCCGACTCACCCTGTCACGATTATGGTTGCAGAGGCCGGTGGCCTCACCCGTTGGTGAGGCCACCTTGTTTGCCCTGCACGGGCATTTTAATAAATGCTGGAGCCTTCGGTAAGGATCCGCGGTGTGACAAAGATCAGCAATTCAGCCTTGTTCGACAGGTTCTGGGTCGAACGGAACAATACGCCGATGCCGGGAATGTCGCCAAGTATCGGCACCTTGTTGATCGTTTCGCGTCGCTCGGTTTCGTAGATACCGCCGAGAACAACCGTCTGTCCGTCGCGCACCAATACCTGGGTGCGCACCTTGCGGGTATCGATACTCGGCACGAAGCCTCCAGTAGCGCTTGCCACGACTTCACCAATCGTGTCGTTGCTGACCAGCAGGTCCATGATGATGTTGTCGTCCGGCGTGATCTGCGGCGTTACCGTAAGGCTTAAGACCGCCTTCTTGAACTGCGTCGTCGTGGCGCCCGAAGAGGCGGCTTCCTGGAACGGGATTTCGACACCCTGTTCAATGAATGCCTCGGTCTGGTTCGCCGTAATGATACGTGGCGTCGAAACGATCTCGCCGCGGCCTTCAGCCTGCATCGCGGTCAGTTCGAGGTCGACGATGTAGTCGGAGTCCAGCACGGCCAGTGCAAGGCGGCCCGCCGGGTTGCTGATTGGCAGGTTGACCGCGTACCGGTTGTTCAATGACGGTGCCTGAACCGGGAACGGCTGGCCTGTAGTCGCGATGTTGTCGAGCGCCGAATCGACGATCGTACCGCTGCCGGCGCCGGAGCCGGTCACCGAAATAATCCCGTCGCTGCTGTTTGATTCGACGTCGGTAATACCAAATCGCACGCCGAGGTCGCGGCTCAGGTCGTCATTGACGATGACGATGCGCGACTCGATCAATACCTGGCGGACCGGGATATCGAGCGTTTGCACGAGGCGGCGAATGTTCTGCAGGCGCTCGGCCGTGTCGCTGATAAGGAGCGTATTGGTACGTTCGTCGACCGAAACCGTGCCGCGGTCGGACAGCAACGCGTTACCGCTGTCACCACCGCCCATCAACGATGCCAGGTCTGCCGCCTTGGCATAGTTCACCTGCAGGAACTCGGAATACAGTGGCTCCAGCTCGGTGATTGCGCGCTTGGCTTCAAGATCGGCCGTTTCACGAGCGGCAATTTCCTCGGCTGGTGCAACGATAATGACATTGCCGTTCTGGCGCATGTCGAGACCCTTGGTGGTCAGGACAATATCCAGTGCCTGGTCCCACGGCACGTTGCGCAAACGCAGCGTGACATTGCCCTGCACCGTATCCGACACGACGATGTTGCGGCCGGACGTTTCCGCCAGCAGCTGCAGCACCGCACGGGTTTCAATGTCCTGGAAATTGAGGGTCAGGCGCTGGCCTTCGTACTCCTTGGTCTCGGAGAACAGGCTCGACGCAGCGGCCTCGTCTTCCGGCGCCGGATTGATTTCAATCGTGAACTCATTGTCCGACTGGTAAGCCAGTTGCTCGTATTTGCCGTCCGCCGAGATGACGATGCGCGTATCGCCGTTAGTGCGCAATGTGTCGACAGTTGTTACCGGCGTCGCGAAATCGACGACATCCAGGCGCCGCATCAGCTCGGACGGGAGTGCTGTATTCTTGAAGACCGCTATGACGCGGCCGCCTTCCTGGCGGATATCGACCGGTGTCGACGGATCGCTCAGGTTGACCAGCACCCGGCCGCCGCCATCATTTGTACGGCGGAAATCGACGTTCGTGATGCGACGGTCGCCAGGGCTTGCGTACGAACGCTGTCCGCTGCTTGCCGGAGCTGCCCCTTCGAACTGGGTGGCCACCGAGGCGTCGGCGCTGTCGGCGCCCAGCGTGACATAGATCGTATTACCGCTGCGGCGCGTATCGTAGGCGACCATTGAATCGAGGTTCAGCACGACGCGCGTGCGCCCGCCGGCTTCTGCCATCAGCACCGTACTCAGCGGCCCGAGGTTGACATCCTGGCGACGCGAAGACATGCCGAGTGACGTCTCGGGAAGATCGAGCGCAATACGCGCAGGATTCTCGATTGTGAACGCCAGCGGATCGGGCGCCATGTCGCGCAGTATCAGCCGCAGTTCGACACGCTGTCCGGGGAGGCTCTGGACCTGAATGTCCTGAAGTCGGTTGCCGTCATCCTGCGCCGCCGCGGTCGCGCCAACGAACAGCAACATGGCAGCCTGAAGCATGACAGTGAGCCGCGTCAGCGAACGACGATGGGTGGTGCCGATTGCCGGCTTGTTTTTGAGCGTCATTCCAAGTACTCCCAGTTCCATTCAGGCATCAGTTCACTAGGCTCACTGCAGCTTCCCGTTCGAGGTAGCCACCGATCCCGTCTGAAATTATTTCAACCAGTTC
>CAZLNH010000028.1:0-8103 GCA_964560775.1 uncultured Woeseiaceae bacterium | reverse complement strand
GACGGCTTTGCCTGTCGGCCTTGTGCGGACAGGGCTCGCTTCCCGCTGACCGGACGTCAGCGGCGACAAGCGCAATCAATAGCCCGAAGTACGGCGGCCTCGCTGTGCTTCGGGTTTTTTTATGAATGATCCAGGCCCGGGCTTGGTGAAACGCGTGTACCGGTCTATTCTGTCGCCGTTGATAGCGGCTCGAAGCCGCCGGCAGGCAGGGGGCAATGATGCACAAGAGCAAGCTCGCGGGATTCATTATCGATTGCAGGACGGACGATCTCGACGCGGCCGCGGCATTCTGGAGCAGCGCACTCGGTGCACCGCCGAAGCCGGCTCCGAGCCAGGGCGGAGGCCCCTATGTCGAACTCGAGATGAGCGCAGGTGAAGTGTACGCGGAGGTACAGCAGGTAGAGCACGTGAGCCGTGTGCACCTCGACATCGAAGCGGACGATATCGAGGCAGAAGTCCGCCGGCTCGAAGGCCTTGGTGCGCGGCGCGTCGCCGACATTAAAACCTGGTGTGTAATGGAGGCTCCAACCGGCCAGCGCTTCTGCGTGGTGCCTGTCGTCAGCAAGGACTTCAACGAAAAAGCCCGGCAGTGGGATTAGTACGTACCATGACTACTGGCCTGCCGGATGATGCTGCCGACAATCGAACACCTCCAGGTCTTGCGGCACGCTTATAGCGGCCGGCCTATCGCGGCTTCCGGTCGCGCCAGGCCTGCAAGTGTTCTTCCAGTGCCGACCAGCGCTCGACCAGCTGCTCGAGATCATCCTTGCTTTGCGCGAGCTCATCGATAACCGGCTGCACGGCATCATGACCGTCGTTGTAGAAGCCGGGTGATGTCATGCGCTGCTCGAGGCCGGCGATGTGCGCTTCCAGCGCCTCGATCCTGCCGGGCAGTGCGTCGAGTTCGCGTTGCTCCCGGTAGCCGAGCTTCTGCACCTGTTTTGCCGGCCGTGCCTCAGGCGGCTTGTCGGCCGCGGCGCTCCCCGCGGAATCTGGTGACTCGACGTCCTCCAGCGTCTTTCCCTGCCGCTGCCAGTCGCTGTATCCACCGACATATTCCTGCAGGTGCCCCCCTTTCTCGAAAACGATAGTGCTGGTCACGACGTTGTCCAGGAACTCCCGATCATGGCTGACTACGATCAGCGTTCCGTCGAAGGCCGCCAGTTTGTCCTCGAGTACCTCGAGCGTCTCGATGTCGAGGTCGTTGGTGGGTTCATCCAGCACCAGCAGGTTGGCGGGCCGTGTAAAGAGTTTCGCAAGTATGACGCGGTTCCGTTCTCCGCCGGACAACGACCTGACCGGCGTCATTGCCCGTTCCGGTGTGAAGAGGAATCCCTTCAGGTAACCGACGATGTGGCGGTCCTTGCCGCCAAGACTGATCCATGTACGGCCTTCGCCGACGTTTTCGGACACGGACTTTTCAGGATCGAGGGATTCGCGCAGCTGATCGAAATAGCCGATCTTGAGGTTGGTCCCGTGCTTGACCGTGCCGGACCGGGGCTCAAGTTCGCCCAGCAGCAGCTTCAGCAGCGTTGACTTTCCGACTCCGTTATTGCCGAGGATGCCGATGCGGTCGCCGCGCATTATTTTCACGGAAAAGTCACTGACCAGCAGCTCGTCCCCGTGGCCGAATGAGACGTTTCGTGCGCGAATGACCTTGCGGCCGGAATCATCTGCCTTTTCGATGTGCATCCGTGCGCTGGCATCGCGGCTCTGACGCTTTGCACGCTCATCGCGCATTTTCTGCAGCGCGCGTGCCCGTCCCTCATTGCGAGTGCGGCGGGCCTTTATTCCCTGGCGAATCCAGACCTCTTCCTGCGCAAGCTTCTTGTCGAATCGCGCTTGCTCGGTCTCCTCGTCCTCGAGTGCCTTTTCCTTGCGGCGCAGAAAATTACGGAAGTCTCCCGGCCAGCTCGTCAGTTCGCCGCGGTCAATCTCGACGATACGGGTTGCGAGCTTCTGCAGGAAAGAACGGTCATGCGTAATAAAAAGCACAGCGCCCGGATAGCTGTAGATAACATTTTCCAGCCATTCGATTGTCACGATGTCGAGGTGATTGGTCGGTTCATCGAGCAGCAGCAAATCCGGATTCCGCACGAGTGCGGCGGCCAGTGCGGCGCGCCGGCGCCAGCCGCCCGATAATTCATTCATCGCTTTGCCGGCGGGGAGGTTCAGTTCACTGATGGTGGCGTCGACGCGCTGGTCGATGTGCCAACCGCCGGCAACGTCGATACGCCGGTGCAGGCCCTCGAGGTCCCGTAGCCCGCTCGGGTCGAGCGATGCCGCGGCGCGCCGCCGGTATTCATGCAACAGGTCCTCAGTCTCTTTAAGACCGGATTTAACGAAGTCGCGAACGCTCTGCGCGTCGACGTCCGGCAACACCTGCGCCAACTGGCTGACGACGAGTCCGGACTGCCTGACGATGTCGCCGCGGTCCGGCTCGATCTGTCCGGCGATCAGTTTCAGGGTCGTTGACTTTCCGGCACCATTGCGGCCGATCAGGCACACGCGTTCGCCTGGCTCGATCGCGAGGCTTGCGTCGTGCAGGATGCGCTGCTCACCGAAATCGAGCGACAGGTTTTCAAAGCGTATCAGGGACATGCTGTTGCAGTCGGATCAGCACGTGCTGTCCGGCCGGTACCGTGGTGACGAAGTGGCCGACAGGATACACGCAGTACACGGCGGTATTGAACAATCCTGCAGCGGCCCGTACTGTCGCCGCTGGATGGATGCGCGCCGCGGGCGCTGGCGAGACGTTATGGACGAGCAACGCTTGATCGACATCGAAACTAGAATTGCCTACCAGGAACAGACGCTGGCCGAGCTCAACGACGTGTTGACCGACCAGCAGGCCCAGCTGACCCGGCTGCAAAATCTCGCCGTAACCCTTGGCGAACGCATCCGGTCACTGGCGGAAAGGCCCGAATCGGCTGCCGACGGCGAACAGAAACCGCCCCATTACTGACACGTGGTGCATAATAGCCCGGCCTTTTTTGCGGCGTGTCGCGCTGTACTAAACGCAGGCGCCTTTTACGCGGGAGCGCAGTATGACTGCCAAGCAGGTCTCCGCCGGATGGCGGCCGTTCGCATGGACCGGTGTGTTCCTGGCGGTGCTGATCTGGTCAGGGATCCGGCCTGCTGACTATCCGACGTGGGCTCTGGAGGTCGCGCCCGCCGTCGCCGGTGCATTAATACTGCTGGCGACGCGCCGCCGCTACCCGCTAACAGTTCTGACTTATGTGCTGATCCTCGTGCATGCCATCATCCTGATCGTCGGCGGCCACTATACCTACGCCGAAGTTCCGCTCGGCGACTGGTTGAGCGCGGTATTCGATCTCGAACGTAACAACTACGACAAGCTGGGCCATTTTGCGCAAGGGTTCGTGCCCGCGATCATTGCGCGCGAGGTGGTCGTCCGGAACGGGGTGTTTACCCATACCGGCTGGCGAAATTTCTTTATCGTCTGCTTTTGCCTTGCCGTCAGCGCATTCTATGAACTGATCGAGTGGTGGGTAGCTTTACTGTCAGCGGAGGCGGCCGATTCGTTCCTTGGCACACAGGGTTACATCTGGGACACGCAATCCGATATGTTGTACGCGTTGATCGGTGCGACACTGGCGCTGCTGTTGCTCAGCCGGGTTCACGACCGGCAGCTCCGCGCGGCAGGATTTATCTGAGCGCCCGGCTTCGTGACGAATCCGAATTACCGCATTGCGGCGGCTCGCCAGACGCATCTCGCTGCAATTCCCGTCATCGAGCGTGCGGCCGCGCGGATGTTCTCCGAGCGGGACCTGCCGCCGCATATCCGTTATCGCGTCACTGACCGCAATACGCTTAAAAAAGCGCAGCGCGATGGACGCCTGTGGGTGGCTCTGGCGGGGCGCGACGAAGTGGTCGGCTTCGCGCTCGCCGATACGATGGACAATGACGCGTTTCTTGATGAAGTTGACGTGACACCCGATCACGGGCGGCGCGGTATTGGCAAACGGCTTGTCGAGGCCGTGATTGACTGGGCCGAGGCACAAGGGCGCACCGGCCTGACGCTCGTGACATTTCGCCATATCCCATGGAACGCTCCGTTCTATGCATCTCTCGGGTTTCGGACGCTCGGCGAAGAGGAACTGGGCCCGGGTGTCCGCGAGCGCTTGCAGCAGGAGCAGGCGGCGGGCATCGATCCGGGCAAGCGGGTGGCGATGCGCCTTGCTCTGCCGCCTGGCGGGGGGAGGTCATGACCGGTTCCCGCCGCATGAACAAGCGCTGTGCGTTCCTCACAATGGATGACACGGCCGGGTGGTCGATCGATGCCGATCTCGGCATCCCGCCGCTCAACGCGCTTGGCTGGACGGTCGAGACGCTGCCCTGGCGTTCCGGGAGTGTCGACTGGGATCAACTGGATGCCGTCTACATCGGCACACCGTGGGACTATCCGGATGACCCGGACGGCTTCCTCGCGGCGCTCGCGGCTATCGACCGGTCATCCGCGGTACTGGTCAATCCGCTGTCGCTCGTCCGGTGGAACCTGTCAAAAACTTACCTGCGCGACCTCGCGGAAAAGGGCGCCGCCATTGTGCCGAGCATCTGGCGTGATTCGCTGGACGCCAATATGCTCGATGCCTTGTTTGCCGCGTGCAACAGCGAACAGGTCATCATCAAGCCGGTCATCAGTACCAATGCCGCCGATACCTTCCTGCTCGGCCCCGACATCGACGATCAAACCCGGGAACAGTTACTCAAAACATTCAGGCAGCGGCCGTTCGTCGTCCAGCCGTTTATTCGCGCGATATTGAGCGAAGGCGAGTACTCGCTGTTCTACCTCGGCGGCGAATACAGCCACGCGATACAAAAAGTCCCCAAAGCAACGGACTTCAGGGTGCAGGAGGAGCATGGCGCGACTATCGAGTCAGTTGAACCGGAAGCCCGCCTGATCGAGACGGCTGACAGCGTGCTGGCAAAGGTCGACCCGGCGCCCGTTTATGCCCGCTGTGATTTCGTCCGTGGCGACGACGGCCGTTTCCTCGTCATGGAACTCGAGATCATCGAACCGTCCCTTTACCTGCGCATGGATTCAAACGCACCCGCTCGATTCGCGAGCGCATTCGATAGCTACGTTGCCCGGCAAAAAGGCTGGACGTAGCAGCCGCGTGGCCCGAATTGTTCATGAACGTTTTGGTGCTGCGGTAGGCGGAGGCGCACCCCGGGGAGGGCTGTTCAGGGACGCTGTAAATACGTCCCTGTACGCTCTGTGCCGGACGTCCCTGTCCGGCACAGCCCTGAACAGCCCTCCCCGGGGCACACCTCCGCCCCCTGCCATCGAGACATTCATGAACAATCCGGGCCTACTTCGAAGTGCCCGGGTGTCAGGCGCGTTGTTTGTTCTCGAGAGCCTTCAGTAGTGGCTTCAGGTATTGCCCGGTGAACGACTTGTTGTTGGCGGCGACCTGTTCGGGGGTGCCGGTGGCGAGTATTTCACCGCCGCCGTCGCCGCCTTCCGGACCGAGGTCGATGAGCCAGTCTGCGGTTTTGATGACATCGAGGTTGTGTTCGATGACGACGACTGTGTTGCCGCGATCGCGCAGGCGGTGAAGGACACTCAGCAGTTGTTCGATATCGTGAAAGTGGAGGCCGGTGGTCGGTTCATCGAGAATATAGAGCGTGCTCCCGGTGTCGCGCTTGGACAGCTCCTTTGCAAGTTTTACCCGTTGCGCTTCGCCGCCGGATAGTGTCGTCGCGTTTTGTCCCAGCCGGATATATGACAGGCCCACATCCATCAGTGTCTGCAGCTTTTTCGCGACGACCGGCACGTTGCGGAAAAAATCCAATGCGTCTTCAACTGTCATTTCGAGAATTTCGTGGATGTTGCGGCCCTTGTAGCGGATCTCGAGCGTCTCGCGGTTGTAGCGCTGGGCGCGGCATACGTCACAGGGCACATAGATGTCGGCAAGAAAGTGCATCTCTACTTTGATTACGCCGTCGCCCTGGCAGGCCTCGCAGCGGCCGCCTTTGACGTTGAAGCTGAAACGGCCCGGCATGTACCCGCGTGAACGTGCTTCCTGGGTACCGGCAAACAATTCACGAATCGGCGTGAACAGGCCGCTGTAGGTGGCCGGGTTCGAGCGTGGTGTGCGGCCGATCGGGCTCTGGCTGATATCGATGACGCGATCGATGTGCTCGAGACCCTGCAGGCTGTCAAACGGCGACGGATTGCGGTTGCTGCGATTCAGGTCGTCTGCCACGGCCTTGAACAGCGTGTCATTGACGAGCGTCGATTTGCCGGAGCCCGATACGCCGGTGACGCAGGTCATCAGGCCGATCGGGATGGACGCCGTGACGTTTTTCAGATTGTTACAGCGTGCGCCCTTGATTGTAAGCTGGCGCTTGCGGTCCGGTTTGTGGCGCTTCCCGGGCAGCGCGATTGAGCGACGGCCGGACAGGTACTGCCCGGTCAGCGACTGCGGGTTTTTCTGGATATCGGCCGGCGTTCCTTCGGCCACGATCTTGCCGCCGTGCACGCCGGCGCCGGGCCCCAGGTCGACGACGTGGTCGGCCGCCATGATTGCTTCTTCATCGTGCTCGACGACGATGACGGTGTTGCCGATATCGCGGAGGTGCAGCAGCGTGCCGAGCAGCCGCTGGTTGTCGCGCTGGTGCAGGCCGATGGACGGCTCGTCGAGTATGTACATGACACCCACCAGACCTGATCCGATCTGGCTGGCGAGACGAATGCGCTGTGCTTCACCGCCGGACAATGTTTCGGCGCTGCGGCCCAGTGACAGGTAGTCGAGGCCGACGTCACTCAGGAAACCCAAGCGGTCATTGATTTCCTTGACGATCTTGTCCGCGATAGTCGCCCGCCAGCCCTCGAGCTTCAGGTCGCGAAAAAATGCCCGGGTATGCCCGACCGACATGTCGCTGATTTCAGGCAGCGATTTCTCAGCAATGAACACGTTGCGCGCGGAACGGTTGAGGCGCGCACCACTGCACTCCGGGCAAGGCTGGCTGTTCAGGAAGCGCGCCAGCTCTTCGCGTACAGCTGAAGACTCGGTCTCGCGGAAACGCCGCTCGAGGTTCGGGATGACGCCTTCGAAGCGGTGCTTCTGGCGAATTTCCAGGCCACGCGAATTCGCGTATTCGAACTCGATCTTTTCCTTGCCGCTGCCGTACAGGACAATGTCGCGGATTTTCTCGCTGAGCTCGGAGAACGGCGTTTCGATATCGAACTTGTAGTGCTTCGCAAGGCTGTTGATCATGTGGAAGTAATAAGTCGTCTTGCGATCCCAGCCGCGTATCGCGCCGCCGGCGAGCGACAGGTCGGAGTTGACGACGACGCGTGCCGGATCGAAGAATTGCTTGACGCCCAGGCCGTCACAGCCAGCGCAGGCGCCGTTGGGATTGTTGAACGAGAACAGCCGCGGTTCCAGTTCAGTCAGGCTGTAGCCGCAGACATTGCAAGCGAAGCGGTCCGAGAATACGAGCTCCTCGCGGCCCGGCTCGCTCATGAATGCGATGCGAGCGGTGCCGTCGGCCAGCCGCAAGGCCGTTTCGAACGACTCGGCCAGACGCAACTTGACGTCGTCTTTGACCTTGAAGCGGTCGACGACCGCATCGATGCTGTGTTTGCGGCGCAGGTCGAGTTTCGGCGGATCATCGAGTTCGTAGACCTCGCCGTCGATGCGGGCGCGGATGAAACCCTGGCCTTTAAGCTCCTGCATCAGCTGCACATGCTCGCCCTTGCGGTTTGCAACCACCGGCGCGAGCAGCAGCAGTCGCGTGCCTTCGGGCAGTGCGAGCACCTGGTCAACCATCTGGCTGACGGTCTGTGCCTCGAGCGTAATGCCGTGATCCGGGCAGCGCGGCGTGCCGGCGCGTGCATACAGCAGGCGCAGGTAGTCGTGAATTTCTGTCACCGTGCCGACCGTCGAGCGGGGATTGTGCGAGGTCGATTTCTGTTCGATCGAGATTGCAGGCGACAGTCCGTCGATGTGGTCGACGTCGGGCTTTTCCATCATTGACAGAAACTGACGTGCGTAGGCCGACAGCGACTCGACGTAGCGACGCTGGCCTTCGGCGTAAATAGTGTCAAACGCGAGTGATGATTTTCCGGAA
>CAZLNH010000027.1:0-17321 GCA_964560775.1 uncultured Woeseiaceae bacterium | reverse complement strand
CCGGTCAGGGCCGCGGCACTCTCGTCCATCGAGCCGCAAATCAGCTCGACGCGGTTTGCCGCAATATCCGGCGAACTCGCCGCCAGGCGAGCTCGCAGGCGAACGAGGACATCCGCAGATACGTCCATGCCGACGATACGGCTGATCGTCGGGTCGCCAAGCAGACGCGTAAGAAAGTCTCCATCGCCGCAACCGAGGTCGAGTACTGACCGCGCCCCACAGGCGCGCACCGCATCGTGCACCGCCTGCAACCGTTCTTCGTGCAGTTCGGTCGCCATTCAGCAGTTTCCATACATGTGTTGCGCCAATCGCCAAGTATGCGGGCTTTGTCCGGGATTATATTGAGTCATGTCACCGCGGCAAACGTCTGTCGCAGCTGTCGTATTTCGCGAACATTCCGGGTCCCTGCTCGTGCCGGTCCGGGTCGTTCGGCCCAACAGAATGATATACGCAGTGGCGTGGCACGTCTGCGAATCTCACCCTTTCGCCGCTGCCAATTGATTACACTGTCCGCGGATTCAGGAGGATCAATGATCGAAATCAACAACCTCGGCATGTCTTACGATCTCGGCAAGGGACGGCTCGATGTCCTGTCGGGAGTGGATATTTCGATTGGCACTGGCGAAACCGTCGCGATAGTCGGGCCTTCCGGGTCCGGCAAAACAACGCTGCTGATTCTGCTTGCCGGACTCGAGCAACCGGCCGCCGGCAGCATCCAGCTCGATGGCGTTGAGATTACCGGTCTGGATGGTGACGCTCTGGCCGATATTCGTCGTGATCGCCTCGGCATCATTTTTCAGTCCTTTCATCTCGTGCCGAGTCTTACGGCGCTCGGTAACGTATCGTTGCCACTCGAGATCGCCGGGGAGGAGAATGCGCGCGACCGTGCGCGCAAGATGCTCGCCAGGGTCGGACTCGGTGAACGCGAATACCATTATCCGTCGCAGCTGTCGGGCGGTGAGCAGCAGCGTGTCGCCATTGCGCGTGCGCTCGTGCATGCGCCCAAACTGGTGCTGGCCGATGAGCCCACCGGCAACCTGGACCTGCAGACAGGTGCGAAAATCATCGAACTGCTGTTTGCCCTGAACACCGATTCAGGGTCCACCATGGTGCTTGTCACCCACGACGAGGAAATTGCCCGCCGTTGCCAGCGGGTGCTGCGATTGCACGACGGTGCATTGATCGAGGACCGGGGTCATGCCGTTTCTTCTTGATCTTGCGTGGCGCGATATGAATGCCAGCGGCCGTTCGCTGTGGGTGTTCTGTGTCTGCCTGCTGCTCGGCGTAACACTGGTTGCCGCTTCCGGAGGCCTGTACGGGCTTATCAGTGCGGGTCTGCTGGCTGACACCCGCGCGCTGATGGGCGGTGACCTTGAGGTCGACACCGACGCACCGCTGCCCGGCGATGCGCTTGACTGGATGGAACAGCGCGGCGATATCTCGCTGGTCACCGAAATCGACACGATGCTCGGTACCGAAAACGATGATTTCCGGCGCGTTGAACTGCAGACGGTGGACGAACGGTACCCTCTTTACGGTCAACTTCTGCTGGAACCGTTACAACCGCTTGCGGCAGTAACATCGTTGCAGAACGATCGCTGGGGCGTAGCAATCGATCCAGTGCTTGCCGAAACACTTGGTATCGGTGTCGGCGACCTGGTCTACATTGGTTCACTGGCAATGGAGGTCCGTGCGCTGATCCGGAATCAGCCCGATCGCAGCCTGAACGCCGACTGGCGAGGCACGCCGGTACTCGTCAGCCCGGCGGCAATAGATGCGTCCGGGCTGCTTCAGCCCGGCAGCCGTATTGATTACGAATATCGCGTTCGCACCGATATTCCAGTAGCCGATTGGCGAGAGGCGTTTTACAACCGGTTTCCGGACCAGACCTGGGAGGTCCGGACATTTCATGACCGCAGCCGCCGCATCGGGGAACGGCTCGACCAAATTGCCTCCGGCCTGCTGATTATCGGCTTCAGCACGCTGTTCATCGGCGGGCTTGGTGTGTTCAACAGTATCCAGGCGTATCTGCAGGGAAAACTCAAAACGATCGCCACGTTGCGTGCACTCGGGTTGCGGAACCGCCGCCTTGCCACTGTGTACCTGCTGCAAGTCGGCATCCTGAGCGGTGGCTCCAGTCTCGTCGGTGCGCTGCTCGGTGGCGGCCTGGCTTTGCTGGGAGCAACGATCATTGCGGCACGTATGCCCGTTGATTCGACCGCGTTGACACTGGTCGGACCGGTGCTGGTCGCGAGTACATTCGGGTTGCTGACTGCGTTTGCGTTTGCGCTGCCGGCGCTCGGCCGCGCGCTATCGGTACAACCCGCGGCGTTATTCCGCGGTAGTGGCACAATGGCTACGCGGCTGGTTCGGCCCTGGTGGCTGGCCGCGCTGGTATGCGGCACGATACTGGTCTTACTGGTGCTGATCGCGCTGCCGGATATCGTGTTCGGTTTAGGCTTTGTCGCCGTGGTCGGCACACTGCTGCTCCTGCTGGACCTGATCGTCCGTGGCATACGACGGCTCGCGCGGCGGCTCGACGATCATGCGTGGCTGACACGCCGTTTCGACCTGCGACTGGCACTCGCCAACCTGCACCGTCCCGGCGCGCCATTGCGCACCTCCCTGCTGTCGCTGGGGTCGGCGCTGACCCTCCTGGTTGCCTGCACGGTCGTCGTCGCATCACTGGTGCGGACACTTAACAGCACGATACCCGAGGAATCCCCGGCTCTGGTGCTTTATGACATCGCCGATCCGCAGCTCGAGTCCGTTCGCAATGTCATTGCCGGACTGCCGGGTACCGAGCGCGTCGAGACGGCGCCACTTGTGCGCAGTCGCATCGTTGCAATTAACGGCAGTGGACTGAACGAACTCGACATGCTCGATCATGAGCAACGTCGTGACGCCGCGCAGGATGAGTACAAGCTCAGTTATTCCGCAAACAATATCGATGCCGTTACCCTCGTTGACGGGGCATGGTGGCAAGAGCCCGTGCGTGGGCTGCCGAAACTGGCGATGGAAGATCGCGAGGCGCGGCAGCTCGGACTTGAAGTGGATGATGTCGTCACGTTTTTTATCGAAGGACGGACGATTGATGCAGGGATCGCCGCCATATACAGCCAAAAGGGAATCCAGACTAAATTCTGGTTCGAGGGGATACTCTCGGGCGGAGCCCTGGAGGGATTCATTCATCGTCACGTCGGCGCTGCCTATATGGGCGATGCGGACGCAATCATCGCGGAACGGCGTATTGCCGCCGAAGCCCCGGGTGTCATCACAGTGCGTACTGCGACGCTGCTCGCGTCCGCGCGCGACATCCTCGGGAAAGCGTCCGCCGGACTCGCGGTCGTCGCTGGCGTGAGCCTTGCGGCGAGCCTGCTGGTTCTGGTCAGCGTTATGGCTGCGGGCCGTACACGGCAAATCTATGATGCAACCGTTCTGCACTCGCTCGGCACGCGGCTCGCCGTAATCCGGCGCAGCCTGCGTATGGAGTACGCATTGCTGGCATTCATCACGTCGATATTCGCCGTGGCGCTCGGCTCGGCACTCGCGCTGCCGCTGCTGCACCTGCGGCTGAAACTGCCGTCGGAGGATCTGCTCTGGCTTGGCGCGGTAACCGCGGTCGCCGCCAGCGGGCTGTCACTGAGCCTCGGCGCGCGCTACCTGTTCCGGCGACTGCAACCCACCCCGGCGGTTTTGCTGCGCGGCGGCAACTGACGCAGCCGGTTCGCGCATTGCGGGGGTGATATCCTCTGTGTCGTCGCTGAGCGAATCCGGAGCAACGAACATGTCAAGCCACCGCAACGTCCCGGTCCTGACTCTACTCACAATTTGCCTGGCGGTTCTCGCCGGCTGCGAGGGCAAAGCGCCGGTACCGGAGATAGCCGGCATTGCGATCGACGACGACGATATCGCCGGCGTCGTCACAAGCAGCGCCGGTGTCGAAGCAGGTGTCTGGGTCATTGCCGAGACGAAAGACCTCGGCACTCGTTTTGTGCGCATAGTCATCACGGATGACGACGGCCGCTACCTGTTGCCCGACCTGCCGGCGGCGGATTACGAACTCTGGGTTCGGGGTTACGGGTTGCGGGATTCCGCAAAGGTTTCCGCAGCGCCTGGCAATCATGTCGACTTGACGGCGAATGTGACTGATGACCCGGCAGTCGCGGCGCAGGTTTATCCGGCAGCATACTGGTACGCGATGATGGACCTGCCGACGGACGCCGAAGTTGCGGACCTCCCCGGTGGCCTGAACTACTACCTGACGTGGGTAAAAAACATGGGCTGCGTTGGCTGCCACCAGATGGGCAATGAAGCCACGCGCACGTTACCCGAGGCATTTGCCGATATTGAGTCGTCGCACGAGGCATGGGCACGCCGCATTGCATCGGGGCAGGCTGGCAACAACATGGTGCGGATCGCGGCCGATATGCTGAAAGGATTGCCGCTCAGATACCTTGCAGACTGGACGGACCGCATTGCTGACGGAGAGTTGCCGGCCGAGGTGCCCGAGCGCCCTTCAGGCATCGAACGCAATGTTGTTGCGACGGTTCGCGACTGGTCCAGCCCGAAATACTACATGCACGACCTCTCCGGCACTGACCGCCGTAATCCCACCGTCAATGGCTACGGCCTGATCTATGGCGCGCCCGAGTTGAGCACGGATGAAATGCCTGTTCTCGATCCGGTTGCCAATACAGCAACGGTATACGACGTGCCCGTGCGCGACGAAGACACGCCAACGACGAATGACGCGCCCGTCGTCGCCCCGTCGCCATACTGGGGCGACGAACGCATCTGGGACAGCCGCTCGAATATCCATAACCCGATGCTCGACCAGGACGGCCGCGTCTGGTTGACAGCCCGCATAAGAGCCGCGGACAACCCTGATTTTTGCAAAGAGGGTTCGGAGCACCCGTCCGCGATGCTGTACCCGAAAGACAGCGCATCACGGCACCTGGCTTTACTTGATCCGGTAACGGGTGATTACACCTTTGTCGATACCTGCTACAGCACACATCATCTGCACTTCGCGTACGACGAGCGCAACACGCTTTGGACCAGCGGTGGCGGTGATGTTGTTGGCTGGCTCGATACGACCGCTTTTCTTGCGACCGGTGATGCCGCCGCGTCACAGGGCTGGGCACCGCTGATCCTCGATACCAACGGGAATGGCCGGCAGGATGAATGGACCGAACCGGACGAAGAGCCGGATCCGGAACTGGACCAGCGCGTGCCCAACGGGTTCTACGCCGTCATGCCGGAACCGCGGGGCAATGCCGTCTGGGGCTCGAATGCATTCCGCTATCCGGGTTCGATCACGCGGCTTCTGCCGGGCGACAATCCTCCGCAGACGTCACTGGCCGAGGTCTATTACCCGCCCCTGCCCGGCTTTGGAGTTCGCGGTGCAGACATCGACAAGAACGGCGTCGTCTGGTCATCGCTCGGCAGCGGGCACCTCGGTGAATTCGATCGCCGCAAATGCGATGGCCCGCTGAACGGTCCTGGCGCGACCGGCAACCATTGCCCGGAAGGCTGGACGCTGCACGATCTGCCCGGCCCGGGTTTTGCCGACCTGCCGCAATTCAGCGTCGAATCGAGCTATTACACCTGGGTGGACCAGCACAATTCACTGGGCCTCGGGGAGGACGTGCCAATCGCGACAGGTAATTTGTTTGATGGCGTGCATGCGCTGGTCGACGGTACGTTCGTCACACTGCGCATCCCTTACCCGATGGGCTTTTATACCAAGGGATTCGAGGGCCGCATCGACGATCCGGACATCGGCTGGAAGGGTCGCGGCTTGTGGGTGCCCGAAGGTGATCGCACACCGTGGCTCAAGGAAGGTGGCAAGGGTTCGAAGCCGATCGTCGTGCATTTCCAGGTACGGCCGGACCCGCTCGCAAAGTAAAAATCCGCAACAGGCTGCTGGCAGACTGTCGGACTCAGGCTCATCTGCCGCCGCGGATGGGAGTCGGCAGCGCGCTAACCGAGTCGTGATTTCGGCCCGTCTTTCTTTTCTTTCTTCGCCGCTTTGCGTTCTTTCGGCGTCATCGCAGGCTTCTTGCGGGTTTCCTTGGCGGGTCGGCGTTCTCTGGACATCGAAGTCACTCCTCGTCAACGTCGGGTGACACGCATTGTAGCGGGAAATCCGTCCGGCGGATCACCGACCGTATCAGGAATCAGCCTTCCGGGGTGTGACATACATAGTAATGTCCGCATGCACGACGCGCGTCCCGGCCAGGTCAACGACGTCGACGGGGACAACAACGTCCTGGGCGATCCCCTCCCGCACGGCAGGAAAAGTCCCGGTCGCTGTTACGCTGGTAGCTGCTTTCGCGAGGTAGGCGATCTTCATGCCGCGCGGAATCCAGCGCATTGACCGGGGGATGCTGATTTCAGTCAGAGTGCCGGCCACCAGTTCACACAGGTTCGCCATAGCTATCGCATGCACGGTGCCAATGTGGTTGGTGACGGAGCGGCGGTTTTTGATGCGGGCGACGGCGCGTCCAGGCTCGAGTGACTCGATGACCGGATGGATCGATGCAAAGTAAGGCGCCCTGAAACAGACTATGCGGGAGAAAATCCAGCGTCCGGCGGCGGTTCCGGACAGTTTGCGCCAGGCACTGAGTGCGGGCGATTGTTCAGGGTCTGCTATGCCTTTTCCTTTGGTGTCAGAACAAGGTGCACGCGGCCGGGTTTGCCGAAACGGCCCGCGTGCCGCTGGTTCAGGCGTGCGACGATTTCCTCAACCGCGAGCATGACATCTTCACGACTGCCTTCGCGATAGCCGCGAATGCTTTCTGCGCCGTCATAGGAAATAACGTAACTGTGCCAAATGGCACCTTCTGTGCCGGTCACGGAATCGGTGCGCTGTACTGACTGGATTTCGTAGGATTGAGCCATTGGGTTGGTTTCTGCAGAGAAAGCGGGGAGTTGATGCCATGCATTGTACCCTTAAAACACGTATCCCCGCGAACTTATGGGTTCCGCGAGCAATGTTCGTCAGCGAAACCGGGCAATTTCACCGCTTGTCCGGCCGCTTCCACAATGGCGATGCGCAGATCCAGGCAGGTCTGTTTACGTGCGCGATCAGCGGATATTTACACAAAACCGGCTGATTTCCCTGTTGCAGGCCAACAACAATCACGCAGAAAAAGCGGGATGTGGCGCACGGATTCCTTTCTTTCCGGCGTGTTTCCCAGGTTATGCAAGCAAACTGTGACCGGTATCACATTCAGTTCCTGCCGCCACGCTAGCCTTGCGCCACAAGTGTGCATTCAGGCACTTATGTCTTGGGCTACTGAGGATACAGCCATGTTGCGTTCAGCGATAATTGTTCTGCTGTTTGCATTTTCCACCACGGTCAATGCGCAAGGTTTAAGTTACAACTACGTCGATGCTGCTTACAGCCAGACGGAACTCGATGACTTTGATGTCGATGGTGACAGCATAGGAATCAGTGGCGCATTTGAGATCAATGAGAGCTTCTTCCTGTTCGCAGGTTACGGAACCGGTGATCTCGACGATGGCTTTGGCACCAGCGTTGATATGGACCAACTGAGTGCGGGTGTCGGCTATCACATGCCCCTTTCAGGGCAGGTAGATCTTGTCACCGGGTTATCCTATGAGTACGTGGATTTGTCGGTGCCGGGGTTTGGCAGTGTCGATGACAATGGATTCGGTCTCAATCTCGGTTTGCGATTCGCGGCGACGGAGCAAATCGAGTTGAATGCCGGGATCAAGTATATCGACCTGAGCGACAGCGGCGATGACACCGGTTTTGGTATCGGCGGACTTTATAACTTCACCGAAAACGTTTCGGTAGGTTTGTCCGGCAACTGGACCGATGACACGTCGACTTATGGAATAGGTGGTCGATTCTATTTCGGTCAATGACGCTCCAAGTCAGGAAAGGAAAAACCCCGCGCTTGCGCGGGGTTTTTTTTGCATTGCTATTCCTCAACCGGCATCGCATCCACCGGCCCCTCGAACGCGATAAACAGTACGCAGTCGATGGATGAATTGCAGCTCGCCCAGTGTGGAAGCTCCGGTGGCCCATATGCATAGTTGCCGGGCTTAAGGGTGACTGCGTCCTGGCCGTCGTACTTGACTTCCATCTCACCGGCTACCAGCACCATGCGTTCCGCTGATGTGTGCCAGTGGGACGGGGCAGTTTTTCCGGCCGGCAATTTGAAGAATACGTCGGCATTGGGCTCGGCCGGGTCGCCCTGCAGGACCCCGATCATGCAGCCCTCCGGCATGAACGCCGGACACGGGCCCCAGGCCAGGTCAGGTGAGTCAGCGTCCACCATGAACGCCTCGTCACCGGCCAACACCGCGCGCGGCGCTGCCAGGATTGCGATGAGGATCGTTGCGGCAACAAACGTTGCCGGAAGACGGCCCGACGTGGAAATACGATCTTCGAATACGATCATGAAACACCTCCCTCTCTCTTTTGATTGACTGCGGAAAAATAGAATTCGAGCACTTTGTCCAGAGGTGCCGGGTCACGCCACAGGCGCGAGCGAAGAGCGGCGCCTTCCCAGCAGTTGACCAGCAGGTCCGCGAGACCCCGCGTATCGGCGTCCGCCGGAAGTTCGCCACGTGCCACGGCAGCCTGAAGACATACCGCAATGCGCCCGGCAATAACGGCCAGGCACCCTTCAATCTTTGCCCGAAACCGCTCGCTGACACCGGACAGTTCCTGGCCGAGCCCGCCCAACAGGCATCCCAGGTACCCTTCCGTGCGGTATTTCCGGATCGACAGCTCGAAGAATCGTCGAACCCGTTCCAGAGGTGCCAGCGTCTCGTCGCCGAGGCAGGCGTCGAGGCCGCCGTGGACTTCGGCCATATACTGGTCCACAACCTGCAGGGCGAAGTCTTCCTTGCTGGAGAAATGATGGTAGAAGGAACCCTTCGGAATGCCGGTCTCGCGCAGCAGCATCTGGATGCCGAGATCGTTGTAACCGTGCGCCAGCAACAGTCTGAGGCCGGCATCGAGGAGCCGTTGTCGAGTGTCCTGTCCCATGCTGACTGCATCCGCACCGCTGTTCCAACGTATAGACCGACCGGTCTATTCACAAGGACACTAACGCGTTGCCGGAGCCCTCGTCAAGGTTGATGCGAACCCGTAGGCGTCTGCGGGTACTAGCCGAACGCTTTGCAACGTCCGGAGACCAGGCTCCCTAGGATCCGACAATACCCCCATCACGGCGCGACAGCGCGATCGTGCAGTCGCGCGGCACCGAGATGCCGTCCTGCGGCGCGGGGAAATTCGTCAAGGCCGGGTCGCCGTCGCCCGGGTGCTGGATATTGATGAACATGGTGCGGCGATCCGGTGTGACGGTGATGCCGGTGATTTCGTCGCCGGCAACGCCGGTAAATAAGCGGCGCAATTCGCCGTTGCGGGTATCGGCAACGAGCAATTGGTTATTCAGCCCATCTTCCTGTGCACCATCAGTCTGGATGAACAGACGACCGTCCGGATCCGCCCAGAGCCCGTCCGGATCACTGAAGGTATCTTCAGTGCCGTGCGTGGATTCGGAGATCAGGAAGATATCCCAGGCGAAATCGGTCCCCAGGTGATCATCGGTGTCGCGCCATCGAATGATGTGGCCATCGAGATTGGGTGCCATCGGGTTGGCGGGATGTTCGGCGCTTCGCTCGATATTGTTCGTCAGAGAGCAATATACATCGCCGTTCGGCGCGACTGTCGTCCATTCGGGGCGATCCATCGGCGTCGCTCCGAGTAAGTCGGCCGCCATCCGCGCGAATACAAGAATTTCGGCCTGGTCGCTGAATGCGGCCGCAAGCGCCGGGTTTTCGAGAGTGAGCGCCAGCCACTCACCTGTGCCGTCATCGTTAAAGCGGGCGGCGTACAGCTGTCCCGCGTCGAGCGGACTGACGTTCTGCGAGCGCATTGCTTCCCAGTTACCGTCGGACACGAACTTGTAAATATAGTCGAAGCGTTCGTCATCCCCCATGTACACGACCACGCGTCCGCCGCGGCCGACCGTGACACCGGCCCCTTCGTGCTTGAAGCGTCCGAGCGCGGTGCGCTTGACGGGGGTCTGGCCGGCATCCATTGGGTCAATCTCGACAACCCAGCCGTGGCGATGCACTTCGTTTTTGTAGTCCGGGCTTGACAGGTCAAAGCGGGGGTCAAAGAGGTGCCAACCGTAGCCGGCTCCGTGCCGGTTGATTCCGTAGCGTCTTTCCGTCTCAGTCGGCGTAAAGCCACTCGTCGCACCGAAATGGTCGACGAAGTTCTCCTCGCACGTCAGGTAAGTGCCCCAGGGCGTCTGTCCGTTCGCGCAGTTGCTGAAGGTGCCGAGCGGTGGCGTTGCGACACCGGTTTCGAGCAATGCATGCCCGGCAGCCGGGCCGCTGAACGTGACCTCCGAATTCGCATGAATGCGCCGCGCACGCGGGCTCGCGACAGGCTGCCACAGGCCGTTCAGCTTGTGAATTTCGACGATCGATACGCCGTGCGCGTGTTGCGCTGTGCGGACATCGTCGAGACTCTCCGGCAACGGTTTTCCCAGTAAATGAGTGTTGCTGCCGAACTCGTTATTGACGGCGAGCATGCCGTGTTTATTGCCACCGCGGCCGAATCGGCCGCTACGCAGCGGAAAGTAGGTCATGCCGTCGTGGCCGATGCCGATCTGCTGCGCCTGGTCATCGCTCGCCGGCGGATAGTGGAATGCCGGGCCGCCTGGCTGCAACGGATCGCCCCAGGGAATGAGTACCTGGAACTCGTAGTCATCGGAAACAGTTGGTACCGGGCCCTTGCCATCGGCCAGGGCCACCGGCCTGAAGGTAATCAGCCCGGAACTTGCCTGCAGTTCGCGCTGCGTGCATCCGGCACTGACTAACGGTGCACCGAATATGCTTGCCGCAGCTGCGCCGAGACCACCGCGGACCACGTCACGACGGCTGATCCGCTTGCGGGCTATTTCTGTGAATGGACGGTTACCTGTAGCGTTCGAGGTTGTATCTTTGCCTTTCAATGGTTTCCCAGTTTCTAAATTTTATTCGCGTCAAAACCATCAAGGCTAACAGCGTCGCTGTGTCGATACCGTGACAATTCTTCGAGGAAATCGATCCCGACATTACCACATGTCAATGCGGCTGCTCTTAATGACGGCCGGGAACGAACTCGTTGCCATTACCCGGCACATCCGGCGCGTCTCGTTCTTTCGGCGCTTTCTGGCGTACAGCGGGGGCTGGCAAGCCCTCGCCTGCCACGAATTGTCGCCAACGGTCGATTACTGCCGGGTCCATCGGATCGTTTTCGATCATATTGTTGAGAAACGCTTCGAAATCAGCCGTCAACGGTGTCGGTTTCGCCACGAACCATGCGCGCATGCCGGGATGCGATATCCACCAGCGAATGGTGGCCTCCCAGCGTTCCCAAACGATGGGAGGCAATGCTTGCGTTAGCGACTGGTGGTACATGAATTCGCCGGCACCGAACATTTCGTAGAGAGCCCACGTGAATCGCGTACGCTCGGCGCGCGTCAGCCGGGCCGGATCCTCGGCGCCAACAAGAAAGATATGGTTCAGCTCCGCGTCGGCGGCAAATCGCGATTGCACCATCGACATGCGATCGAGTACCCGGGCGTAATTCTCGGTGCGCAACGATTTCGTATTCTGGCGAACCTGCTGCGCGAGGTACACGAGCGTTACGAGAACGAAAATGCCACCAATGAATTCGCCGATGTTCGCCAGGCCGTCAAGGGTCATGCCGCCTCCCCACCTGCCCATGCAGGATGTGAGCAGTATTGGACCGGCAGGCCTGACGCGCAAGCTCCGGTTTCAGTGCGGCTATGCGCAACAGGCGGTGGTTTCCGATTGCGGCGCACAGCACCCCGGCTTTCCCTTTGTTTCCGGCGTACAACAGGCGCTGTCACCGGTTTCCGGTGCATCCGCATAAACCTGGGCATCTTCCATCGTGCGATAGGCCTCCCATGCAATGCCGGATGGATCCCTGACCCAGGACTTGTCGGAACGCGCATAACAGCAAACAGTCTCGCCTTCGTCGAAAGTTGACAGGTCCGCTGCATGCAGACGCTGTCGCAATTCGTCGAGTTCATGATCTTCGTCGACCTGCAGTCCGAGGTGATCGATGCCTTTGTTTCGGGTGCCCGTCGAGATCGCGAAGTTTACGTTGACATCGTTGGGCATCCACTTGGCGTAGTCAGGTTTTGTTTTTATCGGATCGGTGCCAAACAGCGCGCTGTAAAAGCGGATACCCTGTTCGAGGTTGTCGACGCCGACGTGTATGTGTATTCGTTTCATGTCTGTTTCCAGTGTTATCAGGCGGGGCTTGAGTGTCAGCAGCAGTTCGCCAGTTCAATGAACGAACTACCGGATTTTGGGTCGTTGCGAATGCTGGCAAATTCCTTGCTGCAGCAGTCGCGGATGATGAACGCGATCAGGTCCCGGATGACGTCAAAATTGCCGGTGTAAATGACGGAGCGCCCGTGCCGGTGCGACGAGATGATGCCGGCATTCGATAACCGATTCAGGTGAAATGACATCGTGTTGTGCGGAGTTCCGAGCCGCTCGCTGAGCGCCCCGGCGGCCAGGCCGCCAGGCCCGGCACTGACAAGCAGGCGAAAGGCCCTGAGCCGGGTTTCCTGGGAGAGCGTGTCCAAGATGATCGCGGCTTTATTTAATTCCATATGTCCAGACTAATCGACATAACCGGAAACGTCAATCAAAAGCCGCTAGGCCTCTCGCGGCGTACTGTCCCCGGCCAGCACAATGATGAACCTGCCTCGCTTCTCGATTGCAGTCGTGGCTATTTTCCATCGGCCTTCTCGATATGTCCGCCGAACTCGAAGCGCATCGCGGACAACAACTTGTCGGCAAACTCCGCCTCGCCGCGCGAGCTGAACCGCGAATATAGCGCTGCGCTGAGTACGGGCGTCGGCACGGCTTCGTCGATGGCAGCCTTGATCGTCCAGCGTCCCTCGCCGGAATCCGACACGCTGCCCTCGAACTGTGCGAGCGCCGGATCCCGGGTCAGGACGGCTGCGGTCAAATCCAGCAGCCACGACGAAATCACGCTGCCGCGCCGCCAGACTTCGGCGATATCGCGCAGATCGAGATCAAACTGGAACTCCTCGGGGTTTCGCAATGGTGTTGTCTCTGCATCGTCCGTCCGTTGATTCTTACCGACATTCGCGTGAGCAAGGATGTTCATGCCTTCGGCATAGGCGGCCATCAGGCCGTATTCGATGCCGTTGTGCACCATCTTGACGAAATGCCCGGCTCCGCTCGGTCCACAATGCAGATAGCCCTCTTCGGCTGTACCGCCGGGACGTTTGCGGCCCGGAGTGCGCGGGATGTCGCCCGAGCCGGGCGCCAGTGTCCTGAACACCGGCTCCAGATGGTTGACTGCCTGAACCGGGCCGCCAATCATCAGGCAGTAGCCCCGCTCGAGCCCCATGACGCCACCACTCGTTCCGCAATCGACGTAGTGAATTTTTTTTTCCGCCAGCTCTTTTGCGATTCGAATGTCATCCACGTAGTAGGAATTGCCGCCGTCAATGAGTATGTCGCCGGGCGCGAGATGCGGTACCAGGTCGGTGACGATTTCCTCCACGAAGGCACCCGGTACCATCATCCAGATCGCACGGGGCTGCTCCAGCTTATTGACCAGTTCCGCCAACGATGAAGCGGCCACCGCCCCTGCCGGTTGCACGGTGCTGAGCGCATCGGGCGACTTGTCGAAGACCACACATTGATGGGCTCCGCGCTGCAGCCGCCGCACCATGTTGGCGCCCATTCTTCCAAGGCCGATCATTCCAATTTGCATGGGTAAATCCTCGCTTGCTCTCAGGACATATGCCTGGACGTCAATGTTACTTTGAGCGGCGGCTGGCCCGGATTCAGGCGCGGTACAGGAATCTGACAATCTCCACCATCACCTCTGTATCAAAGCGGCAATAACGCAACAATTGCTGTTCGAGTTCGGCTTTGCGCGGCGATGGCGTGTCCGGCCGGATCGCCTCGAGGAACCCCTCCGATGCCGCCATACCTTCATTGATGCCGTCCAGTTGCGCGTAATCGAGGTGCGGCGCGATCGCCGGGCCCACGGCCTTGACCGACCATGACCCGAGCATGCGTGGGTGGTAGTAGTGGGTCCTGACGATTTCGGCGAGATCAATGAGCCGCGCAACGATACGCCGCAATGGCTGCTCGAGATCCGGAAACCGGCTAATAAGGTCAAGAATTACGCGGCGCTCATAGTCCGTGTACATGAACACCGGACCGGTTGTGCCGAGCGTATCGATCATCCTGCCCGCGAGGGCGCGCATCGGCGGCTCGCCTGACAGGTCGAGGAATTCGGCGTGCTGCGCGCTCTCGAGCGAACCATCGCTGCTGCCGTCGTCTGTGTGTATCGACCACTGCACCGGCAGGGATTCATAAGGGCGCGTGCCTGGCCAGAGCGGTATGGCTGGGGCAATGGTTTCAAAATCAAGGTAGTAACGCGGATGCCCGAGCGCTTCCAGTGTCTCCTTTGCGCCCGGCAGCAGTTCCGCCTTGCCGGTTCTTGTAATTCGTTGAATGCGTTGCTGCCGGTCAGCAGTGATCTCGCCAGCTGGTATGTCGCGCAAGTCGGTGTAGCCGCGATTGACCCACTCGGCGTGCTTTGCCTTGCTGCCACCGAGCCCGGGTACCGGATACGGCGTTGCCAGCGGCCAGCAGAACGCGCGGAAATCGCATGTGTACGGGTGGTGGCAATGCATGCCGACGCATACGTCCGGCAACGTGCCACTTGCAGCGAATCTCGCACGCCGCGCCAGGTCTGCCACGGCGTCTCCGAGCCCCCGGGCATCTTCGGTCAGGTCCTGCTCGACGAGCAGCCCGGCATAATTGCCGTCACCTTCATAGACGAACTGGTTGTTGAGATGACCGAGCGCAATTGACTGTACCGGTATACCGGCGCCCTGCATCACCCACCACTGGATTGCGCAATCAATTACATGCACATCCTTGACGGACGTTGATGCCTTGATTTCCACGGCATGCCAGCCACCAGGACCGGGGAACAGCACGTCCACGCGCACCAGTACTCCGCGGTACCGAAATGTGGCTTCGAAGATCGGTTCGTTGGCACCTTGCTCCAGCAGCAAGGCTGTCTGCTGCACCATCGCCTCGCCCTTCTGGTACGGGATGAGTAACGACCCGGGCGTGCCGTATAGCTCACGGGCAATCTCGCCGACTTCGCGACCGGCTCGAAAGAGCGCCTCGATACCTGGCTGCTTGCTGGCGAGGTCCGGTTGCTGGATCTCGAGATGGAGTCTTTTCAGGCACTGCCACGCGGAAATGAGCCTGGACTTGGAAAGATCGGCCTGATATCCGCCGGTTGCCATACCGTGCTACTCCGTCAATTGCCGGTCAGGCACTGTACGGGCCCGGATCACCTGTGTCACGGGCAAGCGGCTGAAAGGTATAAGAATTTGGAGCGGGAAACCGGGCTCGAACCGGCGACCTCAACCTTGGCAAGGTTGCGCTCTACCAACTGAGCTATTCCCGCATTCGGTGGACAGCTCTGCATTAGCAGCAGAGGGGCGGCAATTTTAGCGGTGTGATCCGAAGTGTCAAGTGGCCCGTCCGCTCGCGTCAGCGATCCACCTGCATGGACGGCCAGGCCGCTCGCAGGTAGGCGAACATAGACCACAGCGTCATGCCGGCGGCCAGCAGCAGCAGCACGAACCCGAGGGTGTAGACCTCGACGTTGAGAATCGGCTGCTGGAAAAGCATGAACGCGATGCCGAACATCTGCAGCACGGTTTTAATCTTGCCACCAAATGACACCTTGACGTTGGCCCGTTCGCCGATCGTTGCCATCCACTCCCGCAGTGCCGAGACGGTAATCTCGCGACCAATGATAATCATCGCGATAATGTCGACCGTTGATCGCGGGTCGCTCTGCACGAGGACAATCATCGCGATCGTGACCATCAGCTTGTCAGCGACCGGGTCGAGGAACTCGCCAAATCTGGAAGTCTGGTTGAAGCGCCTGGCAACCCAGCCATCCAGCAGGTCGGTGATCGCCGCGAGGCCGAACACAAGGCCGGCGATGGGTCGCGCGTGTGGAATCGGTGCGTAGAAGCACAATACAACAACCGGAATCGCCAGGATTCGAACCAGTGTCAGGATAATGGCGAGATTGAGTTTCACGACGTGCAAGGGCCCTTAATTGTCTAGTTCTGCCCATCAAGATGTAGATCGTTGTAGATGCGCTCCGCAAGCGCCTTGCTGATGCCGTGCACGCGTGCAAGGTCATCGACGCTCGCCGATGACACTCCCGGCAGTCCGCCAAACTGCCGCAACAGTTCGCGGCGCCGCTTGGGCCCCAGGCCGGGAATCTGTTCGAGTCGTGACGTGGTCCTGGCCTTGCCGCGCCGCTGCCGATGTCCCGTGATCGCGAAACGGTGCGCTTCGTCGCGGAGCTGCTGAATCAAATGCAGTGCCGGCGAATCAGCGGGCAGTATAGTGGGCGTATTTTGACCTGCCAAGAAGAGCTGCTCCATGCCCGGCTTGCGCGATCGGCCTTTGGCCACCGCGACGACCTGCAACCAGTCGATTTCCAGCTCATCGAGAACGGTCATAGCCTGCGCGAGCTGCCCCTTGCCGCCGTCGACGAACAGTACATCCGGCAAGGGCACCTCGCCTTTCCGGACACGGGCATATCGTCGTGCCAGGGCTTCCTTCATCGCCGCGTAGTCATCTCCGGCGGCTGCTGTCTTCAGGTTGAAGCGGCGGTAATCGGATTTCAACGGTCCGGTCTGGTTGAAAACGACGCACGACGCCACGGTCGCCTCACCCGAAATATGGCTGATATCGAAGCACTCCAGCCGCTCCGGCGGACTCTCCATATGCAGCGCTTCGCCTAGGCTGCGGAACTGTCGCTGCAGCGTGGCGTTGCTGGCAAGTTTCATGTTGAGGCCCTGCTCCGCATTTGTCGTTGTCAGCGCGAGCCAGCGCGCACGGCGGCCCCGTACGTTTGGCCGGATTCGCACTGTATGGCCGGAACGCCGCGAGAACTCGGCCTCGAGCAGGTCGCGATCCTCGACGTCAGCGTCAACGACGATCTCGGGCGGCGCTTCGCGGCCCAGGTAATATTGCGACAGGAAGCCGCCCATCATGTGCTCCCGGGTCGCCTCGCCTGCCAGCCTCGGGAAATGATTGCGGCTGCCGAGCACCGCACCATTGCGAACGAATAGTACCGTAACGCAATGCGTGCCCGGCTTGCTCGCGCTCGCGACAACGTCGAGGTCCTTCGACGCATGGCGGGAGAC